>JANOYR010000157.1:0-62314 GCA_031428975.1 Polaromonas sp. | reverse complement strand
GTACTGAAGTTGAAAGTCGCGCATGGATAGGCCTGCTTGGAATTGGATACGGTTCATTGCCATTGAGAGTCCTTAGGAAAACTGATAATAAATACAGTATACTTCTATTGGACTGTCTGAGGCAAGTAACTAATCAGGATTGGCATTATCAAACAGTTCAAGCCCAAAACCACGCACGCATCGGCGCATTGCCACGATCCAGCACACTGATCTAGGGTTAACCCCATTCTCACGTGTCAGTCTTTTGCCAGCGAGGGTGCGCTTTCGTCTGAGACAATGCAGCATCCGTAATTTGGCTTGGAGTTTCGCATGTCCGCACTTTTAAAATTCGCACTTGGCATTGACTGGGTCAATGAACGCATGAGCAAGTTAGCCGCTTGGGCGGTATTTATATCCGCCATGATCTGCGCGGGCAATGCTTTTATTCGCTATGGCTTTGATATGAGCTCGAATGGTTGGCTAGAAATCCAATGGTATTTGTTTGCTGTTACCGTCATGCTGGGTGCGCCCTATGTGCTCAAGGTCAACGAACATGTGCGCGTCGACTTAATCTACGGCAAGCTCAAGGGCAACGGCGCTGTGTATGTGGACTTGTTTGGTTTTGTGTTTTTCTTATTCCCCGTAGTGGGGCTCTTGTTGTACATGTGCGTGCCCTACTTTTTGCAGGCCTTTTACTCGGGTGAAATGAGCCAAAATGCTGGTGGTTTGATTCGCTGGCCCGCTATTTTGACTCTTCCTGTGGGCTTTGCTTTGCTCTTGCTGCAAGGCGTTTCAGAAGTCATCAAGCGCATAGCCTATTTGGGGGGCAGCTACTCTATGGACACCCATTACGAAAAGCCGATTCAATAAGTCGGCCAATCCATTTACATACAACACCCTTTATTACTTACCTATTGAGCACACTATGGTTGTAGACAATTTTCCCCCCATCATGTTCGCCGGACTGGTGGTCATCATGCTGATCGGCTTTCCTGTGGCTTTTTCACTGGCTGCTTTGGGCCTCGGTTGTGGCTTTTTTGCCATCCATATGGGCTGGTTTCCAGCCGCCTACATGAGCAATTTGCCGCTGGCGCTATTCTCGATTTTAAGCAATGACCTGCTGCTGGCGATCCCGTTCTTTACCTTCATGGGGACCATACTAGAAAAATGTGGCTTGGCCGAGGACATGCTCGACTCTATGGGCCAACTGTTTGGGCCCATCAAAGGCGGTTTGGGCTATTCCGTGATTATTGTGGGCTTTATTTTGGGCGCTATCACTGGCACGGTGGCAGGCCAAGTGATCGCCATGGCACTGATCTCGCTGCCCGTGATGATGCGCTACGGCTACAACATGCGCTATGCCACAGGCGTGTTGGCTGCCTCGGGCACCATTACCCAGCTGGTACCGCCCTCTTTGGTGCTGGTGGTGTTGGCTGACCAGTTGGGCAAGCCCGTGGGCGACATGTACAAAGGCGCTTGGGGCCCATCAATCATTCAGGTATTGCTGTTTGCGCTGTATACCTACATGCTCAGCGTGGCCAAGCCACACTACGTGCCCGGCGTGCCCAAAACTGCCCGTACCTTGCAAGGCTGGGCGCTGTGGTCCAAATGTCTGCGTGGAATTGTGCCCTCAGCCTTGCTGATCTTTACGGTGTTGGGCTCGATGGGCGGATTGCCTTTCCAAAATACTGCCATCGCCACGCCTACAGAAGCAGGTGCTATGGGCGTAGTGGGCGGCTTGCTGCTGGCAGCCAGCTACAAACGTTTAAACAAGGCACTCATGTGGGAAGCCATGGTGGGCACTATGCGCCTAACGGCCATGGTGGTGTTTATTTTGATTGGCTCGCGCGTGTTTAGCCAAGTATTCCAAGGCGTGGATGGACACAAGTGGGTAGAACATTTGCTTACCGGCTTGCCGGGCGGTCAGGTGGGCTTTTTGATTGTGGTCAATATTTTTGTGTTTTTCTTGGCTTTCTTCTTAGACTTCTTTGAAATCGCCTTCATCATCGTGCCCATGCTTGCGCCTGTGGCAGACAAATTGGGCATTAACCTGATTTGGTTTGGTGTGCTATTGTGTGTGAATTTGCAAACCAGTTTCATGCATCCACCCTTCGGATTTGCACTGTTTTACCTGCGTGGCATTGCAGACACGTTGTTCAAAGAAAAGCGCATTGACGTGCCTGTCAAGTCCAACGACATCTATCTAGGCTCGATTCCTTGGGTTCTCATGCAGCTAATTTTGGTTGTGATTGTGATTTTTATTCCACAAACGGTAACCGTGTTTCTTGACAAAGAAATCGTGGTGGATGTGGACAAAGTCAAAATTGAAATTCCTGTAGAAGCGGAAACCGCGTCTAAAGACCCCGCAGACTTGCTCAAAGCCATAGAAAGCACCAGTGCCGGCACTGGCACTGCGGCTGAAATGGATGCCGCCGCAGGCAAGGCAGCGGACAAAGCAGCCGAAGAAGAGCAAAAGAAAATGGACGACCTCTTTAAAGAGAAGAAATAAGTGAACGCAGCCTTCGGTCCTCCGTCTTTTCCCTTTACCCCCGAGCCCAACCCCTGCTCGGGGCCAGCTTTTTCGCTGGTGTTCAAAATACTGGGCATCGTTATTGTGGCCGCCTGCATAGGATGGGCATTTGCCGCTTGGAGCAGCGGCCAACTGGCACGCACCGCAGGCCCAGCTGCTGGCTCTGGCCTGTATTGGATGTTGGCGGCTTTGGCTTTGATGCTCTACACCCTATGGTGCATTTTGACCAGCCGCACAACGCTTGACAGTACCCACATCACCCAAAGCTTTGTATGGGAAAAAAAGTTTGAGTTACGCGACTTGGCCTATGCCAAATTGTTGCGTGTACCCGGGCTTGACTGGCTGATTGCGCCGCGTTTGTATTGCCGCACTCTGCTTGGCAAATTTGCAGTTTTTTATGCCGCCGACCCCGCCATGATTGTGCAGTTTGTGCGCTTGCGCGATGAATTGCAGGCGTTTAGAAGGCAGATGCGCTGATTGCTTGCAACCATCATAAAGTTTTAGCGCAACAGCGTCTGGCATTTTCAACCTTTAACTCTTTGAGCCGGCTAATCATGCGGGCATTCATGCCGCCGTATTTGGTGGTCTTCGTTTAAAAACTACTTTCTCCCTAGTCTGGGGTATTTTCTACTTTAAATTGAGTTGGTTGTTTAGGAGGATTACCCTGCCAGGGTGCTGCCTGAGCTAGGCTTTGCCGCTAAATAGCTGACGACACTAATTTCAACATACACACGGGGTTTCATCGGTATATTTTAGTCAGAACAAGAGCCTTTGCCCACTCTGGCGGGTTTAGGCGAGGAATTGTGCTCTAATAATTTCAGACGCATCAACGCGATTCATCTAGATAACGTGTACCAAATACGTCACATTGAATGGTGTTTTAACGGGTACAAACCCTCTGAAAAAAACGCACTACTGGCGCTATGATCTAGCGCGTAAATCATAGTTTTTTTAGAGGATTTTTCCATGACCAGCAACCATACTATATTCGGCCTTTCGGCTATCGCTTTGGCCGCATCGTTTATATCCAGCACGGCTTTCGCGGGCGAGATCCGCATGATGTGCTACCAAGACGGCATTGAATGCGATGTCACTGCCGAGCAAATCAAACGTTTTGAAGCGGCCAATACAGGTACCAAAGTGATTTTGGATGTGGTGCCCTACAAAACCATTGTGGAGCAACTGCCTGTGCAGTTGGCTGCTGGCCAAGGCCCAGACATTGCCCGCGTGACAGATTTGGGCGGTTTGTCTAAATACTATCTGGACATCAGCCCGCATATTAAAGACCCAAAATACTTCGAAACCAACTTTGGCGCTACCCTGCCGTGGTTGCGCCCCACAGCCACTGACAAAGGTATTTACGGCTACATGTCACAACTGACGATGACGGGCCCCTATATCAACAAAACCTTGTTTGACCAAGCCAAAGTAGCCGTGCCAGGCCCCAAAGCCACATGGGACGAATGGGCAGAAGCCGCACGCAAGGTTGCCAAGGCCAACAAGCTGCCAGCAGCCATGGCTTGGGATCGTTCGGGACACCGCTTTGCGGGGCCCGCCATTAGCTATGGCGCAAAAATTCTGGACAAAGACGGTAATTTGATTTTGGACGATGGCTATAAGTTAGCCGTTAACAAATTCGTTGGCTGGCACAAAGACGGTACTATGCTGCGCGACGTGTGGGCTGGATCGGGTGGTTCCAGTTATGCGGATTCTATTGGCGAATTCAAAAATGGCCGTGTTGCCATGGTGCTTTCTGGCTCTTGGCAAATCAACCGCTTACAAAAAGAAGTCGGTAATTCGTTTGACTGGACTGCCGTTTCAAACCCATGCGGCACCGTGGCTTGCACGGGCATTCCAGGTGGCGCGGCTTGGGTAGCACTTAAAACCAGCAAATCGCCTAAGGAAGTTGGCGCTTTGTTGGAGTTCTTGGCCCAGCAAGCCAATTATGCGGAATGGGTGGGCAGAACCAACAACATTCCTGCCCACGCAGGCGTGGCAAAAAAAGGCGCAAACTACGCCAGTGCAGCACCCGCAGCCAAAGTGGCGCTTGGGGTGTTTGGCTGGGGTGTGGCGGGATTGTCTCCCACAGCGTACAAGTTTCAAGGCTACAAATACAACCGCGCCCTCATGCTACCAACTGTGACCCGTGTGACGCAGGCCATTGTGGGCGAGTCCACCACCGATCAGGCCTTGGCGAAGATCTATGTGGACATGAACGATGCTGTCAAGCAAGCGCAAAAGTAAAGGTGTAACTCCTTAACCCCGTTATTTCAAACATGAAATAATGTTACAGATTCGGGAGGGTTTGCCCTCTCGAATCGAGGATTGCCATGCAAGTCATCGCCCAATTTTTTAAGACCTTTTTAAGTTTTTGCTTCAATTTGATGGAGCCTGTTTTCAGGTTGGGTCAAAAATGGTTGGGGCTCTCGCGGGTGGGCTGGCTGTTTGTTGGGCCCAACTTATTCATCATCGGCTTATTTACTTTTTTGCCGATTTTGATCAATATGGTGTACGCCGTTACCGGCGGTGTCAACCTAATGCCTTTTGCGCGCCCCTACACAGGCGCAGAAAATTTTGCAATTTTGTTTGAGTGTACGGACTACACAGATCTGCAAACCTGCCGCAAAGACATTTTTTGGCGGGCTATTTTTAATACCGTCCAGTTTTCTGTGGTTCAAGTAGTTTTAATGGTGTTTTTTGCACTGGTTACGGCCTTGGTGCTAAACCGCAAAATCATAGGGCGCGGTTTTTGGCGCGGGGTATTTTTCTACCCTGTGTTGCTTTCACCCGTGGTAGTTGCTTTGATTTGGAAATGGCTTTTGCAAAATCAAGGCGTGTTCAATGCCGGCCTTGTGGCCGCTGGAGGTAACCCAGTAGACTGGTTAATTGATAAAAACTGGGCCTTTTTCTGGGTGATTTTTGTCTCTATCTGGGCGCATATGGGTTTTTACACCTTGATTTTGCTGGCGGGCTTGCAAGCTATTCCCAAAGACATGTACGAAGCCGCTGAAATGGACGCTGCATCGCCTTGGCGAGTGCTTCGCCGCATCACCTTGCCGCTTTTGATGCCCAATTTGATCGTGGTGCTGGTGTTGGCTTTGATTCGCGCTGTGCAGATCTTTGATGAAGTCTTTGTGCTCACGGGCGGCGGGCCTGGCTCTGCTACCACATTCATTGTGCAGTTCATTTACCAGACGGGTTTTGCCGAGCAAATCCATTTATATGGTTTGGCCGCTGCGGCCTCATTGGTGCTGGCAGTGGGATTGATGGCCTTGACCTTGGTGCAGTTGCGCCTATCCAAGGCCAGTGAATCCGGCAAGAAAGCGAAGTAAAAGATGAGCGTAGCCACTTTCCTCACCCGCACCCACGGCCGCAACAAGTTGGACTGGACTGATTGGGTCAGTTACGCCTATTTGTTGGTGGGCCTGTTCATGATGTTTGCCCCCATTTTGTGGTTGGTGATGTCGTCGTTTAAAACAGAAAGCGCACTTAGCCAATTTCCGCCCACTTTTTTGCCTTACACGCAAAAAACCATAGCACTCAAAGGCTTTGACACCCCGCTGCCCTTGTATTCGGTTAAAAATGAGCAAGGCGTGGTGCAACAGCTGGCACAGGTGCGGCGTATGGGCATCATGGCTACCATGGTGGATCCCGCCAAGCCCGAGACTGAAATCCGCATTAACATTGACGAGCGCGTTCCCGTCAATGAGCTTAAGTTTGCCTTTAGCAACTACACCGAAATTTTTGGTAAATTCAGTTTTGGTGTTTATTTATGGAACAGCGTATTCATCACGGTAGTCGCCACAATTTTGACCCTGCTGATTAACTCGATGGCGGCGTTTGCGCTGTCTAAATACCAGTTTCGTGGCCAAAAAACGGTGTTCATACTGATTATTGCCACGCTGATGATCCCGCCGACCATCATCTTAGTGCCTGCGTTTTTGGTCATATCGAGTGTTGGCTTGCTCAATAGTCTTTGGGGTGTTATTTTGCCTGCTATTGCCACACCGACTGGCGTGTTTTTGTTGCGCCAATACATGCTGACTATTCCTGATGAACTCCTAGAAGCCGCGCGCATGGACCATGCCAGTGAGTGGCGCATCTACTGGAAAATTATTTTGCCCTTGGCCGCGCCTGCTATGGCGGTGCTGGCTATTTTTTCGGTGATGTGGCGCTGGAACGACTTTTTGTGGCCACTCATTGTGTTGTCAAAATCTGAAAAATTCACGCTACAACTCGCACTGAACTCTTTTCAAGGCGAGCTCAACACACAGTGGCATTATTTGCTGGCCATGACAGTCATTACACTGATACCAATTAGCTTGGTATTTGCCTTTTTACAAAAATACATCACCACCGGCATTGCCAGCGCCGGTGTCAAGTGAAAGGACCACTCCGTGGCCACATTAGAACTCTCCAGCGTTATTAAAACTTTTGACAAAACCACCATCATCCACGGCGTTGACCTGAAAGTGGCTGACGGTGAGTTTGTGGTGTTTGTGGGCCCTTCGGGCTGCGGCAAATCTACCTTACTGCGTATTATATCGGGGCTAGACTCTGCCACTAGCGGCAGTATCTCCATTGACGGAAAAAACGTCAACGATATTTCTGCTGCCCACCGCGGCTGCGCTATGGTGTTCCAGTCGTATGCGCTATACCCACATATGAGCGTGTATGACAATATGGCTTTTGGTCTTGAGAATATGGGGCTAGAAAAGTCTTTAATTGCCTCAAAAGTGAACGCCGCCGCCGCCTTGTTGCGCCTAGACCCTTTGCTGCAGCGCAAACCTACGCAGCTCTCGGGTGGGCAACGCCAGCGCGTGGCGATTGGCCGCGCCATTGTGCGCGAGCCGAAGCTGTTTTTGTTTGACGAACCGCTGTCTAACCTTGATGCTGAGTTGCGCGTTTCCATGCGCGCTGAGATTCGTGATTTACACGCCCGCCTCAAAGCCACCATGGTCTATGTTACGCACGACCAAGTAGAGGCCATGACCATGGCTGACAAAATTGTGGTGTTACGCGCCGGCGTGATTGAGCAAGTGGGCACACCACTAGAGCTCTACAACAAGCCACGCAATACCTTTGTGGCAGGCTTTATTGGCAGCCCTCGGATGAACTTTTTGCCCGCAGACCTATTGCCGGGTAGCCCTAAAAAAGCATTCAATTTAGGCATTCGTCCAGAGCACGCGCAAATCGCCAGCGACGGGCCCTTGTCTATTAAAGTAAGCCAAGTAGAGCAACTGGGCTCAAGCAGTCTGCTGCACGGCACCGTGGCGAAAGACACTCCGTTTGAGCTATTTTTAAACGGCCAAACCACCACCAAGCCAGGCGACACGGTAAGGGTGAGCGTCTCGCCTGAGCACTTGCACAGCTTCGACAAAGACGGGTTACGGTTTTAAGCCAAGCCCTTCTCTTGGCTTATATAAGGCCCTCATCTACGCCATGCAGACCACGGCATGGGAACTCCAATCTGCTAAACCCCACTCATGAACACCCTAGGACGCGCCAGCCTGTCTACCCACGACACCCATAGCCTCACATTCAATCTGCAACATGGCACTAGCATGCAGGTGCAAGCGTTGGGTGAGTCGCTGTTTCGCGTGCGCTACCGCCCCGCCAGTGGTTACAAAGAGCCGCGTACATGGGCCATTGCGCCCACTGCGCATAGAAAGGTAAGCACCGACTCTAGCGTAGTGCACGCTAGCCATACCAGTGACACCCCATGGCAAGGCCGCTTTCGTGGTGACCTTGCTGGTTTTACTCTGCCAGAAACCAAAATAGATAGCACATCCTCCAAGCCCAGCATACGCACCAGTGCATTAAGTGTCAGCATTGCCACTGACACATTGTGTCTTGAGTGGCAAGATGCCAGTGGCCAGCCATTGGCCAAAGACCGCGCCACTTCTGCCTATTTTGCCAGTGCGCGCACGGGTGCTGTGCGCCACTATTTGGAACGCCACCGCGACGAGCGCTACTACGGCTTGGGCGATAAAACAGGCCCACTTAACCTGCACGGCCGCCGCTTGCGTACCCTTGCGCTTGATGCGTTGGGCTATGACCCTAAGCACGGCGATCCGCTCTACAAACACTGGCCTTTTGTGCTTACCCGCACAGCCAACGGCTTATGGTATGGCGTTTATTACGACACTCTTGCCGCCTGCACTTTTGATTTTGGCTGTGAACATGACAATTACCACGAGCTTTTTCGTTATGTAGAAATCGATGATGGTGACCTTGACTACTACTTTATGGCGGGTAACAGCCCCTCCGAGGTGATCGCCCAATTCGTTCAACTCATTGGCGGCACACATTTGCCACCGCGCTGGTCGGCTGGCTTTGCGCAAACCGCCATGGGTTTGGCCGATGCGCCAGATGCCCAAGCCCTACTAGACCGATTTATTGACACTATTGCCCAAGAAAACGTTCCGATCTCGTCTTTTCACTACGGCTCGGGCTACTCATCGCGCGGCAAGCGCCGCTACGTATTCACTTGGAATTCCAGCAAATTCCCCGCGCCTAAGTCGCTCAATGACAAATTCCAGTCCAGCGGCATGCGCCTAGTAGCCAACATCAAGCCCTGTCTGTTAGATGACCACCCAGCCTACGAAGAAGTGAAGGCTTTGGGCGGTTTTATTCACAATGCAAAAACTGGCCAGCCTATCATCGAGCAGTTTTGGGATGGTGTGGGCGCACACCTCGACTTTAGCAACCCGCAAGCCGTGGCGTGGTGGCAGCAAAGCCTACAAAAGCAGGTACTGGACTACCGTATTGACGTGGGCTGGAACGACAACAACGAATATTCCATTATGGACGATGGTGCGGCCTGTAGCGGCTTTGGCACTGCCATTCCAATGCACCGCGCCCGCCCGCTGCACCCCCTGCTGATGACGCGTGCCACTTTTGAAGCACAAGCCCCCCACAGCGCCAAGGCCGGCGAATCGGTTTACACCATTACCCGAGGCGGCACGCCCGGTATCCAACGCTACGCCCAAACTTGGAGCGGTGACAACACCACCAGTTGGGACACCCTCAAATGGAACATCCGCACAGGTTTACAAATGGGCTTGTCGGGTATGTTCAACGTGGGCCACGACGTAGGCGGCTTTGCTGGCCCCACCCCAGATCCTGAGCTGTTTGTGCGCTGGGTGCAGGCCTGTAGCCTCAACCCACGCATGGTCATGAACTCATGGAAAGCAGACGGCACCATCAACTTGCCATGGATGCACGCCAGCGTCAAAGCCGAGGTAATAGCCGCCATCACCCTGCGCTACACCCTCATGCCTTATCTGTGGAGCCTCTTTGAACGCGCCAGCAGCCACCACCAACCCATCATACGCCCCACTTTTTACAACTATCCCAACGACGAAGCATGCTACGCCGACTCTGATGATTTCATGCTAGGCGATGCACTGCTAGTGGCGCCCGTGGTTACCCGAGGCGAGACCACCCGTCGCGTGTATTTGCCGCTTGGTCCTGATAAATGGTATGACTTTTATAGCCAAGAAGCCTTGGCAGCAGGGCAGTGGCACACCGTAGCAGCGCCTTTGTCGCGACTGCCACTATTTGCACCTTCAGGGGCTAGTATTGCGCTGGCTGAGCGCAATCATGGTGTGCCGAAGTTTGATGATGCTGTAAGCCGTACCCTACATTTTGCATAACGGGCTACGCCACACCGCCGGCAAACGGCTGTGCGAGATTGTTTATAAAAACCTATGGCGGTGATTGAAATTGCGCATCACTGAGGCCCCAATATTGCCTTAAACTCACATCATTGAAGTTTTTAGCTATCAACTAGCTTTTTCAATAGTTTTATTAACACTTAGCATCAGGAAGCATTTACATGTCTTTAATCAATACCAGCATTCAAGCGTTCAAAAACGAAGCTTTCCATAATGGAAAATTCATTACCGTGACCAACGAAACGCTCAAGGGCAAGTGGAACGTTTTTATCTTTATGCCAGCCGCCTTTACCTTCAACTGCCCCACAGAAGTCGAAGATGCAGCGGACAATTACGCAGAGTTTCAAAAAGCGGGCGCAGAAGTCTACATCGTGACCACCGACACCCATTTTGCGCATAAAGTTTGGCACGAGACCTCGCCTGCCGTGGGCAAAGCAAAGTTTCCACTTATTGGCGATCCCACGCATGCCCTGACGCGCGCTTTTGATGTGCATATCGACGACGAAGGCTTGGCGCTGCGCGGCACATTCATCATCGACCCAGCAGGCACAATCAAAACAATGGAAGTTCATTCCAATGAGATCGCCCGTGATGTGAAAGAAACCGTGCGCAAGCTCAAAGCGGCCCAATACACCGCAGCGAACCCCGGTCAGGTATGCCCCGCCAAATGGAACGAAGGCGCTAAGACCATCGCGCCGTCTATCGATTTAGTTGGCAAAATTTAAGCAAACTGCTTAGCAAATCTGAGCGCCCTCGGCGCTCCAAGCTGGACAAGGCCTTGGAATACGTATGCCAAGCTGTCCAGTTTTTTTATCTCAAAAATTCGGCTTTTTGCCACGCAAAGGAATCCACTATGCTTGATGACGCTCTTAAATCCCAACTTGCCGCTTATTTAGAGCGCGTGACAGTGCCTATTGAGATGGTGGCTTCCTTGGGTGATGATGCTAACTCAGTAGAAATGCGCGAACTGCTGCAAACCATCCAAAGCCTGCGTGCTGACAAAATCACAGTATCCTACGATGGTCAAGACACACGCAAACCGTCTTTTTCCCTCAAGCGCGTTGGCACTGACACCAGCTTGCGATTTGCTGGACTGCCTTTAGGCCACGAGTTCACTTCGCTGGTCTTGGCGCTGCTGTGGAGCGGCGGCCACCCGCCCAAAGTAGAGCCCGACGTAATTGAGCAAATTCGCGCCCTGCGCAGCGCAGACGGCGGTGACTTCAATTTTGAGGTCTATATGAGTCTGACATGCCATAACTGCCCAGACGTGGTTCAGGCACTCAGTTTGATGGCTATTTTTAATCCCAACATAAAAACCACAGTGATAGAGGGTGGCGCATTCCAAGCCGAAGTCAATTCCCGAGAAATCATGGCGGTGCCTAGCATTTACTTGAATGGCGCTTTGTTTGGCAACGGACGTATGCTGGTCGAAGAAATCGTAGCCAAGCTCGACACAAGCACAGCTGACAAAGATGCCGCAAAGCTTTCGGCCAAAGCGCCATACGACGTATTGATCGTGGGTGGAGGGCCTGCAGGTGCGGCAGCAGCGGTATATGCCGCACGCAAAGGTATTCGGGTAGGTGTAGCGGCTGAGCGTTTTGGCGGCCAGACCAATGACACTATGGCTATCGAGAATTACATCTCGGTACAGGAAACCGATGGTCCTAAATTTGCTGCCGCGCTAGAAGCCCAAACCCGCTCCTACGGCGTAGATATTATGAACCTGCAGCGCGCCGAGAAAATCATTCCAGCACCCCAAGCGGGTGGTTTGTCCCAAGTGGTGTTGGCCAACGGCGGAACACTTCAGGCCAAGACTGTCATTTTGTCTACCGGTGCACGCTGGCGCAACGTCAATGTTCCGGGCGAAGCCGAGTACAAAAATAAAGGGGTCGCTTACTGCCCACATTGTGATGGCCCGTTATTCAAAGGCAAACGCACCGCAGTGATTGGGGGCGGTAACTCTGGCATTGAGGCTGCTATTGATTTAGCTGGACTCGTCGCCCATGTCACCGTAGTGGAGTTTGCCGACCAACTTAAGGCCGATGCGGTGTTAGTTAACAAACTCAACAGCTTGCCCAATGTAACGGTACATACCAATGCCCAAACAACTGAAATCACGGGCCTAAATGCAGCTGGTATCGACACAGGCAAGGTAACTGGGCTTAAATTCAAAGACCGCAGCTCTGGCGCAGAGCACCATGTGGCACTTGAAGGAGTTTTTGTCCAAATTGGTCTCATACCTAACACAGAGTTTCTGCGTGGCACGGTAGAGTTGAGCAAATTTGGAGAGATTTTAGTGGATGCCAAGGGTCACACCAATGTGCCAGGCGTTTTTGCTGCAGGCGACTGCACCACCGTACCTTTTAAGCAAATTGTGATAGCCGCAGGAGATGGCTCCAAAGCTGCGCTCAGTGCGTTTGACCATTTGATTCGAATGCCAGCGCTAAGTACCGAAGACTCCCTAACGGCTGCATAGAGCGTGTAGCACATAAGGTATCTAATTACAACACACCGATTTAAAGCAATTCTTTACGCTGCCTTCTCCCTTCGCAGCGGAATCAATAAGTCGCTCAGTCCGTTGTGGTCAATTTCGCGCATGAGGCTTAGTAAACGGCCAATTTCGCCGGGGGGAAATCCCTCGCGGGCAAACCAATGCAAATAGTTACCCGGTAAGTCAGCGATTAAGCGGCCTTTGTGTTTGCCGAAAGGCATGACGACGGTAACGAGTTTTTGTAAGTCTTGGGCTTGCATAGTGGTCTATTTGGACAATTCAAAATCGACAACTTCAAAGCAAAAAGCCCAATAATCGTACGATTATTGGGCTTTTATTATCTGGTGGGACCTGCGGGGGTCGAACCCACGACAAACGGATTAAAAGTCCGCTGCTCTACCAGCTGAGCTAAGGTCCCTTGTGCATCGCTGCACAGCCTCAAATTATAGCGTGGTTTTGATGCACTTGTCCAATTTTGCTATGAATTTTTGCAGTAAACCAGTGATTGGATGCTGCGGTCTAAATGAGTTGGCACGTCGAAAGCTATGAAGTGATGTATTTTTTTATGCCCGAGTATTCATTTACGGGCTACGTTTGAAGTGCCAATTTGTCCATAACCCAACCTGCCGCAGCTAGGCCAAAGCTGGCAGTAACTGCCACACTAGAACCATAGCCGTGGCAATTGAGGCTGCCATCCGCATCAGCTATCGCGCAAGAGGCGTCGGGTGCTGCTACCGCCTCTTGGCTGTATACGCAGGCCAAACCTATAGCGCCAGCACGCGCCGCGCCATGGCTACGGCGCAGGCTGTAGCGTAGTTTGGCAAGCAAAGGGTCATGCGTGGTGTCGGCCAAGTCGGCAATGTCCGTTCGCTGTGCCAAGCGTTTACCGCCAGCGGCTCCTACGCAAACATACACTGGGCGTTGGCGTTTACTAAGAGCCAACAGCCATGCGGCCATGGCCAGTTTGGCTTGGGCTTGGTCGCAGCAGTCAATGATGGCATCCCAATGCGGCAGCGCAGAGTTGAAGGCGATGGCAGGCCAGTTGTCAAGACTTACATAATCGTCAATGCACAGCACTAAACAATCAGGGTTAATTTGTGCGATGCGCTCATGCATAGCCAAAATTTTGGCTTGGCCCACACTTGCGCTGAGTGCATGGATTTGGCGGTTGATGTTGGATTCGGCAATGTGGTCCATATCCACCAAGCCAATACTACTTACCCCACTTCTGGCCAGCGCTTCTGCAACCCAGGAACCGACTCCACCTATGCCCACCACCAGAACGCGCGCGCTGTAGACACACTGCGCACCTGGAATACCGTAGAGGCGCTGTAAACCGCCAAAACGGCGCTCAAAATCGGTTGTAACAGATTGCACAAATAGTTTCAGAGTCAAGATATGCGGTCTAAGCGCCAGATTTGGTACTTGAGCCCTGCCCAAGCGCCTGCCAAAATGGCAAAAAATGCCAAGAAGCTAGTCAAACTAAGGGTTGAGAGACCGCTCAAACCTTGGCCCATCGTGCATCCCATGGCGGTAACACCACCAATACCCATCAGGCAAGCCCCTACCAAATGGTTGGCCACGTCTTCATTGCCGCCGAAACCTTCCCAGCGGAAAGTTTTGGTTAACAAAGCATACACGGCAGACCCCGTAACCACACCCAAAACAGAAGAAATACCTAGCGTGATAACTTTACTTTTGTCGCTGAAAAACATCAACCAGTCAAGGGTGTAGGCTACGGGCGACACAAAACTAAGTGCCTCTGCTCGGCCTGAATTGGTGGCTAAAAAAGCCTCTTGTAAGGTATCGGGATGCTCGGTTAGATGGCCCAAGTGGCCGCTCACCCACCACATAGCGACTACAACTCCGCCAATACCTAGACCCGCGAGCAAATTGTCAAAAGTTGCAAAGCCTTTGCCAATCAAAGCCCATGTTATGAGCCCGCCACCGACTATCAATCCGCACAGTAGGACTGAAATTCTCGTATCTAAAGAAAAAATGGCAGATGTCAGCGTAGGTAGGTCATTGTTCGCTACTAAATTAATAGTAAAAATATCCACTGTAGATACCCGAACTACAGCAGTAATGCCTTTGAGTGTTGCAAATGCGGCAATACCCATGACCATAAACACCACCAAAGATTTCAGGCTACCCCCACCAATGCGCACCAATGTTTTGCTGCCACAGCCCGACGCCAACACCATGCCGAAACCAAAAAAAGCACCGCCTACCAAAGCAGACAACCACATCAAACGGCCAGAGGCATACAGGGTTTTGCTAGGGTCAATTTTGCCCAAGTAAGCCAAGACGGCAAAACCAAGTACCGCCACGCCAACAGCCAGCATCCACTGGCGCATGCGTGTCGTGTCGCCCATATTGACAATGTCGCTAACAGCACCCATGGTGCAGAAGTGACTGCGCTGGGCAACAATGCCAAAGCAGACGGATAAAACAAAAGATGCCCAAAGGACTTGGGCGCTTAAAGAGCTGAGTTCAGATGCTTGCATATAGCCATTTTAAACGCCAGACTCATCCTGCAATCTGCAAGCCCTGTCAAAAGCTTGCCCGTTGCAGTTTTAGCGTAGCTTAGAGAGGCGGTCTTTGGCTGCTACCGCAGCTTCAGACACAGGGTATGCCTTGACCAAATCCTCAAGTGTTTTGCGAGCTGCGCGCGTGTCCTTGAGCTCAATTTGGCAATTGGCAATCGACAACACCGCCTCCGCCGCCTTGGGGTGGTCGGGTGATGCTGCCACCATAGAGCGAAAATTCGCAATAGACTCTTTGTAATCACGGGTGGCGTATTGCGTATTGCCTAGCCAAAAATAGGCACTCGGGTTATAGCCGCTTTGTGGATAACGCTTGATGAAATCAATCCAAACTGGGGCAGAGGCTGCAAAGTCGCCTTTGCGAAATACAGTTAAAGCGAATTCATAGTCGCGTTTTTCATTGGGCTCAACTGAAAATTCTTTTCCATCGAGTGATACCTTGACCGGTTCAAACTTGCGGATGCGGTCATCGATGCCTTGGGTGATGTCTTTTTGGCGGCGCTGAATATCTGCAACATCGCGTGCCAGTTGCTCGTCTTGCCCTCTTAGCTTGGCCAAATCTGAACGCAGGGTTTCGATTTGGTTTTGCAAATCCAAAAGGCTGCGCTTAAGCACAGATATTTGTTCCGCTTGTAGATCTGAGGCTAGCTTTCTGGCTTCGTCTTGGGCTTTGCGCAACTCTTCGGTTTGGCGTGTTTGCGCCGCTAAGCCTGCATCGGAAGCTGCGCGGTTGGCATCTAAGCGCTGGCGTAAATCCAGAATGGCTTTACGCGCCTCATCGTCATCAAATAGCCCCGCATGCGCTGCGGTAGCGGTAGCCATTGAGACAACCAAAACGACAGCGTGGAGAAATTGGCTAATCGACAATTTCGCTGCCCCGCAGAAAAATTGCACGCCTGAATATCGGGTTTGCATAGTTTATTTGTAGTTAATTTCAGCACGGCGGTTACGCGCCAGACTAGATTCGTCAGCGCCTGTAGCAATAGGCTTTTCTTTGCCAAAGCTCACCGCCTCAAGTTGCGAATCTGCTACGCCGAGCAAGCTCAGCGCACGTCGCACGGCCTCAGAGCGTTTTTGGCCGAGTGCAAGATTGTATTCACGTCCGCCACGCTCATCGGTGTGGCCTTCAATAGCCATCTTAGCGGTCTTGTTGGCAGCTAAAAATTTGGCATGTAACTCCATGGCCGACTGGAATTCTTGTTTGATGACAAAACTGTCGTAGTCAAAATAAATGGTCTTGGCGGCATTGGGACTGAGTCCTGCTGCGCCCTGCCCGCCAACGGTTGCGCCAGCAACGTTACGTGTTCCCACTTCGTTCGTCGCGCCCTGCGCCAAAGGCGCTTTAACCGGTTCTGATAAAGCTTGACCTTGACCCATGACAGCCGAGCCCGCTCTGTCCTCGACCTTTACCTCGTCGAGCTTAACCGTTGAACTGCAAGCTACTACAGAAAGCAACAAACAGGCAAAACTCAATGGTTTACATAGCCCAGATAATTTTGAAAATTGCATGGTTATTCCTCCGATTATTTTAAAAATGGTCCCCAATGGGGCTCGCGAATATCACCGCCCTGCCCGGCAAGCTTGGCTTTGATTTTGCCGTCAAGTGTGCTTGTCATAAGGGTCTCAGCACCACGCTGTTGTGTGGCGTACATAATCAATTTACTGTTGGCAGAGAAGCTCGGACGCTCGTCTGCAGCGCTGTCAGTAATCGCGCTAGCGCCAGTACCGCCAAGCTCCATGACATGCAGCTTGTACGCACCTGAGACTCTTGAAATATACGCCAGCCAACGCCCGTCAGGACTAAGCGCAGGTGAAATGTTGTAATTTCCTGTAAAGCTCACCCGCTCAGCGCGCGCGCCGCCGGTCTCACCGCCCGCTGGCATGCGGTAGATTTGGGGTGAGCCACCCCGGTCGCTCACAAAGTAGATAGATTTGCCGTCAGATGAATACACAGGTTCCGTGTCAATGCTAGAAGATTGGCTTAATTTTCGCGCATCTCCGCCATTGCTGTCTATCCCATAAACTTGTGATGCGCCATCACGCGAAAGCGTTAAAGCCAATGTTTTGCCATCGGGCGACCAAGACGGTGCGCTGTTAGAGCCTTTAAAGTTGGCCACCAAGCGCCTGCGGCCTGTGGCCACGTCATGTGCGTACACCACAGGTTTGCGCGACTCAAAAGACACATAGGCCAGCTGCCCGCCCGCAGGCGACCACGAGGGCGAGATAATGGGCTCTGGACTGCTCAGCGCGGATTGTGCGCCCTCCCCGTCCGAATCGGCAACCCAGAGGTTGAATTTCTGCCCCGCCTTGGTCACATACGCAATACGAGTGGAAAAAACCCCTTTTTCGCCTGTGAGCTTCTCATAGACAAAATCAGCAATACGGTGCGCCGCCAAACGCAAATCGCCCACCACTACCGCGTAGCTTTGAGCCCCCAAATCTTGCCCACGCACCACATCCCAAAGCCGAAAACGCACATCGTAACGACCATCGGCCAAGCGCGTGACGCTGCCTGTGAGCAGCGAATCTGCCGCTTTTTGCCTCCACACGCTTAAATCAGGGCGGGCAGTCTCGTCTAAAACGCTTGCGCTGGTGTCCATAGCTTTAAATTGCCCGCTGCGCTCTAAATCAGCTTGCACAATTGCGGCAATTTTATGTGGACTGGTTTCATCACCTTTAAAAGCAGCAATCGCAATAGGCAATTGGGTAATACCAACACCGGTGATTTCAACGCGAAATTGTGCCAATGCTGCCGTGCTAACACCAACGCAAGCCAGTGCAAGCAAGGTTCGCCGAAAGTTTGAGGTAGGTATTTGGATCATAAATAGTTCAACACTAAGCCTTAGTTTGTAGTTTATCGCGTTGGTTCAAAAAATACAGCTCAAAATATTTGCCATACGCAGCTTGCGCTTGCATCGTGCATACGGCCAATCCCATAGCACCGTCTAAAAACCCCAAACGCAAGATATATGAACGCAAAAATGCCACCGCCCCAGCGGCAGCAGCACGCCACATCGTGGTCTTGTGACCATTATTGTGCTTGGCAATTGCCCAATCGTGGCTATAGCGGTGTAGTTTTTGCCAATAGTGCGTTGGTGTTGGGTAACTCCAATGCAGAAGTTGCCCCTTCAACCGATGAACAGGCGTTTTGGCATCATTCAAAACCAAGCGTTCATGCACTACATCGCTACTAAAACGCGCACTGTCACGCTTAAATAGCCTCAAAACACGATCAGGTGTCCAGCCGCAATGGTAAATCCATTGGCCACAAAATTGCGTTAAGCGTGGAACCTCATAAGCGGCTGTTGCGCCACGGTGATCGGCCTGAAGACACACAATAGATTTGATTTCGTTGGCCAATATCGGGCTAACACGCTCGTCTGCATCAATTGAGAACACCCAATCACAGGTAGCATAATCCAAAGCCCTGTTTTTTTGAAGTCCAAAGCCAGGCCAATCGGTGGTTGAGTAAAATCTGGCACCTGCAGTTGCCGCAATCTTCGCGGTATCATCGCTGCTAGCGTTGTCTACGATAATAATCTCGTCGGCAAAACCAACTGTTTGCAAGCATGCGAGCAAATTCGCAGCCTCGTTTTTGGTGATTAAGATGACACTAATCGACATATTGTTTTCTTAAGCACTCAATAGATTGAACCGACTTCACTATGCGAATTATGCCTTTTCACTGGCGACTATCCTCTGCACCTCTGTACAGCTTGGCAATGGCGCTTCCAGTATCCATGGCGCTGATTAGTATTTTTAAATTACTTGCTTTTACAACTGGCTTGGTGGTTTTATGCCAAGGGATACTCCAAAAATGCTCCTATTTTTCACTCAGAATCATCCCAGTTTACTGTATTCTGGCGCTGCTTGGCTTTATGGCGCTCTCTGTTCCCTTTTCCTCAGTTGACACGTCCATTGCACTGCCCGCGTTGGCTAAGTACGGCAAACTTTTATTGATTCCAATTGCCTTGATCTTACTTCGTTCGCGTCAACAAGCGTTGTATGCTTTGCTGGGGTACATCGTTTTTCAAACTTTTGTAGTATTGAGTTCATGGCTGCTTTTTTTGGGAGTCAAATTACCCTACATACCAGCTGGGCGAAATCACTTTACAGTCGTTTTCTCAAGCAGCTTAGACCAATCCATATTGACTGCTGGGTTCGTGGTTTTATGCTGGCATTTGGCCAAAGAATTCCCAGGCAGGTACGGGCGGCATGTGGCTTATTTTTTGGCCGCATTGGGAACTTTGAACATTTTTTTTGCTTTGTATGGCCGCTCTGGCCAAGCCTGCTTGTTAGCAGCCATCTGCTTGACCGCATATTGGGCAATGTCGAAAAAAACTCGACTTGCTGTGTTGATACTGCCATTTGTAATACTGTATGCAGCAGGCAGTATTTCACCGCAATTTAACAAAGGGATTTCTGATATAAAAAATGAAGTGCGCGCCTACCAGCAAACGAGTGGCAAGACTATCAATAGTTCATCTGGATTACGCATAGAGTTTTGGGGGAAATCCTTGCTATTGATGACAGAAAAACCTATGTTAGGGCACGGCATTGGCAGCTGGAAGCATGAATATAACCGACTACAACACAATAATCCCAATCGTCCAGATTTCAGCGTTGGTAATCCCCATCAAGAATTTTTGCTTGTGAGCGTGCAACTGGGTGCTTTAGGATTGGCTTTGTACATTGCTTGGCTCATCAGCATCGCATGGCATGCTAAAAAGTTTGATATCAGCGCGCAACGCGCCACACAATGTTTTCTAATTGTCTTTGTAGTTGCAAGCATGTTCAACTCTGCACTTTATGACGGATTAGTAGGAGATTATTTTTGCAGCATATTGGGCATATTGCTTGCCTTGGGCGCTTACCCTCCCGCTGATACGCATTCGGTTGACAAATCCTCGCCGAAAGCTTAACACCGATGCCCTCTGCTGTGCAAAATACGCTGACTCGCCTCAAACGCCTCATGCCCTACTTTGAGGGCAATCGATCTGCATTTTTGCTCATGGCCTGCTCAGTCTTTGTGGCTGCTTTAACCGAACCTATGATCCCAGCGCTGATGAAGCCATTACTAGACAAAGGGTTTCAGGCGGGTGGTTTAGCGCTTTGGGTTGTACCATGCGCGCTATTGGGATTGTTTGCAGTACGAGGTGCTGCTGGTTTTTGTGCGCAATACGCTTTGGCAACCATGAGCAATCGTGCAATGGTACGGATGCGGGAAAAACTTTTTTATACACTGCAATCTGCCCACCCTTCACTGTTCACCCAACATACCGCAAGCAGCCTCGTCAATACAATTGTGTACGAGGTTCAGACAGGTGCCACACTGCTTGTCAATGCACTACTTTCTTTAATCAAAGACAGCTTTACTTTGACAGCCCTTATGGGCTATCTGCTCATAATCAATTGGAAACTTACAGTGATCGTACTGGCGATATTTCCTGCTGTGGCTTGGGTTATGAAAGCACTGTCAAAACGACTGCATGCAATCACCAAAGCCAGTCAATTAGCGACAGATTCACTGGCATATGTAGTGGAAGAAAACGTCTTGGCTTACCGATCTATACGTCTGCACCACGCACAGACCGCACAATCGAATCGATTTGACCGCCTAAACCAAGAGTTACGTAGATTGGCGTTGAAGTCAACAATAGCCAACTCAGCGATGACTCCTTTGACGCAAATGCTGGCTGCTGTCGCTTTGTCGGGTGTAATTTGTGTGGCGCTTTGGCAAAGCGCGACATCGGGGCAAACAGTGGGGGGATTCGTGGCTTTTACTACAGCCATGCTTATGTTAATAGCCCCTATTAAACACCTCTCTGAAGTGGCCGGACCGGTCACGCGTGGCCTAGTTGCCATCGAGCGGGGACTAGATTTAATTGACCAAACACATAAAGAAACGCAAGGTAGTTTTATTCCTAGTCCAGCCAGATCACAAGGTCTGATCAGTTTCAATCAACTGCAAGTACGTTACCCTAACTCAGGGCAGTATGCAATAAATGCTTTCGATTTGGTGATTGCGGCGCACAAAACCGTGGCTTTAGTTGGTAGCTCAGGCTCTGGTAAAACAACTTTAGTGAACGCATTGGCGAGATTTGTAGATGCAACGGCTGGCGAAATTCTGCTCGATGGTGTCGATATTAAGCTGTGGAACATCGATGCATTGCGGCAACAGATGGCTTTTGTGAGTCAAGATGTCGTCATGTTAAACGACACAATTTGTGCCAATGTTGCGCTTGGGGTCGTACCTGACAGACAAAGAGTTATGAGCGCTTTAGCATCCGCACATTTACTAGACCATGTCAACAGCCTACCGCACGGCATAGACACTATAGCTGGACACAACGCTGGCGAATTATCTGGTGGCCAAAGACAACGGCTTGGTATTGCCCGGGCCATATACAAAGACGCTCCTATCCTTGTCTTAGATGAGGCAACTTCAGCTCTGGATGCGGAGTCTGAGCAAGCTGTGAAATTAGCACTCCAAGCATTAAAAGTTGGTCGAACGACCATCATCATTGCACACCGCCTTTCAACCATAGCGCATGCAGACACTATTGTGGTGATGGATCAAGGCAAAATAATTGAACAGGGTACGCACAACAATCTTATGAAGTTACAAGGCGCATACGCCAAACTCCATGTATTGGGCGCATCTAGCCGCGTTGATTTAATTGCATAAAATGAATACGATTACACCTCCAAGTATCAGCGGATTTACATTTATTCGCAACGGAACTTCACTCGGCTTTCCTTTCTTGGAGTCGATATCGTCTTTGTTGCCACTGGTCGATGAATTCGTCATTGCGGTCGGGCTTGGAGACGACGATACACTGCAACGCATTCAAGCTTTGAATACGCCTAAGATTCGAATCATAGAAACGGTCTGGAACGAACGCATGGGCGATCGCGGTTTTGTATACGCGCAACAAAAGATGATCGCCCAATATGCATGCACTGGCGACTGGGCCTTTTATTTAGAGGGCGACGAAGTTGTGCATGAAGAAGACATTGCCAAAATTCGAGCCAGTGTCAACCAACACCATCACAACCCGGCGGTTGAGGCATTGGTTTTTGACTATGTACATTTTTATGGAACTCCAGAGTTTTTTTCTATCAGCCCTGGGTGGTATCGCCGGGAATGTCGCCTGATACGCAACACCATCCGGTCGTATGCGCCTGATGGCCAGTATTGGCTTGTTATGCACCAACACAAACGGCCACGCTTTCCACAAGCTGCTCTGGCCAATGCGCGTATTTTTCATTATGGTTGGGTTCGTAAGCAAGAACAAATGCAGGCCAAGCTCAATCAAGTTGCAAAGTATTGGAAAGACTCAACGCCTATGCAAATCAGCTATGCTAATTTTGATCCTGAGGCGGTTGAAAAATTTAAATTGACACACCCAAAAGTCATGACACATTGGATCGCACACGAAGCCGAAAGCCAATTGGTTTTTAATCCAGACTATGTGTTGACGGCTAAAGAAAGGAAATACCGGTTGTCAAAAAAAGTAGAGCAGTGGACGGGATTAGACTTCAGTAAAAAACACTTCAAACTGGTAGCTTAAAGCAATTTCATATAGATAGCTTCATAAGCACACGCTGCCTTTTGCCATGTGCGTTTTTGCACAAGTGCTAGCCCATGCAATATGAGACTTTGCACCAGCTCTTTAGAGTCAAGCACGCGCAGCACACTCAATGCGATAGCGGATGCGCTTTGAGGATCAGTCAACAAGACTGCATCATGTCCGTCGGTAATGATTGAAGCGATACCGCAAAAATGGCTGTCACTGACAATCACGGGCAAGCGATACGCCATTGCCTCAAGCACTACCATGGCGAAGCTATCTTCTAGGGTGGGGTGAACCAAAACATCTGCGCTTTGATAGGCAGCGCCCATATCAGACAGTGAGCCCATGAAAATCACCCGCGATTCTAAGTCTAGTTGCACAACCTGTTTTTCAAAATTTGCTTGTTGCTGAGGATTTCCCACAACAATCAAATGGATGTCTGAAGGCAAATGAACGAGTGCTTGTAAAAGTGCAGCCAAACCTTTGCGTGTATAGTCGTTAGCGACGAATAATATTTTCCGTCCCGCCACATCAAGTCCAAGCATCTGCCTTGCCTGATTTTTACTTAAATGACTAATCCTCAATCCGACACCAGGCTCAACGGTATGAAGCATGCGCACAGAGTTTGGGTAGTACTTGCGCAGTTCTAGTTGCAAAGTTTGTGATGTAGCCACAATGGCTCGGCGCGTGCGATATGCCATGCGCGCATGTTCAAAAGCCAAGTAAGTAAGCAATCGTGGGCTACATAGTATTTTTAACCAACGCAAGAGTAAACGCCATCCCAATCTATCACCGAGCAAATCTTTCTTGGTGGTTTTCACATGCATGGTCTGGACATTTCCATGCCAAACATTTTCGTGCGAGTGCACAATGTCAAAACCTTGCTTGGTGGCATGCCATGTGGCATATGCGTACCATAGTTGATTGATCCAGCGAGGTTTCTTGAACCAGCGTGCTATGTGGTGTATTTGAACTGAGGCAACTTCAGAAGTTGACTCTTGTGCAAACACATGTACTTCATGGCGTCGCGCCAATTCCATGGCGATTTCTACAGAGTAACGCTCTGCACCGCCCCCTGTGGGGGAAAATACTCTACTTAGAACGGCAATCTTCAGACGCCGCGGCATTTTATCGTCGGCGATCTTCATAGGTTGTTGCCAATTTTTGCCAAAACTGTCCGATCCATACCGAACCCATGACTTGAACACGAGGCAAAGCAAAAATTCCGTCGTTAAGGCTTGCTCTTCCCCTTTGCGTGGTGGTGGCGCTTTGGTATCCTGCATTTTCCACCATCTGCAGGTGCTCTTTAAAGTACCGACCATATGGGTAGCAAAAATGCTGGATAGTAGTGTTCAGCATTAGTTCTAATTGCAGTTTAGACTGGCGAATTTCAATTGCAGCTTGGTTTTCTGAAAGACTCGTCAAATCCAGATGTGCTACACCGTGCGCACCCACTTCTTGCCCACTCGCAAGCCATATCCGCAACTGGTTGGCATCCATCAAAGGCTTTTCGTCTATGCCTTTTTGATGATCCCAAGTATTGCTGCCCCCAAGCGCTCCGCTTACTGCATAGCAAGTAGCGGTAAATTGGTGCTTTAGCAATATCGGTAGCGCCACCTGCAGGTTATTCAAATATCCATCATCAAAAGTAATCCCACAGACTTTGCCTAGTTTTTCCCCGCGCAAGTATGGCATTAAAGCCGACATGCACAAACCTTGGTAGCCTAGAGCGTCAAGTAGTGCCATTTGCCGCTTGAAAGTACCCGGCGATACCACTAAACCACGCAACGCCTTACCCCGCGAAGGGCGTTCATCGATTTGGTGGTACATCAAAATTGGGATAGACGCCATCATGATCAAAGCAACACAATGTCGTAATGCTCAGGATTGCCCCTTGCCTCGGCCTGTAGTGAAATGGGTTTGCCGATAAAGTCTGACAGCCCTGCTAAATGGGCGCTTTCTTCGTCTAGTAATAACTCCACCACGCTGGGTGCAGCGACTATGCGGAATTCTTTGGGATTGAACTGGCGAGCCTCGCGCAAAATTTCGCGCAAAATGTCATAGGCTACGCTGCGTGAGGTTTTAACGCTGCCTTTTCCGGAGCATACAGCACAAGGCTCGCAAAGTATTTGGGCCAAGGATTCACGTGTGCGTTTGCGAGTCATTTCTACCAAACCCAAGGCAGAAAAGTCACCTGCGCTGGTTTTAACCCGATCGCGGGCTAGTTGTTTTTTAAACTCAGTTAACACGGCATCGCGGTGGTCGGCACGGGTCATGTCGATAAAGTCAACGATGATGATGCCGCCTAAATTCCGCAAGCGCAATTGCCTGGCAATGGCCAAGGCGGCTTCTAAATTGGTTTTGAAAATCGTATCGTCAAAATTGCGTGCGCCTACATAAGCACCTGTGTTCACGTCTACCGTGGTCAGGGCTTCGGTTTGGTCAATGATCAGGTAACCACCCGATTTAAGCTCTACGCGTTTGCCCAATGCCTTGGCAATTTCATCGTCTATCGCATACAGATCAAAAATCGGACGCTCGCCTTTGTAAAGCTGGAGCTTTTGCGCAGCAACTGGCATAAATTCTTGGGCAAAGCGGCTTAGCTGGGCAAACTGCTCTTGTGAGTCGATGCGGATGGTTTGTGTTTCATCGCTGACCATGTCGCGCAGCACACGCTGTAGCAGGGTGAGGTCGGTGTGTAGCACCGATTTGGATGGCATGCGCGTGGACCCGTCTTTGATACGCCCCCATGTTTTGCGCAAGTAGGCGACATCATCGGCCAGTTCGGCATCGTTTGCATCTTCAGCATTGGTGCGCAAAATAAAACCACCGCCACCATCGCCCGCAAGATTCATCACGCGCTTGCGCAGGCGGTCGCGTTGCTCAGGCGCTATTTTTTGCGACACACCAATATGCTCGTCTTGTGGCAAAAAAACCAGCTGCCGCCCCGCAATGCTGATTTGGGTAGACAGGCGTGCGCCCTTGCTGCCGATGGGGTCTTTGATGACTTGTACCAATAAGGATTGGCCTTCAAACACTTGTTTTTCAATGGGCACGGCTACACTGGCTGGACGCCCAGTGTCTGAAAACTCGCCGCGCGACCCCACAAAAGTGGTCATTAAATCAGCCACATGCAAAAACGCAGCACGCTCAAGGCCAATGTCAATAAACGCCGACTGCATGCCCGGCAGCACCCTAGCGACCTTGCCCAAATACACATTACCCACCAAGCCGCGCTCTAGACTCCGCTCAATGTGCAGCTCTTGCACCGCACCGTTTTCCACCACAGCGACCCGGGTTTCTTGGGGCGCCCAGTTAATCAAAATGTCATGCAACATAGGTGGTTTTCATGTGAAACTACGACTTTACACCCACGGCACGCAGCAAGAGCGCTGTCTCATGCACAGGCAATCCCATGATGCCAGAATAGCTGCCGCTGATATGCGAGATGTGCGCAGCAGCTCTGCCCTGGATTCCATAAGCACCCGCTTTGCCCATGCAGTCACCCGTATCCACATACGCCTTGATTTGCGCAGCGCTAAGCGGCACGAACGTGACGCGGTTGTCTGACAGTGCTGCCACACGCTTGCGTGCGCTACCTATTGCAAGCGCAGTGAATACACGGTGCGTCTTACCAGACAGTTCGCCCAGCATGCGCCTAGCATCTGAAGCATGCTGCGGTTTTGCATAAATGCTGCGGCCAAGCGCAACAGTCGTGTCGGCACAAAGTACCGGCGCACTGGGCAAGCCACGATGCTTTAGGCGCAATAATGCGGCATCAAGTTTTAGGCCAGTTACGCGCTGCACGTATGACTTAGGCGCTTCGTTTTTAATAGCTAATTCAATACTTTCTGTGTCCTCCTCTGCGCTGGGCAAAAGTAACTCAAAACGCACCCCTAACTGTGTGAGCAATTCTGCGCGGCGCGGGCTTTGAGAGGCTAGGTAAACAAAATTTGGCATATTGAAAATCACAAAAAATGATTTGTAGCAATTTATTCTCGGTGGTAGGGATGACCAGCGTTGACGGACCACGCCCGGTATAACTGCTCAATCAACAACACACGCACCATGGCATGCGGCAAAGTGAGGTCTGACAGGCGCACGCACTCGTGTGCCGAATTTTTGAGTGCAGGGTCTAGCCCGTCTGGGCCGCCTATGACTAAGGCCACATCTGTGCCGCCCTGCTGCCAGTCGGTCAGTCTGGCGGCAAGCGCCTTGGTGCTCAACGCAGTTCCGCGTTCGTCCAAGACCACCACGCGCGTGCCGCGCGGAATGGCAGCCTCAATGCGCCCCCGTTCTGCTGCATAGAGTGTGTCAAGGGTTTTAGAGCCTCGTGGCTCGGTTTTGATGGCTTTAAGCTCGACTTTGATCTCTGGCGGAAAACGCTTGGCATAGTCGTTCCAAGCCGTGCTCGCCCAATCGGGCACACGCTGGCCGACTGCGACGATCAGAAGTTTCATGCGCTTTTAGGCGTGCGCTTAGTGGCGGGCTTAACAGCTGATTTTGACGACGCTTTTAACGCAGTTTTGGCGGAGGTCTTTGCAACAGATTTAGGTGCTGGCTTAACCGCCGATTTTGCAGCCGTCTTAACAACAGTCTTGGCAATCGGTTTAGCCACAGTTTTAGCGACGGATTTAACTGGAGTTTTAGTACCCGTCTTAACTGCTGTCTTAGCAGCCGTTTTAACTGGTGCTTTCACGGCTGACTGAATGGCTGTCTTGGCCGAAGACCCAGTTTTCTTGGTGCCTGTTTTCACTGTGACTGGCCGCTCTGGCGCAATTCTCGCCTCAAAGGCGGCATTTTTAATTTTCTGTGGGGACAGCTTTTTACCGTCTTTGCCTACCAGCTTCTTGGCAGGTACTTTTTTGGCGGGTTTGGCCAGGACAGCTTTGGCAGCCACTGGCTGGCTGGCCCCAAACTTCAGGCGCACGGGCGCTTCGCCCCAAAGCTCCTCAAGGTGGTAATACTGGCGAATGGCTGGTTGCATGATATGAACCACCACAGCGCCGCAGTCTACGATGATCCATTCGCCATTTTCTTCGCCCTCAGAGCGGGGTTTTTGAAAGCCCGCTTCGCGCACCGCGTCGCGCACGCTGGCGGCCAATGCTTTGGTTTGGCGGTTAGATGTGCCGCTGGCGATGATGACACGCTCAAATAATGCAGAAATTCGCTCGGTGTCAAACACCACAATATCCTGCGCCTTCACATCTTCTAATCCGTCGACAATCACCCGTTGGAGTTTTTGGACATCTTTTTTGCCTGTTGTATCGGCTTTACTGGTCGCAGTTTTAGTGGTCATATTTCTGAGGTTTCTAGGGGCGAAAATTGGGGTGCGGATGTAATGCTCAAGCATTGTAGAGTTTATGCTCAGCAATATACTCTGCAACTGCCGACGGCAGCAAGTGGCTGACGCTTTGGTGTGTGGCACATCGGTGGCGAATTTCTGTAGCGCTTATCGCTATTTTTGGCATTTTTAGAGCCGCAAAAGCAGGTGCATTCTGCATCTTAACGTCTATTTTAGCAGATGTCACCGCCAAATGGTCACGTTGCGCTATGCAAAGTGTAGCGATTAGGGGAATTTCCCTGAATCGGTGCCAAGACCCAAAATGCGTGAATTGGTCTGCCCCCATCACTAGCATCAATTGCGCACCAGCGTATTGCAAAGCAAGCTCCTGTAATGTGTCGATGGTGTAGCTAGACCCTGCCCTGTGCAGCTCTCGGCTGTCAACATGTGCATTCGGTAAGCTCATAAAAGCCAAATGCGCCATGGCCAATCGGTCAATAGCTGGGCTTAGGGTGCGCGTTTTGTAAGCGGCCTGCCCAGTCGGAACGATGTGCAGCACATCCAAATTCAGCTCTAATATGGCCGTTTGCGCCAAAGCCAAATGGGCATTGTGTGGCGGGTCAAAGCTGCCACCGAACATGCCAATGCGCAGGGGCGCTTTAGGGGCAGGTGCTGGACTCACACCCAATCCCGTGAAATTAAGAATTTTTTATACAAGTCGTCCTCTGGTGAGCCCGCCTTGGTTTTGCGGCTATATGCCCAGCTAACCAGTGGCGGCATGCTCATCAAAATCGATTCTGTGCGTCCACCCGACTGCAATCCAAAATGCGTGCCCCTGTCGAGCACTAAATTAAATTCTACATAACGGCCACGCCGATATAACTGAAAATCGCGCTCGCGTCGCCCAAATGTCATGTCCATGCGGCGCTCTAATATCGGCAGGTAGGCGGTTAAAAATGCATTGCCCACGCCAAGCATCATGTCACGCCCGCCCTCGAACCCTAATTCTGAAACATCGTCAAAAAAAATACCGCCAATCCCGCGTTGTTCGTTGCGGTGTTTCAGGTAAAAGTACGTGTCACACCATTTTTTATAGCGAGGGTATTTGTCAGCGCCAAATGGTGTGAGGGCATATTGGCAAGCGCCGTGGAAATGCTGCGCATCCTCTTCAAAGCCATAGTAGGGGGTTAAGTCCATCCCGCCGCCAAACCACACTACAGGGGCAGCGCCAGCAGGCAGTGCCACCAGCATCCGCACATTCATATGCACAGTGGGCACATAAGGGTTTTGTGGATGAAATACCAACGAAACGCCCATGGCTTCAAACCCTGCCCCCACCAACTCAGGCCTACTGGCTGTGGCGGACGGAGGAAGGCTTTTGCCTTTCACATAGGAAAAGCCGCAACCCGCTCGTTCAAAAACCTTGCCGCCTTCCAAGATCATGGTGATCCCTTTGCCTTGAAGGGGCTCGTCTTTGCTTTTTCTCCATTTGTCAACAATGAACTTCGACCCATCGATACTTTCAATCGTGGATGTGATGCTTTCTTGCAAAGCAAGCAGCTGCTTGAACACGCTTTGCGCTGCAGGCGACATGCCGCTAGGGCTGGAGAATGGAACAGAAGAGGATGAAGCCATGCTGATTGACTACCGCTTGATGGCTCGAAAACCAATATCGCGTCGAACCTGCGCACCTGCAAAATGAATGCCCTGCACCACTTCATACGCCCGAGTCTGTGCGGTTTTAACCGTTTCACCCAAGGCAGTGACACACAATACGCGGCCGCCGTTGGTTTGTGTCACGCCATTGGCAGCCACCGTACCTGCATGAAAAACAACGGCATCGTCGCCTACCGATGAGTCTTTAAGCGGTAAGCCAAAAATCGTATCCCCCTTGCGTGGTGCCACAGGGTAGCCGTGTGCTGCCATGACCACGCCAAGCGCCACGCGCCGGTCCCATTCGAGTTCAATGGTGTCGAGTTTGCCTTCTGTGGCGGCCATCAACACATCAACCAAGTCGGATTTCAGGCGCATCATGATGGGCTGCGTCTCGGGGTCTCCCATGCGGCAATTGAACTCTAGGGTTTTGACAGAGCCATCGGGGGAAATCATCAGCCCTGCATATAAAAACCCTGTGTAAGGAATACCATCTAGCTCCATGCCTTTGATGGTTGGCATAATCACCTCGCGCATCGCACGGGCGTGCACAGCGGGCGTGACCACGGAAGCCGGCGAATAAGCGCCCATGCCACCGGTGTTGGGTCCCGCATCAGCATCGAGCAGGCGCTTGTGGTCTTGGGAGGTAGCCAGTGCGCAAACGTTTTTACCGTCACACAGCACAATAAAGCTGGCTTCTTCGCCCTGTAAAAACTCTTCAATCACCACCCGTGCGACAGGTTTACCGCTGACATCTGCATTGTGCGCCACGCCCAGTGCATTGCCGCCTAAGTCATCCACGGTCAACATGAAGTCAATGGCCTCGTGCGCCTCGGCCAGTGTCATGGCCACCACCACGCCTTTGCCAGCGGCTAAGCCGTCGGCCTTCACCACAATAGGAGCGCCCATTTTTTCCACATAAGCGTGTGCAGCAGCAGGGTCGGTAAACGCCTGATAGGCTGCAGTGGGAATGCCGTGGCGCTGCATAAATGCCTTGCTAAAGGCTTTAGAGCTTTCTAGTTGCGCGGCTGCCTGCGTGGGTCCAAATATGCGCAAGCCCTTGGCACGGCAGGCATCCACCACGCCAGCGGCCAATGGCGCTTCAGGGCCTACCACTGTTAATGCTATTTTTTCAGCAGCAACAAATGACGCTATGGCGGTGACATCTGGCAAATTTATATTAAAAATACGTTCGTCTAGCGCCGTGCCACCATTGCCGGGAGAGACAAACACTTTGTGCACGTGCGGGCTTTGCGCCAACTTCCAGGCTAAGGCATGTTCACGGCCACCGCCGCCGATGACGAGTATGTTCATAACGATAACTCGGCGTTATGAAACACGGCCTGCGTATCGTCCATGTCCTCCAGCACATCGAGCAGCTTTTGCATGCGTGCCGAATCTTGTGGCGACATTTCTACAGAATTTTCGGGGCGCATCGTCACTTCGGCGATCTCAGGCGTAAAGCCAGCAGCCTCCAGCGCATTTTTCACCGCCTCAAACTCGGCCACGCCAGTAATCACCTCCACGCCGCCCTCTGCATCTGTGACCACATCTTCAGCGCCTGCGTCCAATGCCACTTCCATCACATGGTCTTCGTTCACACCCGGCGCTAGCAAAATTTGGCCACAGTGCTTGAACTGAAAAGCCACCGAGCCTTCAGACCCCATGTTGCCGCCGTGCTTGCTGAACGCAAAGCGCACCTCGGCAACCGTGCGTACCTTGTTGTCGGTCATGGTATCGACCATAATGGCAGCGCCATTGATGCCATAGCCTTCGTAGCGGATTTCTTCGTAGTGCACGCCCTCAAGGTTGCCTGTGGCTTTGTCAATATTGCGTTTGACCGTATCCGCAGGCATATTGGCCGCCTTGGCCTTGTCGACCGCGAGGCGCAGGCGCGGATTGGCGCTCAGGTCGCCCCCGCCCATGCGTGCTGCCACCATAATTTCGCGCACCACGCGCGTCCACACCCGCTGACGCTTCTCGTCTTGCCTGCCCTTGCGGTGCTGAATATTGGCCCATTTACTGTGTCCTGCCATGATTCTTCTCTTGTGTTTGGTTCTTTAGATTGCTTGATTTTACTTTTTACAAAGCCTTTAACCCGACAGGTGCAGACTAAAACGCGATTCTTTGTGGGTTTGCACCGATACATAGTCTCGTAACCCACGCTACACTAATCACCAATGACCACGCATTTCCGCCACCAACGTCGCTTTATGCCTATTTTGATCGCTTTTTTAGCGCTCGCTTGGTTCACTCTTGGCAGTGCTTTGCATGTGATCGTGGCCAGTGCTACAGGCAAAAAAATTGAAATTGTGGTGTGCTCCGGCGCAGGTGTAAAAAAAATAACCGTTGCGCTTGATGCCCACGATGAGCCTGCCACCACCATCAAACACTGTGGCAACGCCCCGCTGGTCACTTTTTTAATTATCCCCGGTGAGCCCGCCCACCTGCATTTTCAAGCGCCAGACACCGTTGCCTCTTGGCATTGGATGCCCAGCCCCCTGTCTTGGATTCATCGCGAGCAAGACAATAGACCGCCTCCCGGTCGAGCGCCACCTGCCTCACCTACAGCCTGAAAACGACAGCCTAAAACGGTTTTTAACCGTAGTTATACGGTTAACTTTTTCTAAACAATCGATTCAATGCGCAACTTATTGCGCTTGCAATTCATTTTTCTGCTGGATTTTCAGTCCAGCGCCCCATTTTGATTGACGGATTTACCATGACAACATCTTTTTCCCCTCGTTTTACAATGTGCACGCTTGCTGCCGCATTCGCGCTAGGTTTATCTGGCTGCGCCAGCACCCCCATGGAGCCTGCTCAGGCTATGGTGATTTTGTCACCTGCAAACAACGCTACCGTGGGCACAACTTTTACCGTTAAGTTTGGCGTAAAAGGCATGGCGGTAGCCCCAGCAGGCGACATTGTTGCCAACAGCGGTCACCACCATTTGTTAATTAACCTTGACTCTATTGCCGCTGGAGAGTCTGTGCCCTTTACCGAAAAACACATGCATTTTGGCAAAGGCCAAACAGAGGCCGAGGTCAAGCTGGCCCCCGGCGTTTACAAACTCACGGGCCAGTTTGCCAACGGCGCACACCAGTCGTATGGCAAGGGCATGAGCAATTCGATCACGGTCACGGTCAAATAAGGCGTAGCGTGAAATTACACCTGACTCTAAGCTTGGCCATGCTGGTCAGCCTAAGCCTGCCCGCGCAAGCGGATATGGCCTTGGCCGACAAAAGCGCCTGCCTCAATTGCCACGACATGGACAAAAAAATGGTGGGTCCTGCCTTCAAAGCCATTGCCGCCAAATACGCTGCACGCGACGATGCCCAAGCGTATTTGGTTGACAAAATTACCAAAGGTGGCTCGGGCGTGTGGGGCGCAATTCCCATGCCCGGCATGGCGTATTTGCCGCCAGCCGACATCAACACCTTGGCCAAATGGATTGTGACACTACCTAAGTAAAGCACCTCAAAAATCCCTAACGCAAAAACGCCAAAGTAAAGCTGTGCGGTGGTGATACTGGCCACTGACAGAATTTATTTGGCGTTTTTTGTTTTTTTACTCTTTTTAGCGCCACCTTCTTCTAAACTTTGGCTAGGATAGAGCCCAAAGAGCAGCCTCGCTCACAACCAATACGCACAGCCACCATGTCCGACCCCATCCTGATTGCCCAGCACGGCGCTGCCAATGCCTTGACCCAATGCTTTTTGTTGCCCAGCAAAGCCAACCGCCACGGCCTCATCACGGGTGCCACGGGCACTGGCAAAACCATTAGCCTACAAACCATGGCCGAGGGATTTTCGCGTCTTGGTGTGCCCGTTTTCATGGCCGATGTGAAGGGCGATCTTACGGGGATTTCTCAAAAAGGCATTTTTACAAAAAAACTGCAAGATGTCATAGCAGAAAGGTCATTGCCCGCTATTGAAAATAGAGCATTTCCAGTCACATTATGGGATGTATTTGGTGCGCAAGGCCACCCGGTTCGGGCCACAGTCAGTGATTTAGGCCCCCTTCTTTTAGCGCGAATGCTCAATCTCAATGACACGCAGTCAGGCGTATTGCAACTGGTGTTTAAAGTGGCCGACGACCAAGGCCTGCTGTTGCTCGATATGAAAGATCTGCGGGCGATGTGCCAGCATATCGGCGACAACGCCAGCAGCTTTACCACTGAATATGGCAATGTTAGCCCCGCCAGCATTGGGGCCATTCAGCGCGGACTGCTGACCATGGAAAGCCAAGGCGGCGAACAGTTTTTTGGCGAGCCCATGCTCAATATTGCCGATTTTATGCAAACCGACAGCGACGGCTTGGGCATAGTCAATGTGTTGGCTGCCGACAAACTACTGGCTGCGCCTCGGCTCTACGCCACGTTTTTGCTCTGGCTGTTGAGTGAATTGTTTGAGACTCTGCCTGAGGTCGGCGATTTAGACAAACCCAAAATCGTGTTTTTCTTTGACGAAGCCCATTTGTTGTTCAACGAAGCGCCTAAGCCGCTCTTAGAGCGCATTGAGCTGGTGGTGCGTTTGGTGCGCTCCAAAGGCGTGGGGGTGTATTTTGTGACGCAAAACCCGCTGGACATCCCCGACAGCGTGCTGGCCCAGATGGGCAACCGCGTGCAGCATGCCTTGCGGGCGTTCACTCCGCGCGATCAAAAAGCGGTCAAGGCAGCAGCCCAAACCATGCGGCAAAATTCCAAATTCGACCTGGAAACGGCGATCACCGAGCTAGCAGTCGGCGAAGCACTGGTAAGCTTCCTAGACGACAAAGGCCGCCCTAGCGTGACTGAGCGTGTCTTTGTTTTACCCCCTGCCAGTCAGATTGGACCGATCACACCCGAGCAGCGCCAAACCTTAATGGCCAAGTCCATTGTTGCGGATGCCTACGAGAAAACCATTGACCGCGAATCGGCCTATGAAAAACTCAAAGGCCGCACAGCCGCCAACATGGCCACAGAGTCACAGGCCACACAAGCTGCAAAAGACATGGCTAGCGCAGCCGCTGACGGCGCAGGCAGCGAAGCTACAGGTGGAATTTTGGACAGCCTTGGTAGCATTTTCGGCGGTGGTGCAAAGCGCAGCCGAGCCACCGCAGGCGAACAAATGGTGAAATCCGCCGCCAGCGCCATCGGCCGCGAGGTAGGCCGCCAGATCATTCGCGGTGTTTTGGGAAGTATTTTGGGCAGACGGCGGTAAATGCAATCTTTACAATGCCGCTGCTGTGCTGTGACAGCTCTAGAAAATATTGACGAAATTAGCCGATGTCACTGTCATATCGTCATAGTTTGCTATTAAAAAATGACTAACGCGATAAAAATTCTAGCGCCTGTTGTACGTCGGCCTGCAAATCGCGCACATCTTCTAGCCCTGTACAAAAGCGCACCAAGGTGCCACGGTAGGGCCAATGCGCCACGCTGGCATCTCGCATGGCGGGAATGTCGTAGGGTACAACCAAGCTCAGGTGTCCGCCCCATGAGTAGCCCAGTTTAAACAGTTTGAGCGCGTCGCAAAACGCATCGACCTGCTCTGGACTGAAGCGTTCGTGCATCACGACGCTGAACAGCCCTGCAGCTGCGCCTTTGCCCGCTTTGTCGGCGGGTCCGCACAGGGTTTGCCAGTGGCTGTGGCCGGGTGAACCTTCGATGGCGGGATGTAAAACGGCTTCGATCTCGGGGCGTGTTGTGCACCACCGCGCCAGTGCACGGGCGCTGTCGTCGTGGGCTTTGTAGCGCAGGGCTATGCTGGGTAGGTTACGCAATACCAGTTCTGCGTCGTTAGCCGACACGCCAGTTCCCATGCGCAAGTGGGTAAGCTTAATTTTGAGTGCCAGCGCATCGTCAAGGGTCACAATAGATCCCATCAACACGTCGCCGCCTCCGCTGGGGTATTTGGTCAGCGCTTGGATACTGATGTCTACGCCTGTACCCTGCCCGTCTAGGTCAAACGCATTAAAAGCCAAGCCGGCACCCCATGTGTTGTCCAAGGCGCAGACCACGCCGTGCGCTTTGCACACTTTTACCAAGGCCAGTAAATCGGGGAATTCCATGGTGACCGAGCCGGGAGCTTCTAGCCAGACGAGCTTGGTTTTGTGGGTAATTTTGGAGGCCAAATCGGCCGCGTCCATGCAGTCGTAGTAGCGCAGCGACACACCAAAATGCGCCAACTCTCCTGCTGCTAGCACCTTACCGGGACCGTAGGCGTTGTCGGAAATTAAGATTTCGTCGCCCGATGACAACAGCGCAAAATTGACATGCGCAATGGCCGACAGTCCGCTGGTGGCCAAAATGCAGTGTTTGCCGCTCTCTAGCGCTGCTATGCGCTCTTCTAGGATAAACGTGGTGGGGGTGCCGTGCAGGCCATAGGTGTAGCCCGACTTGTCCTTCGATTCGGTGCTGCGCATGGCGGCCACATTGGGAAATATGACGGTGGAAGCCTTGTAAACGCCCGTTTGTGGGGCTACAAAACCCGCTGGCGGTGCGTAGGGATGGTGGATGAGTTGGGTGATGGCTTGGGTCATGGCGAACTTATACCTTCCATTTTTCCAATAATTTATCGGGTGTGAGACTGTCGTAGCCTTCAAAAGGCTGGTGAATCCATGGGTTGGTGGGCAAAAAATCAACCGAATAATCGCAAGCAAAGCCGGACACACCTTTGGTCCAAATCACAGCGGTTCGCAACTCGGTGATCGGGCTGTAGTTGTTGCGCAGCATGTCCACTACCGCTTTGAGGGTGTGGCCGGTATCGGCCAAATCGTCGACCAAGAGCACTTTGCCTGCAATGTCGCCCTTGGGGGTAGTGATATAGCGGGCAATATCTAGATGGCCTTGCACCGTGCCAGCATCGGCGCGGTAGGAGCTGGTAGACATAATCGCCAATGGTTTGTTGAAAATGCGGCTCAAAATGTCGCCTGGGCGCATGCCGCCACGTGCAAGACAAAGGATGGTGTCAAATTGCCAGCCGCTTTGGTGCACCTTGATGGCAAGTTTTTCAATCAGGTTGTGGTATTCGTCGTAGGACACATACAGGTGTTTGCCGTCTTCGGTGAGCATGGGTTTCCTTTGGGTCAGAGTTGAAAAGGGTGCTTGCGCATGATGGTGTGGTCACGGTCGGGACTGGTCGAGACGATATGGATGGGCACACCTGTGGTTTGCTCGATGCGCTCCAGATACAGGCGGGCGGCCAGTGGTAATTTGTCGTAGTCAGTGACTCCTACCGTGCTTTGCGTCCAGCCATCCATTACTTCATATATCGGTTTGCATCGCACAATGTCATCCGCCGCACTGGGCAGCAGGTCAATGGTTTCGCCGTCTAGCTCGTAGCCCGTGCAAATGTTGAGTTTTTCAATGCCATCCAGTACGTCTAGTTTGGTGATGCACAAGCCAGTTAGGCCATTGACTTGCGCCGAGCGTTTGAGCAGCGCCGCATCAAACCAGCCGCAGCGGCGGCTGCGTCCTGTGGTTACACCTTTTTCGGCTCCCACCGTGCTCATGTGGTAGCCCGGAGTACCGGGCTTTTCCCAGTCAAGTTCAGTGGGAAATGGCCCACCGCCCACGCGGGTGCAATAGGCTTTGGTAATTCCCAAAATATAGTGCAGCATGCCCGGCCCTACACCCGCACCCGCAGCGGCATTGCCCGCCACGCAGTTGGAGCTGGTCACAAAGGGATAGGTGCCGTGGTCTACATCCAAAAGTGTGCCCTGTGCGCCTTCAAACAATAGGTTTGCACCAGCCGCGTGGGCAAGGTTGAGCTCGCAAGACACATCCGCCATCATGGGGCGCAATTGCGCTGCCTGCGCCATGGATTCGGCGTATACCGCATCAAAATCGATGGCAGGGGCATTCAGAAATGTAGTGAGCACATGGTTGTGCAGGGTAAGCAGCTCACGCAGCTTGGCGGCAAAACGCTCAGGGTATTTCAGGTCTTGCACCTTGAGGGCACGGCGGGCAATTTTGTCTTCGTAGGCCGGACCAATACCGCGGCCAGTAGTGCCGATCTTGTCTAAACCAGACTTTTCTTTGAAGGCCTCGCGGGCCACGTCTAGCGCAGCATGAAAAGGCAAAATCAGTGGGCAATTGGTGCTGATGCGCAGGCGGCTACGCACCTCGACACCAGCTTTTTCAAGACCTGCAATTTCTTCTAAAAGTTTGGTTGCTGACAGCACCACACCGTTGCCAATGTAGCACTTGACACCTGGGCGCATGATACCGCTGGGGATCAGGTGCAGCGCGGTTTTTACCCCGTTAATCACCAATGTGTGGCCTGCATTGTGGCCACCTTGGAAACGCACCACGCCTTGGGCGGATTCGGTAAGCCAATCGACCAGTTTGCCTTTGCCTTCGTCGCCCCATTGTGTGCCCACTACGACGACATTTCTGCCCGGATTGTGGCTGCCTGAATTTGCGATGGTTTGCTGGTCGTTCATTTGCGTTGCATTCATGGATAAATCAGAAATTAAATGGCTTGTAAAACCCACCGCCCAGCTGCCTCAACAAGCGCGCGGTCGCAGTCAAATTCTTGCACTTCGTTTTCGTGGCCCGGTAATACACAGACTACCGTTTCGCCGTTTTCGCGCAGTTGCGCAATGGCCGTACGCAAGACAAGCGCTTGCCCCCAAGGGGCCCGAATGGCCGCCCTGCGCTCGCGCACAGGCACACAGGCCACCAGCTCTTTCAAGTCCACACTAAAGCCCGCAGCGGGTCGGTTACGGCCAAACACCGCGCCCACTTCGTCGTACCGGCCACCGCGCAACAGCGCATCGACCGCGCCTGGGGTGTAAATGGCAAAGCGTGCGCCGCTGTAGTAGGCGTAGCCACGTGGATCGGCCAAGTCAAAGCTGAGCTTAATTTGCGGATACACGGCTTTTACCGCATCGGCGATTTGCTTTAGTTCTGATAGCGCAATATGACCATATGGCGGTGACATTGGCAGTTTTTGGCCTAATTCCAAGACCTTTTCATCGCCATACAGCCCCAGCAAGGCAACAAGGCTGTCGCGCACACTTTGCGGAAAATCTGCGCACAGCAAGCGCAAGCTGTCCGCGTCTTTGGCCGCTAAGGCGGCATGAATTTGTACCAAGTCTTGTGTAGTGGTATCCACACCAGACATCAGCGCCCGCACAATGCGTGCATCGCCCAGATCCAGCGTTAAATCGGTTAGCCCTGCCTTGAGCAGGCAAGCAATAGCCAGCAACTGCACCTCAATATCGGCCTCAATGCCCGCATGGCCAAACACCTCCGCACCAAACTGCATCGGCTCACGGGTAGCGTGGGGCTTTGAAGGGTGGGTGTGGAGCACCGGACCGCAATAACACAGGCGGGTCAGACCAGCGCGGTTGAGTAAATGCGCATCAATACGCGCCACCTGCGGCGTGGTGTCAGCACGCAAACCCATCGTGCGCCCCGAGAGCTGGTCGACTAGTTTGAAGGTTTGCAAATCCAAAGCTTCACCCGTTCCAGTGAGCAATGAATCGATGTATTCCAAGAGCGGCGGCATGACCAACTCATAGCCATAGCTACGGGCAGCGTCGAGCAGTTCACGGCGTAGTTCTTCGATGTGCCGCGCCTCAGAGGGCAAAACATCGGCAATATGATCGGGCAATACCCAGGCGGACATGGAGGTTTGCGCGAACGGCGCGAGTGGTTAAAAAGAGATTTTACAGGCAAGCACGCCTGATTTCGCCATAAAGAGCCGCAACAATAGCGATTCAGCCCAATACCAGCAGTAAAACCAAACCCACAGCAATACTGCCAAGACCATAAAAGCGAATTTGGCCATCGCTAAGCTTTAAAACCTGCTCAAACATGCGCCGCCAGCCACCTGGTGAAATGAAGGGCATCAAGCCCTCAAACACCAAAACCAAAGCCAGCGCGGCCCAAATGGTGCTGCCATCCATACTGGGCGTAGCTTACTTTTTAGCAGGTGCAGCGCCAGCACCACCACTAGCTGAGCCACGCATGGCTTTGAAGAACTCAGACGAAGAGTCGATCACCATCACGTCGCTTTTCTTGGTAAAGGTGGATTTATAGGCATCTAAGCTGCGGTAAAACTGCGCAAATTGTGCGTCGCGGCCAAAAGACTCAGAATACAAAGCCGCAGCTTTGGCATCCCCCTCGCCCTTGATTTTTTGCGCATCACGGTAGGCCTCGGCAATTAAAATATCGCGCTGGCGCTCGGCATCGGCACGCACCTTCTCGCCCTCCGCTGCGCCTGTAGAGCGGAGCTCGTTGGCTACTTGTTTGCGTTCAGACTCCATGCGCGAATAGACCGAATCAGCAACCGTGCTGGGGAAGTCCACGCGTTTGATGCGAACATCTACAATTTCAATCCCGAAGGTCTTAGCATCGTCCACAAGCCGCTGCTGCACACCTTGCATGACTTTTTCGCGATCTGTAGACAGAACATCCTTGACGGTGCGCTTGTTCACTTCGGAATTAAGGGCATCTTGCACCACGGATGTCAGCCGCGCTTCAGCAGTGCTGATGTTGGTGCCTCCCGAGTTGTTACGAATGAATTGACGGGGATCTGCAATACGCCATTTCACTAACCAATCAACCACTAAGTTCTTCTTTTCTGCCGTTTGAATAGAGCCTGTTTCTGGGCTGTCTAAAGTCAAAATCCTGCGGTCAAGAAAAACGATATTTTGAAAGGGCTGGGGCAATTTAAAGCGTAAGCCAGGCTCAGTGATAACTTCTTTGATTTGACCAAAAGAATACAGTACACCAAATTGGCGCTGGTCCACCACATACAAAGTAGAGGTGAGCACCGCCAGCAAGAGCAACAACGAGGATACGACAAGTCCAATACGATTCATAATTTTCTCCTTAGACTTATCGTGCGTCGCGGTCGCGGCTGCGGGCTGCGTCGCGTGAACGCGGGTCTGCGCTAGGCACAGCAGTGCCAGTGGGTGTTGCAGGTGAAGCGGGTGTGTTGGTAGTGGCCGTATTGGGTACCACTACAGCATCACTTTGTGCATTCATTTGCATGATGCGTTCAAGCGGCAAATTCAGCAAATTATTGCCTTGCTTAGAATCCACCATGATTTTGGTGACATTGGTATAGACCTGTTGCATAGTATCTAGGTACATGCGATCGCGGGTGACTTGTGGCGCTTTTTGGTATTCAACTAGCACCGATTTAAAGCGCTGCGCATCGCCATCGGCCTGCGCAATCACGCGGGCTTTGTAACCATCGGCTTCTTCTTTGAGGCGCGAGGCCGTCCCCTTGGCGCGTGGAATCACGTCATTGGCATAGGCTTGGCCTTCATTTTTAAGGCGGTCGCGATCTTGGCCCGCTTTCAGTGCATCGTCAAAAGCGGCTTGCACGCGTTCTGGGGGCTGCACGTTTTGGATATTTACCGTTTGTATTTGAATGCCAGCCTTGTAGCGGTCAAGTTGGGCTTGCACACTTTTAACCACTGCGCTTTGAATGGATTCTCGGTCTTTGTTCAATACCGTATCCATGGTGCCACGACCTACTACCTCGCGAATAGCAGACTCAGCCGCCTTCACCACCGCGTCATCAGGTGTACGATTTTCAAATAGATACTCGGCAGCACTTTTAAGGCGGTACTGGATAGTGAATCGAATGTCAACAATGTTTTCATCCTGCGTCAACATAGAGGATTCTTTGAGTCCGGTGGCTTGAACTACCGAATTGCGTCCAATTTCGACAGAGCGCAGCTGGGTTAAATTGACCGTTTCATGCTTTTGTACGGGGTAAGGTATACGCCAATTGAATCCTGCCTCCACCGTAGAATGGAACTTACCAAACTGCGTAATGACACCCTGCTGCCCCTCTTGGACGATGAAAAACCCAGTTCCTAGCCAAATCAAGGCGGCGATTGCGGCAATTAGTCCTGCGCCGATTCCAGCCGATTTCATATCAGGTTGAAAACCACCGCCGTTGCCACTATTGTTGTCGCCACCGCCTGAGTTATTGCCATTATTTTTGTTGTGGCGATTCCAGTCAGTTTCTTTTCTGTTGCCTGGATTTTTTGCCCCACCAAATAATCCGCCCAACTTTTTGTTGAAATCACGCCACAGCTCGTCTAAATCTGGGGGGCCTTGATTTGAGCCACCGGATTTTCCACCTGTGCTGCCAATCGGATGCACATTATTGGGCTGAGCGGGCGCAGGCGCAGGGCTGGGCGCTGAATTTGGCGCCGATGCTGGCGGTCGGGTATCTTGCGAATCGTTAGAAGCCCCCTGTCCACTGCCTGTAGTGCCATCTGACGATGGTTTGTCGCCGTCTCTGCCCCATTTGCCGTCGTTAAGGTTAAACATACCGCGCAAACCGCGAACAATTGCTGGGGGTATGTTCAGTATGCTGGAAGGAATAGTGGTGGGATTCATGACGCAAATAGTAGTTTGGTGCGTATTGTGCCTAAAGCAGGCTATACATCAAGATTTTCTTCGATTACTGCTAGAGATTGTGGGGTTGCATGCTCAGGCTCAGCCGTGATATGGGCTCTTTGGGCAAGCACCGCACGCAGGGTTGAAATACCTGTACCGTCTTTGGCGCTAACAAAAATGCGAGGAATTTCTAGGCCATCAATTTCGTACATATCGTGCATTTGGAGCGGCCAGCGGGATTTTTCAAGGGCATCGAGTTTGTTAAATACGATCAGCTGCGGTACTTCGTGCGCACCAATTTCACGCAGCACACTCTGAACCTCTTTAATTTGTTCCAACGCATTGGCATTGGACGCATCGACCACGTGTAACAATAAATCAGCCTCAGTAGCTTCTTGTAAAGTGGCCTCGAAAGCGTCAATCAAACCATGTGGCAAATCGCGAATAAACCCCACCGTGTCAGACAGACTCACAGAGCGTGTCGGGTCACCTAAATACAACGATCGTGTGGTGGTATCTAGCGTAGCAAACAACTGATCGGCGACGTAAGCTTTGGCCTTTACCAAAGTGTTGAAAAGCGTTGACTTGCCTGCGTTTGTATACCCCACAAGCGAAATGCCAAAATGATCAGCACGGCCGCGTTGTCTGCGCTGCGTGCCGCGCTGGCGCTTCATTTGCACCAAGCGGGCCTTGGTACGCTTGATAGTCTCGCCGATTTGGCGTTTATCAAGCTCAATTTGCTTTTCGCCCGGACCACCACGCCCGCCTATGCCACCCCTTTGGCGCTCAAGGTGCGTCCAACGGCGCACAAGGCGGGTTGACAGGTATTGCAGGCGTGCCAACTCAACCTGCAGCTTACCTTCATGGCTACGGGCACGCTGGGCAAATATCTCCAGAATGATCAGGGTACGGTCATTGACTGGCAGACCAATATGCCGCTCCAAGTTGCGTTGCTGGGCTGGACTGAGCGACTGGTCAAACAGCACTTCAGCCGCACCATGCATTTGGGCTAAAAGTTTGATTTCATCTGCTTTACCACTTCCCACAAACAAAGCAGCATCAGGCGCTTTGCGTTTGCAAGTAAGGCGAGCTACTGGGTTTAACCCGGCAGTTTGTGCAAGCAATCCGAGCTCGTCGAGTTCTGCGTCGAAGTGCGCATCACCAAAATCCACACCCACTAAGAGTGCGGAGTTGGGGGTATCCACTACTGGGAAGCCGCTGGAGCCGCCGCATCGTCGGTAGCTGAGGTGAAATTAACAGCACGACCGGGCACGATGGTGGAAATGGCGTGCTTGTAGACCATTTGAGTCACTGTATTGCGCAAAAGCACAACATACTGGTCAAAAGACTCGATTTGACCTTGCAATTTAATGCCGTTGACGAGGTAAATCGACACTGGCACGTGTTCGCGGCGCAGTTGGTTCAAAAATGGATCTTGCAAGAGCTGACCTTTGTTGTTGTTGCTCACGATATTCTCCGTGTTCAAAAAAGTTAATAAATAAAGAATCAATACGATACCACAGACCATCGTATTTTGAAAAGGTTCAAACAGAATCCTTGCCCGAGTAGGGGTTTGAGGAGCCTTTCATTTCAACACGCAAAGGTGTTCCCATCAGGTCAAAGGCTTTTCGGAATCTGCCCTCTAAGAAGCGTTTATAACTATCGGTGATGTGCTCAACAGAGTTTCCATGGACAATGATCACGGGTGGATTCATACCACCTTGATGGGCATAGCGCGGTTTGGGTCTGAACATGCCAGCCCGAGGGGGCGCTTGAAAAGCGACCGCTTCCTCCAGTAAGCGCGTCAAAACTGGGGTGCTCATCTTGCACATGGCCGCCTTGTGCGCTCCAGTGATGGACTTCCATACAGGGCCTAAGCCATGCCGCGTTTTGGCTGAAATCATGTGAATATTAGCGAACTTAAGGAAGCTCAAACGCAGATCAATGGAGCGCTGCAGCAATTCGCGGTCGTAGCCCTTAACCGCATCCCATTTGTTGACAGCTAATACGACGGCCCTTCCAGAATCCAAAATATAGCCAGCAATGTGTGCGTCTTGGTCTGTGACACCCTGAGTGGCATCGAGAAGTAACACCACTACGTTGGCACCCTCAATGGCTTGCAGGGTTTTCACTACAGAAAATTTCTCAATGGCTTCGAATATTTTGCCTTTACGGCGAATACCCGCAGTGTCTATCAGTTCAAATTTTTGGCCATCGCGCTCAAAAGGAATCGATATCGCATCTCGTGTAGTGCCCGGCAGATCAAATGCTACCAAACGCTCCTCGCCCAACCATGCATTAATGAGTGTTGATTTTCCAACGTTGGGACGACCAGCAACGGCCAGCTTGATGACGCTTGGATCTTCTGGAAATACCGTCTCATCATCGGCTGCCAAGTTCAAAGGCTGTAGCGCCGCATAAACCAAGCTGCGAATACCCTGCCCGTGCGCTGCCGACACTTGCAGCGGTTCACCTAGGCCTAGTTCAAAAAATTCTACTAAACGCGAACCATCGGTCATACCTTCGGCTTTGTTGGCGCAAAGTACTGTTGGCTTACCAAGTTTGCGAAGGTAATTAGCGATATCGTGGTCTTGCGCACTCACGCCGCCTCGGCCATCGACCACAAACACTACGACATCGGCTTCGGCCACGGCTTGGCGTGTTTGTTTGGCCATTTCTTTGTAAATACCAGACTCTGCACTGGGTTCAAAACCACCCGTGTCAATCACGATGTATTCGTATTTGTCTTGCTTACCGTTGCCGTAGTGCCGATCGCGTGTTAATCCAGCGAAATCTGCGACGATAGCATCACGCGACTTCGTCAAACGGTTAAAGAGCGTGGATTTACCAACGTTGGGGCGACCGACAAGAGCCAATACTGGTTTCATTCCGCACTACTTTTTGAAAATACTTACTCAGGCGCAAAGCCAAAAATACTGCCTGCACGTGTTGCGACCACCACGGTGTCGTTCACGACCACGGGTGCTGCTGCCACCGCCGTTCCATCGGTAGACATACGCGTGAGCGACGAGCCATCCGCTTTTGATAGCACATGAACTATGCCCGCCATATCACCTAAAACAATCGAACGCCCTAAGCTCACTGGCGCACTTAAGCCTCTAAACGCCAAGCGATCGGATACCCAAGCGCGTGTGCCGTCTGTGCGCTTCCAAGCAATAACTTTGCCGTCACTCTCAGTGCCAAATACGAAGGATGCATCACCATGCAGTCCCTCACGGCCACGCGCAGATTGTGTCCAAATGAGGCTACCTTTGGCTGCATTGATGCAACCTACCGCCGCCTGAAAAGCCCGGGCGCATACTTCATCGCCCAGCCTGCTGACCGATCCCACCATGTCTACTAAGCGCTCAACCTCGTTCGTACCACGAGGTGATGCAATAGCCACTTCCCACCGAACAGACCCACTATTGGGGTTAAAACCTACCAACTTGCCCGAAAGCCCTACAACCAAGGTGTCCCCCACTGAGAGTATCGTTCCGCCTTGTTTGAGCACCAGCGGCTCGCCAGGGCGCAGCTGTGTCCAGAGTTTGCGTCCGGTAGCACCATCAAAAGCAGTGACGCTACGGTCTGCTGCCAAAACAAATACGCGACCTCCCGCGACGAAAGGGGCAGTGTAAATCTGCGCAGCTAATGTCTCTCGCCAGATTTGCCGACCCGACTCAAAAACGACTATTTCGTTGGCTTTGTTGGCAACTGCTACGCGCTGCCCGTCAGTTCCAGCCCCAGTAGCCGCCACACCTGCGCCGCTTGCCCGCCATACATCCCTACCACTGGCGGCGTCGATCAATGCGACGGTCCCGTCCAGAGAGGCTACGGCAATTGTTTTACCCGAGACCGCAATAGCTGCATGCTCAGGCATTGCACCAATACGCGCCACCCAGACTTGTTTAATCCCAATCAATGCAGCATTGGATCCAAGCTCTGCGGGTTTCGGTGCGTTTGCACCGCCCGAACATGCGGCCAATTGACTCGCGCAAAATGCTATACTTATAATAGCTAACAATGCCCTTTTGGCGGTGACATTGGCCGATTTTATTAAAAAATACACACCATCTATCACTTCTTAGCTCCTTCGTTTCCTAATAGCTTACCCGCTTCTAAAAGGGGGTCTTTGGCTTGGGATGCAGAAGTGGGCGCAGCTTTAGTGGTGTCTTGCACCATCGTTTTGCTTGCAGCTTGTTCTATGCTCTTTTCGGCAGCAGCGGGGTCTGCGCCTAAAGCGTTGAGCTTGACCTCTACCAGCTTACGGTAAGCGGTGCGTTCATCTAGGCCTTTATAGGCTTTTTCAAATTCTATTTTGGCATCGTCACGTTTGCCCATTGCCAACAAAATGTCACCTCGGCGGTCCGACACCAAAGCAGCAAACTCAGCAGGAAAGCTGCCTGAAATAGTTTTGGTCGCCTCATCATAGGCTTTTTCTTCATATTGCAAACCTGCAAGGCGCAGCTTAGCTAGCGTTTGATAGGCTTCATCTGAACTATTGGAAAGCACCCAATTAAGTGAGGCTTTGGCGGAAGCAGCATTATTTTTTTCTTGGAAGTGCTTAGCCGCCAAAAGATTGGCTTGCTGGGCTAGTGTGGTACGGCTAAATTTGTCCCGCATATCGGCCACAGTGCGCTCTACTTTGCTGGTGTCTCCAGCCAAAACAGCCCGCTCCACCTCGTCAAAAAGGCTTGCTGCCTGCGTCGCTTGGCTGCGCTGCCAGTATTGCCAACCGTTGTAAGCGGCCAAGACGCCAAAAACCACAATCAAAGTTGCAGTGATTAAGTTGCCGTATTGCTTCCAAAACGCCTTGATCTGGTCAAGTTGTTCTTGTTCTTCGAGGTCTAAATGTTGTGTTGCCATAGGATGATTGTAGAGGGGAGATGCGCTAAAGTCGAAAAGAAGCTCCGCTGTTTAGCGAAGGTGGCGGATAAGTGGGGCTAAATTGCTAAGGTCAAAGTTTTGTTGCGCCTGCCCAGTAGGATCGCCACGCAAAGACTTGCAAGCCACTTTTCCTGCTGCCAGCTCGTCAGATCCAAATACCAAGGCAAAACGTGCACCGCTACCATCGGCTTTTTTGAACTGACTTTTCATGCTTGCGGCAGCGCCGTCGGCAGTGGCATGCATTTGTGCGCTGATGCCATGGGCACGCAATGATTGCAAGGTTTGGGCCACCACGGCTGCGCCAGCTAAATCAGGCGCAATTGCATACACGTCTAAGACGGGCTCGGCAACGGCAATCGCCTGCTCCTTCAGTAGCTCCAAAACCCGCTCTATGCCCATGCCCCAACCCACTGCTGGGGTTGGTTTGCCGCCCAATATTTCAAATAACCCGTCATAGCGGCCACCACCGCAAAGAGTGCCTTGCGCCCCTAGTTCGTCTGTGATGAACTCAAAAACGGTATGGCTGTAGTAATCTAAACCGCGCACTAAGCGAGGATTGACAGTCCATTGCACGCCACATGCACTCAAAAGTGATTTGACTGCGTCTAGGTGCTTGAGAGAGGACTCACCAAGAAAGCCCAATAACTGTGGTGCTGCTTGCACCATGGCTTGCATGGCTGGATTTTTGGTATCCAAAATTCGCAGCGGGTTGGCGTGTAACCGGCGTTGCGCATCGGCATCTAGCAGTTCAGAATGTTGTTCAAAATAGGCAATTAAGGCTGTACGGTGGGCTTGGCGCTCACTGGGAATGCCCAAACTGTTGATCTCAACTCGCACATTGCGCAAACCGAGCCGGTCAAAAAGCTGGTGCACCAAGAGCATCAGCTCTGCGTCGACTTCAGGACCCGCAAAGCCGAGTGCCTCAGCGCCGAGCTGGTAAAACTGCCGATAACGCCCGCGCTGGGGGCGCTCATGGCGAAACATCGGGCCCATGTAATACAGGCGTTTGCCGCCTTCGTAGGTGAGGTTGTGCTCAATCGCAGCGCGCACCACCCCTGGTGTATTTTCAGGTCGCAAAGTTAAATGTTCGCCATTGAGTTTGTCCTCAAACGAATACATCTCTTTTTCAACAATGTCTGTCGTTTCACCCGTGCCACGCACAAAAAGACTCGTAGGCTCCACAATTGGCGTACGGATATTACGGTAGGCGCTGCCCGCCATCACCGCACGCACATGCCCTTCAAACCATTCCCAACGCGCAGATTCAGGGGGAAGAATATCATTCATGCCCTTTACAGAGCTAATTTTGTCGGCCATGGAATCAAAAAAATAAAAGTTAAACCGCTAGAGCGTCTTGCGCAGCGAGCGAGGCTGTTGTGCCGTAGCGTTTGTCGATGTAGTTTTCGACCAGTTGTACAAACTCGTTGGCTATATTAGTGCCGCGTAAAGTGAGCGCTTTTTCACCGTCGATGAACACGGGTGCTGCTGGCGCTTCGCCAGTACCCGGCAGGCTAATGCCAATGTCGGCATGTTTGCTTTCACCCGGGCCATTGACAATACAACCCATGACTGCCACTTTGAGGTTTTCTACGCCTGGGTATTGCTTGCGCCACAACGGCATTTGCATGCGTAAAAAATCGTCAATTTGCTTGGCCAGTTCTTGAAAAGTGGTGCTCGTGGTGCGCCCACAGCCCGGACATGCGGTGACGCTGGGTACAAAAATACGCAAGCCTAAAGATTGCAGAATTTCATTGGCAATCAATACTTCCTGTGTACGTGCTTCACCTGGGGCTGGGGTAAGCGATACACGGATAGTGTCGCCAATGCCCTCTTGCAACAAAATGGACAAGGCTGTGGCCGAGGCTACCGTGCCTTTTGTGCCCATACCTGCCTCCGTTAAACCCAAATGCAGGGCGTAATCGCAGCGCTTTGCTAATTCGCGGTAAACGCTAATTAAATCTTGAACACCCGATACCTTGCAGCTCAAAATAATTTGCTTGCCGTCCATGCCCATCGCTTGGGCACGTTTTGCAGACTCAATGGCAGAGGTGATCAAAGCCTCGTACATCACAGGCTTTGCTCCCCAAGGCTGCGCACGCAAGCTATTGGTGTCCATCAAGGAGGCGAGCAACTCTTGGTCTAAACTGCCCCAATTGACGCCAATGCGTACAGGTTTGTTCCAACGCATGGCGGCCTCGATCATTTGGCCAAACTGTTTATCGCGTTTATCACCTTTGCCGACATTGCCCGGGTTGATACGGTATTTGCTCAGTGCCTCTGCGCACGCAGGTACTTCTGTGAGCAAACGATGGCCGTTGTAATGGAAATCACCAATCAAAGGTACATCAATGCCCATTTTGTCGAGCTGGTCGCGTATGTACGGAACGGCTTGCGCAGCTTCTGGCGTATTCACTGTGATGCGCACCATTTCAGAACCGGCAATGGCCAGTTCCTTGATTTGTATAGCTGTGCCAATCGCGTCCACCGTATCCGTGTTGGTCATAGACTGCACCCGCACTGGCGCATCGCCACCCACGGTGACAATCCGTGCGCCCCAAGCCACGGTGGCCTGACGCGATCGACGTACAGCTGGCGCGGCAGCATCTATGGGCAAACATGGAAAATTGTTCAGTGCATTCATATTCGGTTTTTTCAATCGCCCCGTGTGGTTCAGCGCACTACAAAGCGTGCAACACCTTCTTTAGCAGCACCCATGTCGTAGGGCTTGCCACGAACCGTGACCAAAGTTTCGCCACTGCGCCCTACCACCACATTGAGCGGTAATGTGCCACTTGCTCCCACTACTTCGCCCTTTTGGAGGGTTCGACGCAGGATAATGCCCCCCTTTGCATCCACCACTTCCACCCACGACTCCCCCTTAGAGGTGAACACAACAACACCGTCTTTGGGTACACTGGGTTGTATGGGTGTTGCCCCAGATGACGCACTGATGACCAAGGTAGGGCTAGAAACAGTGGGAGTCGATTGAACCACCGAGGTAACAGCCAGTGTACTGGTCAGACTAGCCGTTTCAGTCAGGCCTGTGGGCATAGTATCTACCGCAGTGGCACTGATGACAGCGGTGAGGGTAGATAAGTTAGCAGGCGATTCGCCAGAGGGCGAACTAGCACCAGACACGCTAGATACTGGGGGCATGATTAAGCTGTTTGTGGCCGCATCACGTTGTGGAAAAAAAATAATGACCAACGCGCCTAACAGAAGTGCCAATACCGCCAACACCGCAGGTTTGGATAGATTGGTAAAAAGCGATGGGCCTGGGCCATCAGAGGCAGCACGAAAGGGGGTATTGATTGCTGCTGCTGTTTGGTGCAGTCTGGGGGCATGCGTTTGGGGTAGTTTTTCAAGTATTGGACCCGCGTCAATTTTAAGTGAGCGGCATACACTAGCGGCTAGCGCACGTACAAAAACCAAATCTGGTAATTGGTCGAACTGCTCTGCTTCGAGTGCCTCGAGTTTTTTGACCGGCACTTTCAACGACACCGCCAATGCAGCAATATGCAAACCAGCCGCTTCGCGCGCTTGTTTCAACATGCCCCCAGCTGTCAGATCTGACTCTTGACAGTCAGCATCTTCTGGCAAAACCGCTTGCTCACTCATCGAAACGCCCTCTGTCATAAGAAAGCAACTCTTTGGATCGCGGAAAGCGTTTTTTAAGCTGCTCTGCTAACTGTAGCATAGCAACTCGGTCTCCAATGCTGCGCTCTACCTTAATACCCAGCCACAATGATTCTGAGTTGGCCAAATCACTGTTGTTTAAGCGGCGAATATAAAATTGTGCGCGTGAAAAATCGCCACGCTGGTAAAGTAGGCTGGATAAGTTGTATCCAGCAATAGGATTGGTCGCATCAAGTTCATACGACCGAGCAAAACTGCGCTCCGCCTTGGCATTTTCACCAGCCGCCATTTGGCAAACACCCTGAGTCATTAACGTTTGCGCTCTGCGGCCATAAGTGGCATTGCTCATAACCTGCGCAAACCAAGCCTCCGATTCTGCATAACGACGTTGTTGGCACGTTAGCCAGCCATAGTTGTGCGCTGTGTTGGCATCGCGAGGATTTAGCGCCAAAGCACGTTTAAAACTGTCCTCAGCGAGCCCGGGATCGTTGAGCCGCATGTAAATGAGGCCTCTCAAATTGAATGCTTCGCCGTAGCTCGGGTCGTTCGCCAGCGATTGTTTGATTTCATCCAAGGCTACCGTGGTTTGACCCTGCTCAAAATAGCCACTGGCCAGCTCCAAGCGCAGTCGGGCACGTTTGCGATTTTCAGGCTCGTCAGAATCGGTCACGACATCACCCGTTTTAGAAATCTGTCCCCCACTGCTGTTGGTGCCCACTGGGGTAGCGGCACAACCCCAGAGCAATGCCGCCAAGCTAAGTAGGAACAGCAAGGGAAATGGATGCGCGAATTTATTCATCATATGCACGCATCATGCCAGAGCTTGCTCTTTTGGCAAAGCGTTAATCATGATAACCCGACGCTGCGCCATGCGAACACTCACATTGGTGCGGTCTGCCACATCGCCAGCGAGCTGGCCGCAAGCCGCATCGATATCGTCGCCCCGTGTCTTGCGAACCGTCGTGACCAAGCCAGCAGCGATCAAAATTTGAGCAAATTGCGCCACTGAAGCGTCAAATGAACGCAAAAGACCAGATGCAGGGAATGGATTGAAGGGGATCAAATTGAGTTTGCAGGCCAAGCCGTACTTGGCTATCAAATCAACCAGTTCGTGGGCCAAGGCTGGGGTGTCGTTCACGCCTTGCAGCATGCAATACTCCAGCGTGATGAAGTCACGCGGGGCATGCGCTAAATAGCGAATCGCAGAGGCCATCAGTTCAGCCAGTGGGTATTTTTCATTGAGCGGCACTAAATGGTTGCGCAGCGCGTCGTTCGGGGCGTGCAGCGAGATGGCCAGCGCCACTGCGCAGTCGGCCCCTAAACGATCAATCATGGGCACCACACCGGATGTGGACACCGTGACGCGACGGCGCGAGAGGCCATAACCGTGGTCACTGAGCATTGTGCGAAGGGCTGGCACTAAGGCGGTGTAATTTTGCAGCGGCTCGCCCATACCCATCATGACCACATTGGAAATGACCCGTTCGTCTTGCTTCAAGCGTTTTTTCAGAGTGTGTTCGGCAAACCACAACTGGCCAATGATTTCGGCTATGCCCAAATTACGGCTAAAGCCTTGGTGGCCAGTAGAGCAAAATCTACAGCCTACCGCACAGCCAGCCTGTGAAGAAATACACAGAGTCGCACGGTCATCTTCGGGGATATAGACAGTTTCAATGGCATTGCCCTGCCCTGCGTCAAAAAGCCATTTAATCGTGCCGTCTTTAGACACATGCTCGGAAAGCAGCGGCATGGGGGCAATATGCGCTACGCCTGCGAGTTTGCCGCGCAAGGATTTGGCCAGATCGCTCATTTGGGCGAAATCGGATGCACCTTTTTGGTGAATCCAGCGGAACAACTGGGTTGCACGAAAGCGTTTTTCGCCCAGTGTTTCGCAGTAGGCGGCCAAACCGTCGAGGTCAAAATCGAGCAGGTTGGTCGTCATGGTGTGGGGGTTCGCATCAACTGCCCCGCTTGCTTTGGCCGCAAGGCAGTTTGAGCGAAGGCTAATTAACGCGAATAAACGTTCATGCCGGGGAAAAAGAAGCCGATCTCTTGTGCAGCGGTTTCAGCAGCATCAGAGCCGTGTACCGCATTGGCATCAATGCTGTCAGCAAAATCAGCACGGATAGTACCAGCCGCTGCTTTTTTCGGGTCGGTAGCGCCCATCAAGTCACGATTTTTCAAGATTGCGCCTTCGCCTTCGAGGGCCTGAATCATCACAGGACCGGAAATCATGAAGCCGACCAAGTCTTTAAAGAAAGGACGCTCTTTGTGCACCGCATAAAAAGCCTCCGCCTCGCCCTTGGACAAATGCGCCATGCGAGCAGCTACTACTTTGAGGCCAGCAGCTTCAAAACGGGCGTAAATTTGACCGATCACGTTTTTAGCAACCGCGTCAGGCTTGATGATGGAAAGAGTGCGTTCGATAGCCATAGAAGTATTCCCTAAAGTAAAGTGAAACAGATTTAACAAAGCCTTCGATTCTAACCTGAAAGCCTTGTTTTTCCAAGCTAATGCGGCTTTGGCCAATTAGAGCGGCTACTCTTAATTTTGTAGCGCACTATGACGATAGGACGGTGACACAGGCGGAATTTTTCATAAACTCCAGCTTTTCAGTGCATTTAGAGCCCACCACGCCCGCGGTTGCCCTGCCCACCACCATAACCGCCACCTTGACCGCTTCGGCCACCACCGCCCCCAAATCCACCGCCCTGCCCTGAACGGCCACCACCTTGACCGCCCCGCGGAGCGCCTCGGCCTTGGCGGGGGTCAGCATTGCGCTGGTTGGTGAAGCTGTCGGCACCGATATAGCCAAACGAGGTTTTCATGGGGTCTGGCTGTCCTGCTCCTTGCTCGCCCATACCCCCGGCGCCCATGCTGCCTCGCGGTATACGGCGATTTTGGTCTTTGCCTTGGTAGCCGCCCTGCTCGGGCGCGGAACCGCGCCGCTGGGGCGGGGCGGCGCGTCCGGCTGCGCCAGAAGCGGCATTTTTGCCACGGCTACGAATACCTCTGCCCAAGTAGCCGCGTGGACCGCTGGGTGTGTCTCTGCGTCCTGCGGTGTTACCCGGCTCGCCGCTTGCTTCTGCCAAATCAGCTGCTTGGCCATCCTGTAGCTCGCTTATTTGGCCTAGTTCCCTGCGCGGGGCACGTTGGCTGCGGGTTACGGCATCGGTTAGTGCGCGAATATCGGTTTCGCCCAGCTCCATAAAAGCACCGCGTTTGAGGCCGCGCGGTAAGAGCATCGCGCCGTAGCGAATACGAATGAGGCGACTCACAGCGTGGCCCACGGCCTCTACCATGCGGCGCACTTCGCGGTTGCGGCCTTCTGAAATCGTCACTTGGTACCAATGGTTTGCACCGTCGCCGCCGCCGTCGGTGATAGAGCCAAACTGCGCCATGCCGTCATCGAGCTGCACGCCATCAAGCAGTTTTTGCTTTTCGTCTTTGCTAAGAGCGCCTAGCACCCGCACGGCATATTCACGCTCCAGGCCAAAGCGCGGGTGCATCAAATTATTGGCCAACTCGCCTGAGCTGGTAAACAATAGCAAACCTTCCGTGTTCAAGTCTAAGCGCCCTACCGATTGCCATTTGCCTTGGTACAGCTTGGGCAGGCGACGAAACACCGTGGGGCGGTTTTGCGGGTCGTCGTGCGTGACGACCTCGCCAGCGGGCTTGTGGTATGCCAGCACGCGGGCGGGCGGCGCGTCTACGCGGATGCGCAACAGGCGGCCATTGACTTTGACTTGGTCGCCCCACTGGATGCGTTGACCGATGTGGGCAGGTTCGTTGTTAACTGAAATCCGCCCCTCCAAAATGAGTTGCTCCATCTCCAGCCGCGAGCCCAGCCCGGATTGGGCTAGCACCTTGTGCAGCTTGGGCGAATCGGCCTGTGCAGCTAGCACACGTTTGTGCAACACCACCCCATCGTCCGCTTCTTCGGCATCAAACTGGCCGCTAATGACATCGTCAAAGCCTATATTAGACAGAACTTCAGCGCTTTCATTTGCTATATTTTTAGTAGCTTCATGTGACGCTTGGACGGCGACATTGCCCTTATTTTCTGTAAAAATCGGGGTTTCGATGGTGCCGGATGCATCGGAGGCGTCTGGGGAGGCGTGGGGGTCGTTCATGGTTCTGCGCTCAGTTCGGGGGAGGTGTCAGGCGTGGCTGTGGGGAGGTTTGAAATGCTTGGCACACCGCGCGGTTCTGCTGGCGCGGGCGTAGGGGCAGATTCAGTTAGGGTTGATTCGGTAGGCTCAATATCCGCCAACTCGGGCTGCACCGAGCCTAGCGCAAACGGCGATACCAGCTGATCCAGCGCAGAACTTTGATCTTGCGGGCTGAGCAAAGCAGGCAGCTGGTCGAGCGACTGCAAGCCCAGATCGTCTAAAAACTGGCGCGTCGTGGCAAACAGTGCGGGACGACCCACAGTGTCCTTGTGGCCAATCACCTCTACCCAGCCTCGGTCTTCTAGCTGCTTGATGATGAGTGAATTGATGGTGACACCACGGATATCTTCCATGTCGGCGCGGGTGCAGGGCTGGCGGTAGGCAATAATGGCCAGCGTTTCTAGCGTAGCGCGGGTGTATTTAGGGGGTTTTTCGGGGTGTAAGCGGTCTAAAAACTCGCGCATTTCAGGGCGGCTTTGAAAGCGCCAGCCGCTGGCCACTTGCACCAGCTCCACACCACGCTGCGCCCAGTTTTGCTGAATGTCTTGCAAGATCGACTTGATGGTGTCAGCACTCAAGGCATCACCAAACAGCGTGCGCAGCTCGCGCACCTGTATGGGCTGCTGGGCGCAGATCAGAGCGGTTTCGAGGACGCGCGTGGCATCCGAGGTATTCATCATGTGTGGCTGGGCAGGGCTAGGGCGAGACAATTTAACGCGAAAACCGCAAAAAATACAAAAACGCCAAATTTAGTCGATGAATCGTGCGGCTGTTACACGTCGTTAATTTCTACACTTTTACGCTTTTCGCTTCAATTGCGCATGTATTTCGCGTTTTTTGGTGTTTTTTTAGCGTTTTTGCGTTAGCTGAATCAATCCTAGCAACGTGCAAGTGCTAATTTATTCAAATTCATCTTTAGTTTCATTGTATCCCAAGCCCCAAGCCTCTATGCCGGCGGCAAAATCGGGCGGAATGCTGGCCTCAAAGGACATGGCCTGACCCGTCATAGGGTGCACAAAGGCCAATTTTTGGGCATGCAAGGCTTGCCGCTGCATACCGGCGGCCGCTGCGCCGCCGTACGTGCCATCGGCCACCAGCGGGTGGCCAATATGCGCCATGTGCACGCGGATTTGGTGGGTGCGGCCCGTGTGCAGGCGGCAGCGCACCAAGCAGCCAACCTCAGTAGTGGCCAGTAGCGTGATGTGGGTGCGAGCGACTTTTCCGGGGTTTTTCAACAGGTCTACTACCGTCATGCGCAGGCGGTTGCGCACGTCGCGGCCAATCGCTTCGTTTACCTCGCGCTGCGCTTCGCCGCGCCATGGGCGGTGCGCCATGGCCACATATTGGCGCGACACCTCGTGCGCAGCAATCATGCGCACCAGTGCATCCATGGCGGGGCGCGTACGCGCCACTACCATCAGGCCACTGGTGTCTTTGTCGAGTCGGTGCACAATGCCCGCGCGTGGCAGTTGGGCGCACGCAGGGTCGTGGTGCAGCAGGGCATTGAGCAGGGTGCCGCTCCAGTTACCCGCCGCAGGGTGCACCACCAAACCTGCGGGCTTGTGAATCACCAGCAAATCGGCATCGCGGTGGATAATTTCTATGGCGATTTCTTCAGGCCGGAAAGCCAAACTTTGTGCCGTGGGCTGCAGCGTTACCTGCACCACGTCGCCCACACTCACCTTTGAGGCGGGCTTGGTGACGGATTTGCCGTCTACCGTGACCACACCCGCCTCTACCAATTGGCTTAAATAGTTGCGAGAAAACTCGGGCACACCGTCGGCCAGCACACGGTCTAGGCGGGCGCGGTGCTGGTCGGCCCGCACGGTGATGGCGCGCAACTCGTGCTCGGTGGGGTCATCGGCCATGTTGTAAGCCATGCTGGCAGTGCTGGGCGCATCTAAAACGGCACCCAAGGCATCGTTTTCAGCCGTATCGAAGCTTTCAAACGCTTCATCATCAGACATGGTGGGGGAGTGGTCGGTCGATATAATCACGGAGAATCACTAGAGAGTGGGCACGCAGCAAGGGCTAGCGGGCTCGTTATTTGTTAGAAAAAAGGTTTTGCGATGTTTCACCCTCGATTATCCGCTGCTTCGGCTGGTCTTTTAAGTGCCCTGCTACTTGCAGCCCTTGGCGGCTGTAGTTCTATCACGGCCGACAAAACCGCAAGCTGGAGTCCTAACAAAATCTACGCTGAAGCCAAAGACGAAATGGCTTCTGGCCAATACGACAAAGCCATACCGCTATTAGAAAAATTAGAAGGCCGCGCCGCTGGCACCCCCTTGGCGCAGCAAGCCCAGCTAGAAAAAGCATTTGCCCAGTACAAATCCAATGAACAAGCCCAGAGCTTGGCCACACTAGACCGATTCATCAAGCTACACCCCGCCAGCCCCGCTATGGACTATGCGCTGTACCTTAAAGGTTTGGTCAATTTCAATGACAATTTGGGCATTTTTGGTTTTTTAAGCCAACAGGATCTGTCCGAACGCGACCAAAAAGCGGCCAAAGAATCTTTTGAGGCCTACAAAGAGCTGGCCTCCCGCTTTCCTGATTCGCGCTACGCACCCGATGCCAAGCAACGCATGGTGTACATCACCAATTCGCTGGCGCAATACGACGTACACGTGGCGCGCTACTACTTCAACCGTGGCGCATATGTCGCCGCCATTAACCGCGCCCAAACCGCCGTAGCAGAATACCGCGACGTACCCGCCGTAGAGGAGGCTTTATTCTTAATGGTACGCAGCTACGATGCAATCGGCCTGACGGCGCTGCGCGACGATGCCAAGCGCGTGTTGGAAAAAACTTATCCTAAAAGCGAATACCTGACGCAGGGATTTAAATCTTCTAAGGATGCTTGGTGGAAGGTTTGGTAACTTAGCGGCATCACCCCACCCGCAGCGCATCCAATGCTTGGTTGCATTCGGCCTGCGTAACCAAGCGGCGCATGGGAGGCAGCGCATCGAGCAGGCGCTTACCGTAACCCATTTGGCGCAGGCGGGTGTCGCAAATTGCGAGCATGCCACTGTCACTTTCGCGGCGAATTAAGCGGCCCGCACCTTGTTTCAGGGACACGGCGGCTTCGGGCACGAAATAGTCTTTAAACGGATTACCACCGCCAGCCTCAAGGCGCTGGGTGCGTGCCTCTACCAGTGGATCGCCGGGCGGTGGGAATGGCAGTTTGTCGATGACCACCAGTTGCAGCACGTCGCCGGGCAGGTCGATGCCCTCCCAAAACGAGGCACTGGCCACCAATACACAGCCTTTCGGTGCTGCGCCCCACGCGCCTGCTGCTGCGTTGGCTTGTGGGCTAGAGACCCATTCGCCCGCAGCGCGAAAGCGCTCTACCAGCTCGCGTTTGGTGCCATTGCCTTGCACCAACACTTCAATGGCTGCGCCGTCTAGCAAATTGGCCATTTCCTCGCCCACAGCGCGTAAGGCGCGTAGCGTGGTGGTCAGCACCAGGGTGCGTCCACCCAAGCGGCGTGCTGCGTCAGCAGCCCAGCGGGCCACAGCTAGGCTGTGGTTGGCATCGTTAGGCCGTGGCAACTCCAGCGGCACATAGACGGCTGCTTGCAAAGCATAATCAAAGGGGCTTTCTACCTTAAGCACTTGCGCATGGCCGTCCAGGCCGCAGGGCTTGGTGAACCAGCTCAGCCCTGCATCGTCACCTAAAGTGGCCGATGTGAACACCCAGGCCTGTTTGCGCGGCTCACCTGCGTCTTGCGGCAGGGGCGTATTGGAGATTTTGAGCATGCGGCTGCGCACAGTGTCGGCGATGTCTAGCGGGGACTCCACAAGCCGAATTTGCACTCCCGCCTCCACCCAGCGCACACAGGCTTTGGCACAGGGTGATAGGAATATTTTGCAGCGCTCCAAATGTTCAGCGCCGCGTTCATGCAAGCGCACAAAATCTGGCGATATTTCACTCACGCTGCCCAGCGCTTCTAATGCTAAATCCAAGGCACTTTGCAGCACCTCAAGTGCTTCGTCCCATTGGCTCTCGTCCAGCCCATCGGGCACGCGGCCTATCCAGCGCAGGCGGGCATTCGGCAGCTGCTTGCCTACCACCAAGCGCAGGTCGCGGGTCGCACGCTCGACACCGGCTGAGCAGGTTTGCCAATCTACCAAGCCGCGTGCTGAAGTGAGTCCGGCCGCAAGCATATCGCGCGAAAACTCCAAGAGCGGCGCAGTGCCCAGCTGTTTGCCTAAAAAATTCACTCCGGTTTCATTGAGCTGGTGCGCCTCGTCAAACACCGCAATATCTACCGATGGCAACAATTCGGCCATGCCCGATTCGCGCACCGCTAGGTCAGCAAAAAACAAATGGTGGTTCACCACCACTACATCCGCCGCCAATGCCTCGCGCCGTGCAAGGCTAACGTGGCAGGCTTTGAACTGCGGGCAATTCGAGCCTAAACAATTTTCGCGTGTGGAAGTGACCAATGGCAACACGCCTGAGCGCTCATCAAGCCCAGAAATTTCAGCCATGTCGCCCGTTTGTGTGACCTGCGCCCACTGCTGTACTTTGGCCAAAGCGCGCAGACCAGCACGGTCGGTGGGGGAAATTTCATGTGGAGCAAGCCCCATGCGGTGCAAGCAAAGGTAACTGGAGCGGCCTTTGAGCAACGCAGACTGCACGGGCAGTTTGAGTGCCTCAATGAGGCGGGGCAAATCGCGGGTATAAAGCTGGTCTTGAAGGGCTTTGGTGGCGGTGGACACCAATGTGCGCTTGCCGCTAAGCAAAGCTGGCACCAAATACGCAAAGGTTTTGCCAATACCGGTGCCCGCCTCTACCACCAGCGCCCCACCTGACTCTATCGTGTCAGACACCGCCATGGCCATCTCCCACTGGCCTTGGCGCGGCTTAAAACCGTCAGTTGCATTCGACAAACTGCCGCCTACAGTGAATGCAGCACGCACTTGTGCCCCCAAATCCATCATGGAACTGCGCTCACGATCAAAATATTCAAGCGGGCTCTTTCGGATCAAGCATCATTTCAAGATGCGAAATTTGATCGCGCAGCGTCAAGCGACGCTTCTTGAGTCTGCGCAGAGTCAGCTCGTCTACCGGCACAGCCAAGCCGAGCGCATCGACTGTTGCGTTCAGGTCGGCATGCTCCATGCGCAATTCAATCAAGCGACGCTCAGGAGAGTGCAAATTGTCATCTAGGGTTTGCATTGGCAAAGTGTTATGGGTTTGCGCTGATAATACGGCCTGTAAGCGCAGCATGCGCATTTTTAACTGGTTTTTATTTTTTGCATGGCTGAAAGCTACCGAATCACCGCATCGACTGGCATCCATAAGGGAGACCGCGATTACCAGCAAGACCAAGTGGCCTTGATCACGCACCCTCGCCTGCAAGGCTGCATGCTGGCGGTTGTAGCCGATGGAATGGGTGGACGCAGTGGCGGAAGAAAAGCGTCTGACCAAGTGATGCTGACGGCCAAGCAATTGTTTGAGCGCTACGACCCTTACACGGACGATGCGCCCGCATTTTTGCGGCAATTGGTGCAAGAGGCGCACATTGTCATCAAACTCACGGCTATTTCGTCTGAACAAGAGCCGCACAGTACGGTCGTTGCTTTTATTATCAACCCTTCTGGGGACTGCCATTGGGTGCATGCTGGGGATTCACGCATTTACCACTACCACGGTAATACCATGGTGCACCGCACGCTCGACCATTCATATGTTCAAACTTTGGTCGACAAAGGCGAGATCACAGAAGAACAGGCCAATGTTCACCCTCAGTCTAATATTTTGATGAGTTGTCTCGGTATTGAAGACGACCCACCCATGGGCGAGCACAGCATCAACCAACTAAGACCGGGAGACACTTTGTTGTGCTGTAGCGATGGTGTTTGGCACTACTTTTCCAACAAAGAATTGGGGGCTGTCATGTCGACGCTTGGCCCTCGCGAGGCCACAGAGTTTTTAATTGACAAAGCCCGTTCTCGGGCGCACGGCACAGGTGACAATCTTTCCTTGGTCATCGTCAAGCTTGAGCCACTTGCTGAAGAAAGACCGCGTAGCCCATCCATACCGTCTATCGCGAGCCTGCGCGAAGCGTCCCGCTAAAGCTTTCTAGCGCCGTAGAGCTTGCCTGACCCGACTCATTTTTGGGTCTCAGTTGGCATTGGCAAACTAGCGGGCAATGGCTTGGTTTTTTCTGCCATACGTTTAGCGGCATCATTTTTTCGGCGTTGTGCCTCTAACTGTCTTTCTTGGTAGGCTTTTTGGTTTGCGAGCGCATTTGCGCGGCTACTAGCAGTGTCCGTTTTTAGTTTTGCAGTGGGTGTCGCTTTGCTGGGCAGTGCTTGCGGCGTTTTGGCCACCCGTTGCGCTGGCGGATTTTCCTGTATTTCACGCAAGCGCTGTTGTTTTTCTAGTAGCTTTTCATCCGACTGCTTTTGGCGTTCTTGTGTTTGGCGCATGGCATCCTCGCGGCGCAATGCTTGATCTGCCTGCCTGGAGGCAGATAATTTTTCGTCTAATTTTTGCGACTGAGCGGCACCCCTGGCTTTGCGTTGCGCATCGTTAAGACTGATTTCTTGTCGCCGCAGATCGTCCATACTGGCATCATGCCGCGCCCTTTCTCGCTCAAGGCAGTCATTGACGGCAAATCGCTGGTAACAAAGCTTGCGCTCTTGCGTATTGCTGCGAAAGCGGTCTGCACGCTCGGTCGCAATCCGTTGGCGTTCATTGGCATCGACTTCTTCAAAATTTTGAGTGTTTTGAGCCAATGTCACTGTTAAATAGCCGTACGTCACTATTAATAATATAGCAAATGCAATTTGCCATGAAACTTTCAGAATCGATCGCTTCATGGCATTATGTTAAACGGGTGTCCACAGTGCGCCGCTCAAGCGCCAAAAACTCGGTACTCTGCATTTCATTCAAACGTGAAGCTGTGCGAGGGAATTCGTGCGCTAAAGGGCCTTGTGTGTAAAGTAATTCTGGTGCAACTGCCGCCGACATGATGAGCTTGACACGTCGGTCATACAGCACATCCACCAACCATGTAAAACGCCGCGCCTCGGAGGCATGGCGTACAAACATTTGCGGAACATCAGATAGCAGCACGGTATGAAACTGCGAAGCCAGCTCCAAATAATCGTTCATGCTGCGTGGTCCGCCGCAGAGCACCTTAAAGTCAAACCACACAATGCCACCAGCTTTGCGCCGAGACATTATTTCGCGCGACTCGATGCGCAGGGCTTTGTCTTCGTCTTTGCTCTCGGCCAGTTGGTTAAATGCATCTTCCATCGCGGTGTCCGCCTGTATACCCAAGGGCGAGTGGTAGAGCACCACACGTTCCATGGTACGGCGGCGATAATCAGTGCCGTTGTCCACATTAACTACCTCGAGCTGTTTTTTGAGCAGGGCAATCGCAGGCAGAATACGGTCGCGGTGCAGGCCATCGGGGTAGAGGCCGTCGGGCGGAAAATTGCTGGTGGTGACCATCCCCACACCGTTTTTAAACAGCGCGTCCAGAAGGCGGTGCAAAATCATCGCATC
>JANOYR010000156.1:0-3252 GCA_031428975.1 Polaromonas sp. | reverse complement strand
CTTGTAGTTTGGATTAATTTCTACTAGGCAGAAAAGACTGAACTCATATTTAGCTGAAGCACTTACGCTCAAGTCTGAACAAGCTTTCGTTTTACACTTTTGCATATATTTCAAAAACTACAATCTGTTAATAGCAGCAGTAGACAAATCACTTGTTACATATACCAAGCTGTAGCTGATATCCACCTAAGCGTTTTTCAAGAACGGCAATTTGCGCGTTTTGTTTTTCTTCACCTGTTCTACTATGCTCCCAAACACCCATGCCATTTAAATTCGCAATTTCATGACGAGTAGCACGTATTTGATCGTGAACAAAAGCGCAATTCTGAGATTTACTGAGTTGGGCAGTAAGCTGAGTTGCTTCTCCGTTTTTCTGTGAAACGGTGCTAAGTAACTCCTGATTAGCTTTTTCCAATTTCGCGATACTGCCAGATAGCATTTCTATTCGAGACTGATTTGTCTCCAATCTAACTTGTAGCTGCGAGACATTACCCTTCAATTCAACGATTTCAACAGCAGATTGAGTCACTGTTATTTTATGACCCACCCAGTAACCAGCACCAGCGATGGCACCCACACCTACGACTACTGCCGCTACAAAGGCATACCAATCTGGCCCAGTAAAGCTGCCAAAAAGCTCACTGATTTTTACATTTTTTGGATCCATATTTATCAAGATGCTTCGAACTCAATAAACAACATTGAGACTAAATTTCTGTTTGCCAATTTTTTATTCAAATGTGATGCGTTTAACAAGAATATCCGTAAATATGAGGTGTCGCAAAGCATGCCTTCACAAATGATACTTTAAGAGTGGCGTAATCGGTTACCACATGACAATCACTTTACAACAGTCTTTAAAATTCAGATCCTAACATAAGGCGTCGCTAAGTTACCCAGAGCCCGCGCCCGCCCCAGTGCGCTGCCTGCTTGGCATCCATTGAGGGACGGGCTGGAAGCGCGGAAGATTTTTGGATCAGAAGACGCAACTGTTTGAGGGCGTAGCCCGAGTTTTGCGGCTTCCCCAAAATCTGAGCACTGCACAGCTTCCCGCGAAGCGGGCCGGCACTCTGGATGCCAAGCAGGCAGCGCACTGGGGCGGGCGCGGGCGTGCCGGGGGGTACACAAGCTGGCTTGGTGTGAACCCTTCGGCAAGCTCAGGGCGAACGGAAGTTATAGGGAATCGAGCGGCCAGCGCGGCTTCACATCAAAAGCGTAGTCAAAAGTCGCCTCAGAAATCCCCGCTTGCAGCCGCATCGCCCCTGCCAATGCAATCATCGCGCCATTATCAGTACACAAATGCAACTCCGGGTAATGCACCCGTATGCCCCGCGCCTTGCAAGCCGCATTCAACTGCGCCCGCAGCGACTGGTTGGCGCCCACGCCGCCTGCCACCACCAGCCGCTGCAAACCCTCTTGCTCCACCGCCTTGAGCGACTTGCGCACCAACACATCGGTAATGGCCGCTTGCGTGCTGGCGGCTAAATCGGCGCGGGCTTGGGGGCTTAGGCGCTGCATGAGCTCTTTGGACACGCCCGCACCCTCGGGGATGTCTTGCACCAAGCGCTTGAGCTGCGTTAAAACAGCGGTTTTAAGCCCTGCAAACGAAAAATCGAGGTTACCGCTGTGCAGCAGGGGGCGCGGAAGTTTGTAGGCGCTAGGGTCGCCCTGCTCTGCCAGTTTAGCCAGCAGTGGGCCGCCAGGGTAGTCTAGGCCTAGCAATTTGGCCGATTTGTCAAAGGCTTCGCCAGCGGCGTCGTCAATGGTTTCGCCCAGCATGCGGTAGCTGCCCACCGCATCTACCCGCATGAGCTGGGTGTGGCCGCCCGAAACCAAGAGCGCCACAAAGGGGAATTGCGGCGGGTCTGCACTTAAAAAGGGCGACAGCAAATGCCCCTCTAAATGGTGCACGCCCAGCACCGGCTTGCCCAGCGCCGCGCCCAGTGCGCAGCCCACGCCCGCGCCCACCAGCAGCGCACCCGCCAAACCCGGGCCGCGTGTGAACGCTACAACATCAATAGCTGATAAGTCAATACCAGATTGCGCAAGCACCTCATTTGTAAGTGGTATCACACGGCGAATATGGTCGCGACTGGCCAGCTCGGGCACCACGCCGCCGTAGGCTTGGTGCATGTCAATTTGGCTGTGCAGCGCTGCGGCCAGCAGGGTGGGCACGGCAGGCTCTGCGCCCGCCGCGCAGGGCGTGGTGCGCACAAGGGCCACGCCGGTTTCGTCGCACGATGATTCAATTCCTAAAACTAGCATGGAGCTTTCATAAAAAGTTGGCTCGATTTTTGCACAGAGTTGGCATGTCTTCCGCAATGCACAGCCCACCCCGCCCATTTACGCACCAATCTGCGCTGCCACATGGGCAGCATTCTTTAGCCGCTAGCAGCGCCCAGCAGCTGCGCATTGTGGTGGTAGCACCCGAATCGCTCAGCCCCGACGCATCAGATGCCCACGCCATAGTGGAGGCGGAGCGCTCGCGCCAATTGCGCATTGGCCTTTTGGAAAATGGCTACAACCTGATTGCCGTATTGCCCTCAGACGCTTTTTTGGAGCAGCGGCTGGCGCAGTTGCAGCCCGATATGGTGATTGTGGATGCTGAAAGCGACGCGCGCGACGCGCTCGAACATGTGGTCTTGGCCACCCGCGATGCACGCCGCCCGATTGTGATGTTTACCAACGACGGCGACACCACGCATGTGAAAGACGCGGTGGCCGCTGGCGTGTCGGCCTACATTGTGGCGGGGCTGTCGCCCGAGCGAATTCGCCCTATTTTGGACGTGGCCATGGCACGCTTTGAGCACGAGCAGGGTCTGCGCCGCGAACTGGCCAATGCCAAAACCGAGTTACAAGACCGCAAAACCATCGACCGCGCCAAGGGCCTCTTGATGCAGCGGCAAAACCTAAGCGAGCAAGCAGCCTACGACAAGCTGCGCAAAACCGCCATGGACAAAGGCCTCAAACTGGCTGACGTAGCGCAGCGCATGCTCGATGTGGCAGATTTGTTGGCCTGAGCCAGCTCAGCGGTGCGCATTTGGTGCAGTGCACAAATTATGTGCGAAACGATTGCCAACTAGTTGTTGACTCTGGTTGCATTTGTACGGGCTCAGGCTGGCGGTGCTGTTTTAGCTCCGCGGCTGTCCTCCGCCCTTTGGGCTCCCCCTTTATGCCGCTGCGCTAAAACAGCACCACCAGCCTGGGCCGCTAGGTGGCGTACCTACGGTATTAAAAACCAAAGAGCGAGCA
>JANOYR010000155.1:0-4393 GCA_031428975.1 Polaromonas sp. | reverse complement strand
AGCGTATATAGTGTAAAGCGCGACTGATTTGGTATTAAAACCCTAGAACGAGCATAGCCCGAGCAGCGTATTGGCTCTGCCGTCCGACCGATTTGCGGTATGCCCGCCATGAGGGAGTGGCGGGAGAGCCAAAACGCCGCTCAGGCGCGTCATGCTTAGCTTAGATTATCTTACACTATATAAATAGTAGCTAACAATGACCACATGACAGCGATATTGCCACTATTTTTTATGAGGCGTGCAAATTGCGCTGCGGCAAAATGACCATAAAGGAATGGGTCCTAGGAAAAGCTCAGAGCGAACGTACACTGCTCAAAGCGCACCGTTTTGAGCCTCGCCCGATCCCATCTAAACTCCACACATGACCCACCTGCAGCTGCAAGACACCCTCAACGCCATTGCCATGGATGCCCAAGCCCTGTATGGCCAAGGCAAGGTGGCTTCGTATATTCCGGCGTTGGCCCATGTTGCGCCACGCCAATTTGGCATCGCCATTGCCCGCACCGACGGCAGCTGCATCAGCGCGGGCGATGCGCACACCCGCTTTTCGATTCAGAGTATTTCTAAGCTGTTTACCTTTGTTTTGGCGCTCAAATTAGAGGGCGATGCGCTGTGGCGGCGCGTGGGGCGCGAGCCATCGGGTGCGGCGTTTAACTCGATGGTGCAGCTTGAAACCGAACATGGCATTCCGCGCAACCCGTTTATCAATGCGGGTGCTTTGGTCATCAGCGACATTTTGACCACGCGCTATGCCCACTTGGACATTGCATTGCTGGGCGCACTGCGCACTTTAAGTGACACGCCCGATCTGAACTGGGACGCACCCACAGCCAAGTCTGAGCGCGACACTGCCCACCGCAACATGGCGCTGGCCTATTTCATGAAAAGCTACGGCAATTTTGTCAACCCGCCCGAGCTGGTGCTGGACAACTACTGCCGCCAATGCGCGGTGGTGATGAGCTGCGCACAACTGGCGCAGGCCACCATGTTTTTGGCCAATGGCGGGTTGGACATTGGCAAAAATGGCAGCGCTGGCGAGCAGTTTTTAAGCGCCGATGCTGCGCGGCGCGTCAACGCCCTGTTGCTCACCTGCGGCGCGTATGACGCAGCAGGCGATTTTGCTTACCGCATTGGCTTGCCTGTCAAAACCGGCGTGGGCGGCGGCATTGTGGCCATCATTCCCAATATTGGCACCGTGACGGTTTGGGGCCCAGAGCTGGATGCCAAGGGCAACTCGGTGTTGGGTGCTTTTGCCCTAGAGCAGTTGGTGCAGCGCACGGGGTGGAATCACGTTTAGCTGGGTTTTTGCCTGGCTTTTGAAACTGCTTGTTCTGACGCGCCCGATCAGCGTTTTGGCTCTCCCGCCGCTCCCTCATGGCGGGCATACCGCAAATCGGTCGGACGGCAGAGCCAAAACGCTGATCGGGCTATGCTAGGTTTTAGGTTTTAATTCCGAAATCAGCCGCTCTTCGCACTGTAATTGCTGCTAAATATGCAGCTTACTATGGCCTTTTGACGGCGGCATGTCCACCACACTCGCAGGATCAGGCCGGTGGTGCTGCCTCAACGCAGCGGCATAAAGGGGGAGGCCAAAGGCCGGAGGACAGCCGCGGAGTTGAGGCTGCACCGCCGGCCTGATCCCGTACAAGAGACCAGCGCCAAAAAACCACCGCACATCCCATTAGCCACCTAATTGCTGGGTTTCTCCCCCAGCCGCTCCGATTTCCAGCGCAGCAAATCTAGCCACATTTGGCGCATTTCGGCAGGCAGGGGCGTGCGAAAGGCGCTGGGCAGCTCGATGGTGACTACGGGCATGCCTAAATGTACGCCACCGTAGTTGCCCAAACTGCCCGGAAAAATACCCACTTGGTCTAAATACAAACGCCCCAGCTTGTTGGGCGGCGTGGTGGGTCCATCAAAATCGAGCACGCCGTAGGGCGCATGGATGCTGACGATTAAATGCGGCTTGAACTCTTGCATTTGGGCATGCAAAAAACGTGATTCTGGCTCGCTCAGGGGCGTGTGGCCAGGCCAGCGGCGCGGGTCTTTGCGGGTGCGTTTTTCCCAGTACGCGGGGGCTTCGGTGCTCCAGCGCGGGGTGGGGAAATTGCGGTTCAAGTCCACGCCGTTGGCATTGGTACGCCGCGCGGGGCTGACCAGCAAGCCATCGGGGTTGAGTGCCGGAATAAAGCGCCAATGCGTGCGTGCAGGAATTTGCTCTGCCAAGGCAATCCAGTGCAAGGCCAACGCGCTGGACGAAAGCTCGTCGCCGTGGATACCGCCCACCACCAACACGCGCTGCAAATCCCTTGCCTTGTCAGCACCTGCACCACTGCTTGTCACACCACTGGCCGCCCTACTAGCTCCATCAGCCGCCAAATCTGGGGGCAGCACATCGCGGGTAAAAAGCGCCTGCCCTTTGACTGAGCGCGCCTTCGAGTCTTGCAGCTGTGCGGCGAGGCATAGTTTTTGGCTTGTATTTGGTAGTTTTACAGAAAAATCAGCACATGTCATTGTCCATACGTCATAGTGCGCTATGAAAAACAGAGTAATTAGCAGTGTGCGATGCAGTGTCATGCGTCCAGTGTAGCCTGCTCACTCGTCGCGCTCGCCGCTTTCATACAAAGTCTCGCGTCCCATGCGGTCGAGTAGCAGCTCGGCCGTCCATGGCAGCATGAGTGCGCCGCAGCGGCTGTCGCGGTACAGGCGCTCCAGCGGCAGGTGTTTCATCATGCTTTGGCCGCCGCAGGTGCGAATGGCTAGGCGTGCGATGTCATTTGCGCCTTCCATCACGCTGTAGTGCGCGGCATACAGGCGCAGCTTTTCGTCTTTGCTGGGATTGGGCTTGGCCTCCAAAATCGCGCGGCTAAAAATGCTTTTCATGTTTTCTAGCTGAATGCGCATTTGCGCTACGGCGATTTGTTTGGTGGGGTACATGCGCCGCTTAATGGGCGGTTCGCCGGGCACTTCGCCGCGCAGGTATTGCACTGTGAAGTCGTAGGCCGCATTGGCCACGCCAAGGTAAGTGGGCGCGAGCGTGAAAAACATAGCAGGCCAAGTTTGCGCCGCTTTGTGGTACACCCCGCGCGGCATCAACTGCTCGTCATCCGATACAAAAACGTCTGTGAACGTGAGGTTTCGACTCACCGTGCCGCGCATGCCCATGGGATTCCAGTCGCCGTAAATCGCTAGGCCTGCTGATTCTGCGGGTACGGCGATGTAGAGCGTGTCTTTGGGGTTGGGGGCTGCGCCTTCAATGTCTTCGGTGCACAAAATACCGTAATAATCAGCCGCGCCCGAGAGCGATGCCCAGATTTTTTTGCCATTGATCAACCAGCCATCTACGCCGTTTTGTGTGGCTTTTTTGGCGGTGGTGCCAAAGGGGGCGCGGCCTGCCGCTGCGGCTGTGCCTTCGCTAAAGGGCTGGGCATAGAGCTTGCCGCCTTCCACAATGCGTTTAAAGTGCAACACACGGCGGCGTTCGTGCTCTGCGCGTTGCACACCGTCCATCACCAACGCGCCAGCACCGTCTAGCAGCACGCCTGTCCACATGGTGGAGCTTATGTGCATGTTAAGCGTGAGTGCCGTTGCTCCGCAGTAGCGGCCAATTTCGGCCGAGACCATCATGTAGGTGGAGTAGTCTGCCCCTAGGCCACCAAACTCTGTGGGCACGCAGAGTTTAAGGATGCCAGCAGTGCGCAGGTCGTCGTAGTTGGCAAACGGGAAGCTGGCGGTATCGTCCCACTGGTGTGCGCGGGCGGCGAAGGTGTTTTTGCCCAAGTCGTGCGCCACTTGCAGCATGCGTGCTTGCAAAGGGGTGAATGGCAGTTTGCCTATTGCGGGCGTGAAATCTACTTGTGCTTCTTTTTTCATAGCGGCATATGACCTTTTGACGGTGACATTGGGTGATTTTCTGTAAATCGCGTGGTATTCGTGTTTACTGCTGTTCGGACGCTACAAAACAAGGACGCAATCTCAAAGCACACGACCCTGCTCCACGACCAATACACCGTCGAGCGAAATGCTGTGGCTGCGCAGCGGCAAATCAAAATGTCCCAAGGTATAGCGCTTAGCCACCTCGTTAGCCCCCGTGCTGTAGAGGAAACCACCCGACACCGCCCGCAGCTCTGTGCCATTGAAATCAGCCTTGTCGTACATCGCCATGCTGTCCCAGCGGGCGGCGGTGTTCAGGCCGTAGCCTACATGGCTTACGGCGTAGGCTTCGCGGTTGCCCCAAGCAGCGATGTAGTCGCGCATGAGTTTGGCATCAATGCCTTGGCCTTCAATGCGGGTGACGTAATCGTTTTCTATCACCATCGTGATCGGCTGGTCTACATAGCGCTTGAAGGTTAAATTCACATCGCCCACGTCCATCACCAAACGGCCGCGCACA
>JANOYR010000154.1:0-4025 GCA_031428975.1 Polaromonas sp. | reverse complement strand
GCTGGTGAGCATTGTGCAGCGTGAGCTCACGGCCACTATGGGCGAAGGTGTGAGCGACATCAATTTGGCCGCCCAGCCGCCCGCCGTGATCTTGATGGCCGGCCTGCAAGGCGCTGGCAAAACCACCACCACGGCCAAATTGGCCAAACACCTGATCACCAAGCGCAAAAAAAAGGTGCTCACCGTGTCGGGCGACATCTACCGCCCAGCCGCTATTGAGCAGCTCAAAACCGTGACGGCGCAGGCAGGTGCCGAGTGGTTTCCCAGCACGCCAGACCAAAAGCCCCTCGACATCGCGCTGGCCGCCCTGGACTACGCCCGCAAGCATTATTTTGATGTGCTGCTGGTCGACACCGCAGGCCGCTTGGCGATTGACGATGTTTTGATGAATGAAATCAAAGAGTTACATGCGGCCATCAAGCCCGTAGAAACACTCTTTGTGGTCGATGCCATGCAGGGCCAAGACGCGGTGAACACCGCCAAGGCCTTCAGTGACGCGCTGCCGATTACTGGCATTATCTTGACCAAGACCGACGGCGATTCGCGCGGCGGCGCGGCGCTGAGCGTGCGCCAAATCACCGGTGCACCGATTAAATTTGCAGGAACGAGTGAAAAACTTGACGGCCTAGAAGTGTTTGATGCCGAGCGCCACGCAGGCCGCATCTTGGGCATGGGCGACATTGTGGCGCTGGTAGAGCAGGTGACGGCGGGCGTGGACATGGAAGCGGCGCAAAAGATGGCCGCCAAGCTCAAAAGCGGCAAAGGCTTTGATTTGGCCGACTTTTTGGGCCAATTGCAGCAAATGAAGCAAATGGGTGGACTATCGAGCATGTTGGACAAGCTGCCCGCCCAAATGGCCGCCAAAGCCAGCGGCGCCGACATGGACCGCGCCGAAAAAGACATCAAACGCAAAGAAGGCATCATCCAAAGCATGACCCCCAAAGAACGGCGCAACCCTGACCTCATCAAAGCCACCCGCAAACGCCGCATCGCAGCCGGCGCAGGGGTGCAGGTGCAAGATGTGAACCGCCTACTTAAAGAATTTGAGCAAATGCAAGGCATGATGAAAAAAATGACCGGCGGCGGGATGATGAAAATGATGAAAAAACTGGGGGGGATGAAAGGCATGGGGGGAACGCCTGGCGGTTTTCCTGGGATGCCGCGCTGATTTTGGTTTTGGTTTTCCTTAGGCCGAAATCGGGCTTGGCCGGACGCAGAGGACGCGAAGGTTACGCAGAGGGCGCAAAAGGGATACCAAAATTGGGGACATTGCTTGGCAAAGCGGTTGCAATTAGATCAGCGAACTTAATGGTCAGTTTTTCTTATTTTTATGGATTTTTAGATCAATGTCAGCGTCGAATGGTCATAGTATGCTATTAAAAATATAACATACAGCATTCGAAAAGGGCCACGTAAATGATCGAACCACTGACAGACCAGTCTTTTCGGTATTCCTTTTGCGTCCTCTGCGAAACCTTCGCGTCCTCTGCGTCCGGCTGTCCGCCCCCGCATTCAAGTATCAGCCATTTCAAGCCTCAGCCAACACCAACTCCCCGCGCAGCGAATATCCAAGCCGCTCGGTGACCTTGATGTCAATCAGCTGACCTACCAAGCGCGAGGCCTGCGCGGAGACTGCGAAGTTGACCACGCGGTTGCATTCGGTGCGGCCCATGAGCTCGGGGACGGCTGTGCTGGAGCGGCGGGACGGGCCTTCCACCAAGATGCGGCTGGTTTTGCCCACCAAAGCGTTGCTGATGCGGTCGGTGCTGTCGTCGATGACTTTTTGCAGGTGTTGCAGGCGGCGCAGTTTCACCTCGTGCGGGGTGTCGTCGCTTAAATTGGCGGCGGGCGTGCCGGGGCGGCGGCTGTAGATGAAACTGAAGCTGTTGTCAAAGCCCACGTCGTCAATCAGCTTCATCATTTTGTTGAAATCGTCTTCGGTTTCACCCGGAAAACCCACAATGAAGTCGCTGCTCATGGACATGTCGGGGCGGATGGCGCGCAGCTTGCGCACAATGCTTTTGTATTGCAGCGCCGTGTAGCCTCGCTTCATGGCAGCCAGCACGGTGTCGCTGCCGTGCTGCACGGGCAGGTGCAGGTGGCTGACCAGCTTGGGCACCTTGGCGTAGGCGTCAATCAGCGCCTGCGTAAATTCATTCGGATGGCTGGTGGTGTAGCGGATGCGCTCAATACCGGGGATGTCGGCCACGTAGTCAATCAGGGTGGCAAAGTCGGCAATCTCTGCGCTGTCGCCCATTTTGCCTCGGTAGGCGTTGACGTTTTGGCCCAAAAGCGTGATTTCTTTCACGCCTTGGTCGGCCAAACCGGCCACCTCCACCAACACGTCATCCATTGGGCGGTTGATTTCCTCACCACGGGTGTAGGGCACCACGCAGTAGCTGCAGTATTTGGAGCAACCTTCCATGATGCTCACAAAGGCGCTAGCACCCTCCACGCGGGCGGGGGGAAGGTGGTCAAATTTTTCGATTTCGGGAAAACTGATGTCCACCTGTGGACGGTTTTCCGATATTCTTTTTTGTAGCAGCTCGGGCAGGCGGTGCAGGGTTTGCGGGCCAAACACCACGTCTACATAAGGCGCACGCGCAATGATGGCTGCGCCCTCTTGGCTGGCCACGCAGCCGCCCACGCCTATTTTTACGCCCTTTTTCTTCAAATGTTTGATGCGGCCAAGGTCACTGAAGACCTTTTCTTGTGCTTTTTCGCGCACCGAACAGGTGTTAAACAGGATCAAATCGGCTTCGTCGACGTTTTGGGTTTTTTCGTAACCTTCGGCGGCGTGTAACACGTCGCTCATTTTGTCCGAGTCGTACTCGTTCATTTGGCAGCCAAAGGTTTTGATGAATACTTTTTTAGACATGAGAAGATTATTATTTACTATAATTTTTACAGCTGAATATGACCATATGACGGTGACATTGGGCTATTTTTTGCGAATTTTTATCAATTTTTTCTGCAATCGTGCCACGGGTATTCAGGCAAGCCCCTTCATGCGATGAAGGCGGCTAAAACCACTTACTGCTTGTATTTGGGTAGCTTGTCAAACGGCGTTTTACCGTCGTCTTTGGGGGCAGTGTCAGCGTCCGACCCAAAGCTGAAATTACGCTCTTTGGCCCCCGATGCACGCTTTAGCTTGGCCTCGTCGGGAGTCAAAATCCACACCTCATGCACATAACCATTGACCTCGCGGGTGTAGTTCACCACCAGTTCCACGCCTGTAAGGGACGCAGACATGGCCAGCATGTTGTTGACTCCGCGAATTCGCGCACCGGGCGAGAGCTGCTCTTGTTTGCCATCGATGGTGATCAGAGGCGTTTGTTGCACCACCATCGTACCACGCAGCGCCTTGGCGGGAAACTCGCGCACAAAGCCCTGTGCGTCAGCGTTTGTAGAGAAAAAGGGCAATGTCACCGTCAAAAGGACGTATCCTGCTATCAAAAGCAGAGTATTTAAAGACAGACGGGAGTGGAACTTGGGGCTACAGCGGTTCATGGTAAACATCCAGAGGCTGAAAAAGGAAACGGGAATGTCGCGTAAAGCGAAAGAGATATTTGGTGGTGATAGGTGGATTTGAACCACCGACATCAGCATTATGAATGCTGCGCTCTAACCAACTGAGCTATATCACCGAAGCGCCAGATTATAGCTGATGAAAGTACTTATTGATGCGCAAAAACCGCTTTGCGCTTATTCACAAACGCATCCATGCCTTCTTTTTGGTCTGCGGTGGCAAACAAGGCGTGGAACATGCGGCGCTCAAACATGATGCCGTCCGACAGCGTGCCTTCAAAAGCGCGGTTAACAGATTCTTTAGCGGCCATGGTGGCTATTTGCGAATACTCACTGATCATGAGCGCTGCGCCCAGCGCCTCTTCCATGAGTTTGTCCAGCGGCACCACGCGGCTGACCAGACCCGCACGTTCGGCCTCTGCGGCATCCATCATGCGGCCAGTCAAGGCTAAATCCATGGCTTTGGCCTTGCCCACGGCGCGTGGCAGGCGTTGTGT
>JANOYR010000153.1:0-5040 GCA_031428975.1 Polaromonas sp. | reverse complement strand
CAAGCCTGCCTGCGCGTGGGCCGCCTGATGGACGAAGGCCGCGACGCGCCCGAGATGATCAGTCTGATTAAACGCAACTCCTGCGGCAAAGCGCTGGACATTGCCCGCATGGCACGCGACATGCACGGCGGCAACGGCATTCACGATGAATACCATGTGATTCGCCACATGATCAACCTAGAAACCGTCAATACCTACGAAGGCACCCATGATGTGCATGCACTGATCTTGGGACGTGCACAGACTGGCTTGCAAGCCTTTTATTGATTCTTTGAAGCTTTTCGCCAATTGTCACCGTCATATGGTCATAGTATGCTATGTTTATAGTATCAAATTGAAGCGCCTATGAGCCTTATTGCGGAGCTTGCCGGGCAGGCCAAACCGATACTCACCACCCTGCTGATGCCGCCAGCGGGCGGGCTCTTTTTGATCGTATTGGGCATTTTGTTTGCTACGCGCCAGCGCCTGAGCCTGCGCCGCTTGGGTGTTTCGGTGCAGCTGCTCGGGGTGGCGCTGTTGTGGGTTTTGAGTTGCCACGGCGCTGCGGTTTGGCTTGGCGCAAAGCTTTTGCCGCAACCAGAGGTTGCCACGGCAAGCAAGCTCAAGGCGCAGGGCGTGCAAGCGGTGGTGGTGCTGGGCTCTGGCGCTGAGGCATTCAACCGGGAATACGGCGCAGCCCAACTCAACAGCGACGGCTTGGCAAGGCTGCGTTATGGCTTTTATTTGAACAAAACAGCCGATCTGCCAATGGCGTTTGCAGGGGGCTTGGGCTGGTCTGCCGCCAAAGACAGCCCCTCAGAAGCGCAGCTCGCACAAGACTGGGTGGCATCAGAAGGCAAAAAACCATTGCGCTGGCTTGACAGCGAATCGCGCGACACGGCCCAAAACGCCCAGCAAACCCGCCTGCTGCTGCAAGCCGACAAAATCGACCGCATTGCCTTGGTGACCCATGCTTGGCACATGCCGCGTGCGGTTTTGGCCTTTGAAAAAGCAGGCTTTACCGTGCTGCCCGCGCCCATGGGTTTCATCATGCCAGAAGACAACGCCCTCATCGAATGGCTGCCCAGCGCCCACGGCCTGCGCAAATCACGCTGGGTGCTGCGCGAAAAACTCGGGCTCATGCTGGGCGCTTATTGAAGGCTTTGTCCGTAACGCTTCACCTAACTTTGCGCAACTTCACCGCCCAGCGCTTGACCTGCTGCCAGTCTGCGGTTATATTACTAACCAATTGGTCATTAATTAAATTGTCGTGGTAACCCCCCCCTTAACCGATGAAGTCAGCACCCGCCGTGAGCGGCGCAAAGAAGCGCGGCCTGGTGAGTTGTTGGCCGCTGCGTTGGATCTTTTTGCAGAAAAAGGCTATGCCGCGACCCGGGCCGAGGAGGTCGCGGCCAAAGCTGGCGTGTCAAAAGGCACATTGTTTTTGTATTTCCCCAGCAAGGAAGAGCTTTTCAAGGCGGTTGTAACCGACAGTGTGGCCGGACCGGTGAACGACGGCTTGGCCGAGGTCGATACATTTGCTGGCAACACAGCCCAGTTGGTGCCTTACCTCATGGGGCAATGGTGGGAGCGCTTTGGTGCCACCAAAGCGTCGGGTATCTCGAAGTTGATGATGAGTGAGGCACAAAACTTCCCCGAGTTGGCGGCTTTTTACCAGCAAACGGTGATTGTGCCGGGGCGCTTGTTGATCCAGCGGGTGATTCAGCGCGGCATTGACCGAGGGGAATTTCGGCAAGTGGATGTGCAATACGCGGTGTTTTCCATCCTAGCGCCCATGATGTTTTTGATCATGTGGAAGCACTCCATGAGTTTTTGCTGCCCTGAGGGTGGCGCGATTGACCCTGAAAAGTATTTGCAATCTCAGGCCGATATCATCGTGCGCGGGCTACTCGCATAATTTATATTCACCCTAAAAAAACACCTTTCGCATGAAAAAAGCAATCAAGTGGGGCATCGCGGTGCTGGCCATCGCAGCAATCGCAACTTTCGCAGCTCGAACCGTGATAACCCGCAAAGCGGAAAAAGCAGCCGCCGAATTGGCACTGGCAAAAGCAGCGGCCAATACCTCGGTAGAAATCGCTGCCAGCGATGTCGTGACAGCGGCACTGCGAGAGCTGAGCGCTGGCTTGCCGATTTCAGGCGCGGTCAAAAGCGCAAGCTCAGCGGTGGTTAAAGCACGTGTTGCTGGCGAACTGCAAAACCTGACGGTGCGCGAAGGCGATGCGGTGAAGGCAGGTCAAATCATTGCCAAAATCGATGCTTCTGAATACCAAGCGCGGGTCACCCAGTCACAACGCAGCGCAGACGCCGCCAAAGCGCAAACCGACATTGCGCAACGCCAATTTGACAACAACCGCAATTTAGTCGACCAAGGCTTTATCTCAAAAACCGCTCTGGATACATCGGCTGCCAGCCTTGAGGCCGCACGCGCTACCTACCAGTCGGCTTTAGCCGCAGTCGACATTACCAAAAAATCGATCGATGACACGGTCTTGCGTGCGCCTATTGCGGGTGTGGTGTCGCAGCGTTTGGCACAAAATGGCGAGCGGGTCGGCATCGATGCGCGTATTGTTGAAATCATCGACCTGACGCGCTTAGAGGTAGAAGCCCAGTTGTCCAGCGCCGATGCGGCATCGGTGCGCGTTGGACAAATCGCACTTTTACAATTGGAGGGCAGTTCGCAGCCCATTGAGGCCACCATCGTCCGAATTAACCCCAATGTGATGGCCGGCAGCAGGGGCGTGCAAATGTACCTGCGCTTACAAAATACTGCCGGACTTCGTCAAGGCATGTTCGCGCAAGGCACTCTTGGCACCCAACGCATACAAACCATTGCCCTACCACTGTCGAGCGTGCGCAACGACAAACCCCAGCCCTATGTGCAGGTGCTAGAAAACGGCGTGGTGGCCTACAAAAATGTAACGCTCGGTGCGCGTGGCGAGTTTGAAGGCCTGACCTATGTGGGGCTCCAAGAAATCGCCGACGGCGCACGGGTGTTGCGTGCCAATGTGGGCAGCCTGCGCGAAGGCACCGCCATCAAAATCACCGCGCCCGCTGGCGGCGCAGCCAACACAGCGAGCAAATAAGCCATGTGGTTCACCCGCGTCAGCCTCCAAAATCCGGTCTTTGCGACCATGGTCATGCTTGCACTGGTGGTGCTGGGCAGCTTTGGCTACCAGCAACTCAAAGTCGACCAGTTTCCCAATGTTGACTTTCCTGTGGTGGTCATCACTGCCGAATACCCCGGCGCAGCGCCAGAAATCGTAGAGACCGAGGTTACCAAAAAGATTGAAGAAGCGGTCAATTCGATTGCTGGTATCAGCGCACTAACCTCCCGCAGCTATGAAAACCAGAGCGTTGTGGTGATTGAATTTGGCCTGCATATTGTGGGGCGCAAAGCCGCCGAAGACGTGCGCGAGCGGGTTGCCGCCATGCGCTCTAGCCTGCGAGCCGAGGTCAAAGAGCCGCGCGTGTTGCGCTTTGACCCATCGGCGCGTTCGGTCTGGTCAGTGGCGGTGTTGCCCGATTCGAGCAAAGGCAAAAGCTTGAGCCCGGTCGAGCTGTCTGGCTGGGCCGAGCAAACCCTTAAAAAACGCCTTGAAAACGTGCGCGGCGTGGGCTCGGTGACCGTTGTGGGCGGCACTAAACGCGAAATCAACATTTACCTGAACCCACAGGCGCTCGAATCGTTTGGCATCAGTGGCGACCAAGTGGCCAATGCTGTGCGGGCCGAAAACCAAGACCTGCCAGTTGGCGCCATTCGCTCCCTGGCGCAAGAGCGCGTGGTGCAGGTGCAATCACGGGTAAAAAGCCCTGAAGATTTTGGGCGCATCATCGTGGCGCGCAAAAATGGTGCGCCTATTACCGTCAGCCAATTGGCCCGCGTCAGCGATGGGGCGCAAGAAGTTGAAAGCTTGGCGCTCTACAACGGCGAGCGCACCCTGCTTCTGACGGTGCAAAAGGCCCAAGACGACAACACCATTGATGTTGTCGATGATTTGAAAAAATCCATCGTTGAAATTGAAAAACAATTGCCGCTTGGTGTGCGCCTTGAAAGTGTCAGCGACAGCTCGCGCGGCATCCGCATTGCGGTGGCCAACGTCAAACGCACCCTGATCGAGGGTGCGTTGCTCACCGTGTTGATTGTGTTTCTCTTTCTCAACTCTTGGCGCTCCACGGTCATTACGGGCTTGACGCTGCCGATTGCCTTGATTGGTACATTTTTATTCATGTACATGTTCGGTTTTACGGTCAACGTGATCACCATGATGGCGCTGTCGCTTTGCGTGGGGCTGTTGATCGACGATGCGATTGTGGTGCGAGAAAATATCGTGCGCCATGTGCAAATGGGTAAAAATCCGTTCACTGCATCGCTTGACGGCACACAAGAAATCGGCCTTGCTGTGCTGGCCACCACCATGTCCATCGTGGCAGTTTTTCTGCCCATCGGCTTTATGGGTGGCATTATTGGCAAGTTTTTCCACGAATTTGGCATCACCATTGTGGCGGCGGTCATGATTTCCATGTTTGTCAGCTTCACGCTCGACCCCATGCTGTCCTCAATTTGGCACGACCCGGCCATCGACAACCATGGCAAGCCTTATGCGCCCGTCACGTGGTACGACAAGACCATAGGCCGCGTCACCCACTGGTTTGATCTGGCCACCGAATGGCTGTCTGAGCGCTACCAAGATATTTTGCGCTGGGCGCTGGTGCACAAAATTGCAACCCTGCTGCTGGCGCTTGGTATTTTTGTGGCCAGCATTTTCATGGTGCCGCTGCTGGGCACAGAATTTGTGCCCAAGGCCGATTTTTCGGAGAGCACCATCAGTTTTTATACCCCTGTAGGCTCTTCGGTAGAAGTTACAGAAGCCAAGGCCAAGCAGGTTGAGGCCATCATCCGTGAATTGCCAGAAACACGGTACACGCTCACCACCATCAACACGGGCAATGCGCAGGGCAAAATTTATGCCTCTATATTTATTCGCTTTGTAGACCGCAAAGACCGCTCGCGCAGCGTCGACCAACTCGGCGCAGACC
>JANOYR010000152.1:0-18795 GCA_031428975.1 Polaromonas sp. | reverse complement strand
TGAAGGTAGAACGGGGCGCAAACTTGGGACACCTCGAGCCTACAACCTTGCGGGATAGCGTGAGAGATCAGCATTTCAAGAGAAAAAGTGGCAATGTCAACGTCATATGGTCATAGTTCACTATGTATTTAATAGTAAATTGGGAGTTATACAGTGAGTCATTTGAACCTTATCGTTGGGTTAGTTGAAAAAGCAAAGACTGCATTTCAGGCGTCATTTTTGACCGAGCGAATGTTTAAAACCTTATTGATGGGTCTTATCGCCTCATTTTTGTTGACGGCCTGCGCTACGACAACTAATGCGCCGTATCACGGCGTGATTACCAAAAATGTTGGGAAAGGTAATTTGTCAGATGTGGTGATTGAATATGTAAAACCAATAGTTTTTAGAAACTCAACACCCAGAAGCCCCGGATCTGAGACAGGGTCTTCCGGCGATAGGGAAATACCAGAAGTAATGCCTATTCGCTGGAAAACGGCTGACGGTCGCTCGCATTCAGTCATGGTGCCACTAAAGAAAAAACTGAATTACGCAAACGGCGGCTTATGGGCGATAGAAATTCGTTTCGCCGATGATTTAGTAGAGGTTTACGAAATAACCGCCTCTGGCAGCCGCAGAGAAATCAATCACTTTCGCCGCATCTATCCTGAGTAACCACATCAATCAATGCATGCTAGGGTCAAGTTTTGTATTAACACACTTCAGCATAATTTACTCATATTTATATAGCAGCATATGACCAAATGACGGTGACATTGTCAGTATTTTCCATAAAAATCACAAATCTAAGCACGAAATATTGCCTAAACAAACACTCAGCCTGCGACCACGCACTGGCGTGGGCGCATCGCTACAAAAGCCAGCTCGGCATGAACCCTTCGACAGGCTCAGGGCGAACGGGAATGGCGTTAACCTTGGACACACGCAGGCCAAAGCACTCAACCGATGCGACACAAGACAAAGCCCACTTGCGGCACAATAAACCATCTTTACTTGGAGACCCCATGACCGAAGCATTCATTTATGACGCCATCCGCACACCGCGTGGCAAAGGCAAAAAAGACGGCAGTTTGCATGAAGTGAAACCTGTGAACCTGCTCGCTGGCGTGCTTACGGCGCTGCAGCAGCGCAATGGCTTTGACACCGCGTTGGTGGACGATGTGGTCATGGGTGTGGTCTCCCCCATTGGCGAGCAGGGCTCGGTGATTGCCAAGGTGGCGGCGCTGAAGGCGGGCTGGGATTTTCGGTGTTCGGGCGTGCAGATCAACCGTTTTTGCGCCTCGGGCCTAGAGGCCGTGAACATGGCCGCACAAAAGGTGCGCTCGGGCTGGGAAGACTTGGTGGTGGCTGGCGGCGTGGAGAGCATGAGCCGCGTTCCCATTGGCTCAGACGGCGGGGCGTGGGCGCAAGACCCTGAGACCAACCTTGCTACGCATTTTGTACCGCAAGGCATTGGCGCAGACTTGATCGCCACCATAGAAGGCTTTAGCCGCGCAGACGTAGATGCCTTTGCCCTAGAGTCACAAAAACGCGCAGCGGCAGCGCGGGCAGCGGGCTACTTTAAGGCATCGATCGTGCCTGTGAAAGACTTTTTAGACCAAACGATTCTGGGCGAAGACGAGTTCATTAAGCCCCACACCACCCTAGAAGGCTTGGGCGCACTCAAATCGGCCTTCGAGCAAATGGGCGCGATGGGCTTTGACCAAATTGCCCTGAACCGTTATCCGCAGGTGGAGCGCATTGCGCATGTGCACCATGCGGGCAATTCTTCGGGCATAGTGGATGGGGCTGCGGCGGTGTTGATTGGCTCTGAGGCGGCAGGCAAGCTGCACAAGCTCACGCCGCGCGCCCGCATTGTGGGCGCAGCGCTCAGCGGGGCGGACCCGACGATTATGCTGACGGGGCCTATGCCCGCCGCGCGCAAGGCGCTGGCCAAGGCGAGGCTCACGATTGACCAAATTGATTTATTTGAAGTGAACGAAGCCTTTGCCGCTGTGCCCATGCGCTTTATGAAGGAACTGCATGTGCCGCACGAGAAGGTGAATGTGAATGGCGGCGCAATAGCCATGGGGCATCCGCTGGGCGCTACGGGCGCGATGATTTTGGGCACCCTTATTGACGAGCTGCACCGGCGCAAGCTGCGCTACGGCATGGCCACGCTCTGTGTGGGCGGCGGCATGGGCATTGCAACCATTGTGGAGCGGATCTAAACCATGAAAACTATTCAATACACTTTGGCCGACGGCATTGCCACCCTCACGTTTGATGAGCCTAATTCGCCCGTGAATACCATGTGCCTTGACTGGCAGGCCGACATGACGGCTGCTGCTGCACAATTAGTAGCAGACAAAGACCAAATAACGGGCGTTATATTGGCCTCGAATAAAACCACATTTTTTGCAGGCGCAGACCTTAAGGGCGTGATGCGCTTGCAGCCAAGTGATGCGGCGCGCTGCTATGCTGAGGTGGAGCTGGTGAAACGCAATTTTCGCACGATAGAAACGCTGGGCAAGCCAGTGGTGAGCTGCCTTAATGGCACGGCGCTGGGCGGTGGCTGGGAGCTGGCGCTGGTGGGGCACCACCGCATTGCGGTGTTGGACAAAAAAACCCAATTTGGCTTGCCCGAAGTCACGCTGGGCTTGCTGCCGGGTGCCAGCGGCGTGACCAAAATGACGCGGCATTTAGGGCTGATGCGGGCGCAGGCTTATTTGATGGAGGGCAAAACATTTGGTGCGCAAGAGGCATTTGACTTAGGACTGGTGCATGAATTGGTGAACGACGCCAGTGTATTGCGTGCCAAAGCGGTAGCTTTCATTCTGGCCAATGCCAGTAACCCTGCGGCGGCTATGCACCCTTGGGATGCCAAGGATTACAAAATTCCCGGTGGCAAGCCCTCTAGCCCCGCGCTGGCCAGCGGCTTAGTGGTGGTGCCCGCCATGCTACGCAAGCAAACACGCGGCCTGCTGCCAGCGCCCGAGGCTATTTTGGCTTGCATGGTCGAGGGCGCTAGTGTGGACTACGACACCGCCCTGCGCATAGAAAGCCGCTACCTTGCCAAGCTCATGACAGGCCGCAATGCCAAGGCCATGATCAACACTTTTTTCTTCAACATGAACGCCATCAAGGCGGGGGCGTCGCGCCCTGCCCGCACGGCTAAATTTAAGCCTCAAAAAGTGGGGATTTTGGGCGCAGGCATGATGGGCGCTGGCATTGCCTATGTGCAGGCCAGCAAAGGCATAGCCAGTGTGCTTAAAGACGTGAGCCTTGACAAAGCCGAGGCGGGCAAAGCCTACAGTGCCAAGCTTTGCGCAGGCCGCGCGGCCAAAGGCAAGATGACGGCCGATGCACAAAAAAACCTGCTCGCGTTGATTACGCCTACCGCAAGCGCTATAGATTTGCAAGATTGCGACTTGATCATTGAAGCTGTTTTTGAGCAACGAGCACTGAAAGCGCGTGTGACGCAAGAGGCCGAGCCCATGCTGGCTGCGGGCGGATTTTTTGCGTCCAACACCTCTACCCTGCCGATTGGCGGCTTGGCCAAGGCCAGCGCCAAGCCCAGCGACTTCATTGGCATTCACTTCTTTAGCCCCGTGGACAAGATGAAGTTGGTAGAAATCATCAAAGGGCCACTCACCAACGACGACACCGTTGCCCGTGCCTATGACTATGTGCAGGCGCTGGGCAAAATCCCCATTGTGGTGAATGATTCGCGCGGCTTTTACACCAGCCGCACTTTTGGCACGTTTGTGATGGAGGGCGCAGCCATGCTGGGCGAAGGTATACCGGCCAACGTGATTGAAAGCGCGGGCATTCAAGCGGGCATGCCCGTGGGGCCGCTGGCGGTGCTGGACGAAACCTCACTGTCGCTGTCGATGCATGTGATGGAGCAAACCAAGGCTGATTTTGAGGCCGAGGGGAAAACCTATACGCCGTCTGCTGGCGAGCGGGTGGTGGCCAAGATGGTCAACGAACTTAAACGCGCTGGCCGCGCGGCGGGCGCTGGTTTTTATGACTACCCCGCCGGGGGAAAAAAGCAATTGTGGGGTGGCATTGGTGCGGCATTTGAAAAGCCCGATACCCCGTGGGATTTGAACACTTTGAAAGACCGCCTGCTGTACCGACAGGCTGTAGAGACCGCGCGCTGCTTGCACGAGGGCGTACTCACCACGGCGCACGATGCCAATATTGGCTCGATTTTTGGCATTGGTTTTCCGGTGTGGACGGGTGGTGCCATGCAGTTTATTTATGGCATGGGTGTGGATGCATTTGCTAAGCGTGCCAACGAACTGGCGGCTGCGCACGGCGCTGGCTTTGCCGTGAGCGATGCGCTAAAAGCCACCATTGCAGCGCACACTCCGGTGTACTGAGATGCGGGTATTGCAAGGCAAATCCATCGTCATCACAGGCGCGGCCTCGGGCATTGGCCGGGCACTGGCGCTGCAATGCGCCCAGCGCGGCGCGCGCCTGCTTTTGGCCGATATTCAAGCGCAGGCATTGAACAGCATTGTGGTTGAATGCCGCGCTCTGGGCGCTGTCTGCGAACCACACATCACCGACACAGGTATTGAAGCCGCTATATTCTCGCTAGCAGACAAAGCCCAATCGCTGTGGGGTGGTGCAGACATCATCGTTAACAATGCTGGTGTGTCCTTGGTGGCTCCGGTGGACCAACTCACAGCAGCAGATGCGCAGTGGCTGATGAACATCAACTTTTGGGGCGTGGTGCATGGCTGCCGCGCATTTTTGCCCCAGCTGCGCACCAAACCGCAGGCGGTGATTGTCAACATCAGCAGCATATTTGCCATGGTGAGCATGCCCACGCAAAGCATGTACAACGCTTCTAAAGCAGCAGTCCGCGCCTTTAGCGATGGCCTACGCCAAGAGCTGCGTGGCAGTGGGGTGCAGCTGCTGTGCGTGCATCCAGGCGGCATCAGCACCCAAATTGCCAACCAAGCACGGGTGGTAGATGTCAGCCTGATTGCAAGCAGTGCGCAAGAAATGTGCGACCAGTTTGATTTTGCAGCGCGCACCACACCTGCGCAAGCCGCCGCGCAAATCATCCGCGCCATAGAGCGCGGCCAAACTCGTCTGCTGATCGGGGCTGATGCCCTTATTTTTGACTGGCTGTACCGTTTGTTTCCGACCCGAGCATCGGGCTGGCTGACCAGCCTTTTGCAGTGGGAGCGCAAACGCCGATCAAAAGGCTAAGCGGTGTTTGCGATAATGCTGGCATGCCCGAACCATTGACTCCGCCTGTGGCCACACCAGTTGCCCCGCAGGCACTGCTTGCCCCCCAATCCCTCACAGAGCTTTTTCTGAGCTTTACCAGCGTAGCGCTGCAAGGCTTTGGCGGCGTGTTAGTCATCATCCAGCGCGAGATGGTGGACAAGCGCCGCTGGATGACGCAGCAACAGTTTGTAGAAGACTGGGCGGTGTCGCAGATTTTGCCCGGCGGCAATGTCATTAACCTGTCGATTATTGTGGGCAACCGCTATTTTGGCTGGCGCGGTGCGGTAGCGGCGCTGGCGGGCATGCTGCTTGCGCCGATGCTGATTGTCTTGGTCTTGGCGGTTTTGTATAACCATTACGCGCATGTGGCGCAGGTAGCGGGCGCGGTACGGGGCATGGGCGCAGCAGCGGCAGGTTTGATCGGCGCTGCTGCCATCAAAATGCTTGCAGGTTTGAAGAAAAATAGGCTTGGTGCTGCCACCTGTTGGATATTGATTGCTCTTACGTTTATAGCAGTAGGTATATTACGCATTCCGCTTATTTACACCGTTTTAGGCTTAGGCATCCCCGCTTTTGCGTATGCATGGCGCTTGATCCGCGCCGACCTACAAGGCGTACATTGATGAGTCTAGACCAATGGTTAGGCCTGTTTGGCCATTTTTTATTGCTCTCACTCTTGGCGGTGGGCGGCGCTATTACCACCGCTCCCGACATGCACCGCTATTTAGTAGAGCGCCAAGGCTGGCTGGGCGACGCGCAATTCAACGCATCGATTGCCATTGCCCAAGCGGCACCCGGTCCAAATGTGCTGTTTATTCCGCTGCTGGGCTGGCAAACAGGGCTAGCGCTGGGCGGCAGCTACAGCGCTGCAGCAGCGGGGCTAGCAGCTACTTTTATAGGCATATTGCTGCCCAGCAGCGTGCTGACTTTTGCCGCCACGCGCTGGCTGCACCACAACCAAGAACACATCGTGGCACGCGCCAGCAAAGCATCTCTTGCTCCTATTTCTATTGCGCTTTTGTTGGCCACCGCTTGGCTTTTAACCGCAGTGCACAACCAGCCCGCCAAAGACTGGCCGCTGTGGCTGCTTGCGGCTAGCGCTCTGCTGGTGGTCTGGCGCACCAAAGTGCACCTGCTTTGGGTTTTAGGCGCTGGGGCATTGTTGGGCGGACTAGGACTGGTTTAAAGCTTTGTCGCTTTGTCTGCGCGCTTGGTCACAGGGCGCTTGGTCACTGCGCTTTTGACCATGAGTGGCTGGGCAATGGCTTTTTTGGCTACTTTTTTCACTGGTTCAGCTACGGGCGCAGATATTACTATTTTAGTTTTTTTTGCTGATTTTGTGGTGACTGGTTTGTCGGCAGCTGCTGTAGCCTTAGGAGCCGCTGCTGGATCAACCGCCTCGGCAGCCACATGCGCCTGCGCACGCGCCAGCAAAATTTGGTGTTCGGCAAGCAAATGGTCGGCCAAATCGGTGATGTCAGGCACAGCCCGGCGGCAAGCGATCAGGCCATAGTCTAGGCGGCCTGCATAGCTTTGCACCGTCACATTCAAGGCCATGCTGTGTACCACAATCGAGACTGGGTAGTAGCTAACCAATTTAGCCCCCGCAAAATACACCGGCACAGGGCTACCAGGCACATTGGATATAACCAAATTGGCAATGGGCGGCACTACATTCATCAGGCGTGAACGCCCAATCAGCGATGCGATGCCCGAGACCAGCCATGGTGCTCCAAAGAGTGGAAAATCGGTGGGTATGGCAGATTTAACACGACCCATCATGGCCTTGTTGGCATTGCCTGCTGCATTGATGGCCATCAGGCGGTCCACAGGGTCAATTACCTCGGTAGCCATGGTCATCGACAGCATGCTGACTTGGTTGTTGGCCGATGTGTCCCCCGCCACGCGCAGGCTGACGGGCACGGCGGCAAGTAATGGTTTGTCGGGTAAGTCGTTGTGGTCGCGCAAATACTTGCGCAGTGCCCCAGATGTCGTGGCCATGACCACGTCGTTGAGCGAAGCGCCAAAAGTTTTGCCAATAAACTTGGTTTCCGCCATAGAAATGGTGCGCCCCGCAAAGGTGCGCTGGTTGGTCACCGCCACATTGAGCAATGTGCGCGGACCAAAAAGCTTCATGCCGCCAGGTTTCTTCCAATTGCGTTTGCCGTTTTCGTCTTGCGCGGGGGCAGCAGCATCGCGCAGCGCACGCAACATGGCGGGTGCTGTTTTCACCAAATTGACCACCTGTTGCACCGTGTTGCTCAGCGCCGCGCCTGCCAGCTCTGCAATGCCAAGTTGGTATTGGTTACGGCGCACGCGCGGGCGCGGTGGCTTAACAACACGGCCAGTGGCCTCTAAGTCAAACACCGCCCTGCCCACTGCAATGCCCGCTTGGCCATCTAAGCCCGCATGGTGCGCTTTGGTATAGAGCGCGACTTGCCCGCTTTTGAGGCCGTCGATGATAAAAAATTCCCACAGTGGGCGGCTGCGATCCAAGAGTGTGGAATGCAGACGCGCCACATATTGCTGAAGTTGCCGATTCGTGCCCGGTTTGGGCAAGGTGATATGGCGAATGTGGTAGTCCAGATCAATGTCTTCGTCTTCGACCCAGACGGGGTTCGAGAGGTCAAAGGGCATCAATGCCAGCTTGCGGGTGAACAAGTCGGCCAAATGCAGGCGCTCGGTCATGCGCAGCTTGGCATCTTCAAAAAAATCGCCAGCATAGCCTTCAGGCAAGTCCAGCACGTTGAGCGAGCCGATATGCATGGGCATTTCCGGCGATTCAATGTGCAAAAAAATAGCATCAAGGCTGCTAAGGTGGTTCATTTTTTTACTTTCAGGGCAAGACAATATTCTAGATTGTGGCTATGCTAAAAATATATACAAGTCTGGGAAATCTCTAGTAAGTCACTCAAGTGACCGTGCTGGGCGCACTAGGCTTGGTTTGATATGGTTTTTTAACGAATGCAATTGAAGATTGGTTTGCGCATCAGAATTCACAAAAAAATGTCTTTTTCCTGAAAATACAATACCCAAAGAGGCTGCGCTGCTACAAAAAATGAGGGTAAACAGGGTTCTTCGCGCATAATCTATACACGCATTGCTATATAAAAAGCAGTTACCCATGAGTGTTCTATACCTCGACCATTTCAATTTATCAACAGACCCATTCAGAATAACGCCGGACACTGAGTTCTTCTTTTCTGGAGGACAACGCGGCGATATTTTGGAAGGTTTAATCGTTGCATCCATGCACGATGAAGGCATTTTGAGTGTGGTGGGGGAAATTGGCATGGGGAAAACCATGCTCAGTCGCATGCTGCTAGATCGCCTTCGCCCTCTACAGGCCGATACGGTTTACCTTGCCAACCCAGTTTTTGACCGCGATGAAATACTCAGCGCCATCACGCGTGACCTGATGACCGAGCCTCCGCGGGTCAACAGAACCCAGTCCTTAGCGGTGCTAGAAACTGCGTTGATCGAAAGATACGCACAAGGCAGACGCGTGGTAGTGGTGATTGATGAGGCACACAGTATGCCATCGCCCACCTTAGAAGAGATCCGACTACTTTCAAACTTAGAAACCAGCCACCACAAGCTATTGAAAATAGTACTCTTTGGTCAACCTGAGCTTGATGAGTTGCTCAATTCACCTCGTTTGCGGCAAGTCAAAGACCGTGTGAGCCATCGGTTTGAGCTGCCCCCCCTTACCGCAGAGGAGGCATCTGCGTACCTTACGTTTCGATTGCAAAAAGCAGGCTGGCAAGGTGGCGAGCTGTTTGACGCTGCTGCACGCAAGTTGCTGGTTCACGTATCTGAGGGGCGCACACGCAAGCTTAATATGCTTGCGGACAAATCCATGTTAGCGGCCTACGCAGAGGGTGTTGTGCGTATCGGGATTACACAGGTGCGCCGTGCCTGTGGCGATAACCAACCCAGTGCCAAACGCACCAACAGCTCAGCTGAACCGAAAGAGCGCGTGCGCACCATTGGGGATCGCATGCGTAAAATTAGCATTCCAGCTTTTGGTTTGCTTGCAACCTTAGGCTTGGGTTATGGTCTTGGGTTTAGCTCTGTAAAATTACACACCGAAATGCCGACGGCAATTGGAGCGGCCTCCAGAAATACGCCAGAAATTTCTCCAGCCTCTCCAATCACACCAATCACACCAATCACACCAATAACTCCGATCGCACCCTCACAGACCACAACTGTTATTCTTACAGTTGCGCCAAATACCACCGGGACAAACGCGACGCAAGAGGTCATTGCACCGGAAAAGCCTGTAGATTTTTCTTACATGCTGCGCGATTCAAATTTTGAAACCCGAAAACTAGCAACCGACCAATTTTTTGCCGACCCTATCAACCAAGGATTTACCGTACAAGTACTGGCGCAACGTGCGCCGAAATCGGCTGAAATGATGGCGGTTGTCTTGGAAATTCAAGCAGCATTGGAAGCATCAACTGAAAATACTGCTGAGTTAACGCGCAAATTACCGGTGTTGATACACGACCGCTTGTACCAACAGCAATTATTTCATGCGATCTACGTAGGCCATTTTGAAACACGTTCAGCCGCCCTACAATTTATTGAATCTGCGCCTTTGCCAGTCACTCGTTATAAACCCATTCTACGTAGCATGGAAGCCATCCGAAAGGAACCCTCCCCTTGAAAACTTACCGCCTAGGATGGAAGCCCGCATTAATAGCAAGTTTGATGGCCGGCGGCTGCGCATCACCCACTAAGTCGCCCAGTGCCGCGCCTCCCATATCGCGGGGTCACTTGGTCGAAGACATTGCCACAGCACCCGCTAATATTCAAGCGCCAGCCCCAACAATTGGGCTAAATGATGCTCTCAATATACCGCCTGTTTCCACTGGCGCACCCCGTTTACCCGCACCCAGAGTAGTCAAGCCACAAGAAACTTATAGCGTGGTTGTGAACAACGTGAACGTGCAGACTTTGCTATTTGCCTTGGCCCGCGATGCCAAATTGAATCTTGACGTGCATCCAGGCATAACAGGCATGGTGACGCTCAACGCACTAGACCAAACTATTTACGAGTTGCTCGACCGGATTGCACGCCAAATAGACATGCGCTACGAATTGGAAGGCAAAAATTTATTCGTTTTGCCTGATGCCCCGTTTTTGCGCTTATACAAGGTGGACTATCTCAACATTACCAGAGAGTCTAGCAGCAGCACGGGCTCAGAATCACTGGGCTCTGGCGGCGGTAATTCATCATCTACCTCAATAAAAAACGTCTCTAATAACCGTTTTTGGACAACTCTCACCGAGAATATTCGCGACTTGCTCCGAGAAACCGACAAAGTCATTGCCACCACCTCTAGCGCTGCTGCAGCTAGCGCCACGCCTGCCACAGGCCCTGTGCCGGCAGCACCCACATTGCCGGGCGCTATAGGAGGCACAACGCCACGCGCAGCTACCGCCAGCGCAGCACTAACGCCCAATGCAGCGGCGCAGACCAGCCTTTTCAGAGAAGCCGCCTCTGTGATCTCAAATCCTGAAACAGGGGTTATCAGTGTGCGCGCCACGGGCAAACAGCATGCCCGCATACGCGAGTTTTTAGACCAAATTGTGGGCAACGCACGCCGACAAGTGTTGATCGAGGCCACCATTGTGGAGGTAGCGCTCACCAAAGATTACCAACAGGGCATCAACTGGTCGGTGATTCGCAATGCCATCAATGGCGCGGATACTGCCATCTCACTGGTGCAAGCACCCGGCGGGGGCAGCGCTTTGTTAAGCGGCGCAAGCCAAGCTTTCTTGGGGGCTTTTGGTCTGACTCGCAGCCGTGGCCGCACTGACATTGGAGCTACGGTGCAATTACTTGAATCGTTCGGCAAAACCAAGGTGCTTTCCAGTCCCAAAGTAAGTGTCATGAATAACCAATCGGCATTGCTTAAAGTGGTGGACAACAAAATATATTTCACCATATCGGTCACGCCAGGCACTGCGGCCACCTTAAGTTCCCCGGCTACGCCAGCGGTTTACTCAACGGTTCTCAATACCGTACCTGTCGGTTTTTTGATGAATGTTACGGCGCAAATTGGTGACGATGATGAGGTGACTTTGAATCTACGACCCACGGTATCGCGCATCACCAGCTACGCCACCGACCCCAACCCCGCGCTAGCCTCTTTCAACATCACCAACCGCATTCCAGAGATTCAAACCCGCGAGTTTGAATCCATCATGAAAGTGCGCGATGGCGAAACCGCCGTGCTGGGCGGTTTGATGCAAGACGCATCCGCTGAGGCAACAGACCAAGTGCCGGGCATCGGAAATGTGCCAATTGTGGGTGATTTACTCAAATACCGTAGCAACCAATCGAGCAAAAGTGAGCTGGTGATTTTTTTGCGGCCTACCATCATGCGTGATGCCAGTATCAATGGCGACGCGTCATTTATACGAGGCCAGCTCTCTAGCGACACCCCTGTGCCCAGCGGAAAACGACCATGAGCTTGTTGCTAGAGGCGCTCAAACGCGCCGAAGAAGATTTTAAAAATCGCAAAATTGCTGCGGCTCAAGGAGAAACTTTGAACGCACCTACGGCAGTAACTGTGTCACCCATTGCGTCACCCATTGCGTCACCTCTCACTGCTGCTGTTGCACCAAGACAATCACCCATAAAGACACCCGCCCTTGAAAAACAAGCTGATACGCAGGAGTTAACCGATTTTCCCGAGCTCTACCTCACGGCAAAGGAAGTCCCTGAAGTTACACCTGTATTGGCTAAACAAGCAATTCCAGATGTTGAATCGATTATTCCGACTGCTCCAATTCCAGTGGCAGCGCCTGCGCCACAAGTTGCCCCAATAGTTGCCCCAGCCACAATCTCTGCACCTGTACAAGCGCCGCTACCCTCCGTAGCAGCACCCATTCCAATAGCGCCCGCCACCCCGCGCCAGGCGCTCACTGCTGCATCAGTTTTAGCGGGTACAAAGCAAAAAAATGCAAGTGCCGTAACGCAAGGTCGCACACGCCTATTGGCAACGGTGGCAACACTTTGCGTTATCCCGCTGGTTGGATTTTTATTTTGGGGTGAACAGCTAATGAATGCAATCACTGGATTTGGTGCTTCCAAACCACGTGCCAATACCTCCATAACTGCCAGCAATCATGTCCCCAATACAGTAAGCGGTGGCATAACACCTAGTGATACTTCTCTTGCCTCTGTCACCAAGGCGAGTACAACAACGCAAACTTCGTCGTCTACAGCAATGACAGACACCACCGCAGCGACAATCTCGGCATCCGATTCAAGATTCAATCCGAGAGAAAAACCAAACACACCGATTAAGCCCAGAGCCTCTGTCGTCGTACCCTCACCCGCCATTGCTTCGACTTCTACCCGCAGCGCAGCCTCACAAAAAACAAGCTCCGCCAGCACCAGCAGCCTGTCGCTCACCGCAAGCACCCCCAAGCCCGCCTCCACTATGGAGTCTGCCTATGCAGCGTACCAAGCAGGCAATACCGAAGAATCCAACCGCCTCTACCGAGAAGTCCTCAAACTAGACCCCACCCAGCCTGATGCTTGGCTGGGTTTGGCTGTGATCGCCCACGCCAGCAACCAACGCGAAGCCGCCATGAACGCCTACAAGCGCGTGCTGCGCCTTGAGCCACAAAATCCAACCGCTCTGGCAGGTATCAATAGCCTCAACAACAACAGCCAAGAACCCAAACAAGAGTCAAAATTGCGTGAACTACTGGCTCGCGCCCCCCAAGAAGCCGATTTAAACCATGCGCTGGGCGTAGTGCTGTCTGGTGAGCAACGTTGGTCCGAAGCGCAACCCTTGTTTTTTAAAGCCCATGCGTTGTCCCCCCAAGAACCGCAATACGCCTACAACCTCGCCGTCACGCTAGACCACCTGCGCAAATCAAATCTAGCCGCCCAGTATTACGAAACTGCGCTCACCCTCGCCCAAGGCAAGGCCAGCGCCTTCGATGAAAACAGTGCACGCAGCCGATTGGCGGCGCTCAAAGCCGCTGCCGCTCCTAAAACCACCCCATGAGTGCCAATTTTCCAGCCTACACACCCACCGCGTTTGACCGCGAGCTAGAAAGGCGCGGCCTGATCTCGCGCGACCAAGCCGAAATCGCTTGGACCGAGCGCGAAAAGCGCGGTGGCTCGTTTGGCGACATCCTCGTCAGCTTGGGCATGTTGTCGATGGACGACCTCACTGCGGTGATGGCCGCGGCCAACGAAACGCAGGCCATTCGTCTCAACGACATGGTGCCCGAAAATGCGGCCATTGCCTTGATCCCCAAAACAGTGGCACAAAGCTACGCTGTTTTCCCCGTGCATTTTGACCCCCAAAACCGACAACTCACGGTTGCCCTGTCGGATGTCAATGATGTCGTGGCCATGGACCAATGCCGTTCTTTGGTACCCGTAGACATTAATTTGGCTTGGCGTTTGGCCTCCAAGGCGGACATTACGGCGGCCATTGACCGTTTTTATGGCTATGCCCTGTCGATTGACGATATTTTAAAAACGCTGCGAACGGGCCGCGCCGATGACAATGCCTTGTCATTGCGCGGAGCCGAAGCTTTCGCCCACCCGATTGTGCGGCTGATTGATGCGCTGCTGGCCGATGCCGTGCACGAAGGCGCATCCGACATCCATTTTGAGCCTGAAGACGGATTTTTGCGCATCCGCTACCGCATTGACGGTGTGCTGCGCCAAGTGCGGGTGCTGCACAAGCAGTATTGGGCGGCGTTGTGCGTGCGGCTAAAGGTGCTGTCCAATATGGACATTGCCGAAACCCGCGCCCCGCAAGACGGACGTATTTCTATGGTGATTCGTGGGCATGACATCGATTTTCGCGCTGCAGCCCAGCCCACTATTCATGGAGAAAATTTTGTACTACGGGTGCTTGACAGGCGCAAATCCATTGTGCCCATGCAAGACATGGGCATTCCACAGGGCAATATGACCACGCTGCGGCTGATGCTGGCGCGGCCCTATGGCATCATTTTGGTTACCGGCCCCACCGGCAGCGGCAAAACCACCACCCTGTATTCGGTGCTCAACGAAATGAACACCGAAAGCGTCAACATCATGACGCTAGAAGACCCCGTGGAATACCCCATGCCGCGTATCCGGCAAGCATCAGCAGCTGACAACCCCAAGATGGATTTTGCCAACGGCATTCGCTCCATGATGCGCCAAGACCCCGACATTATTTTGGTGGGTGAAATCCGTGACCAAGAAACCGCAGAAATGGCCTTTCGCGCGGCCATGACGGGTCACCAAGTGTTCTCCACCTTGCATGCCAACTCTGCCATTTTGGCCATTGCTCGCCTGCTAGATTTGGGCATTCCGGCCAGCGTCATGACGGGTAATTTGATAGGCATTGTGGCGCAGCGCTTGGTGCGCTTGCTTTGCCCGCACTGCAAATCACCACACGAAGCAGGCAATATTGAAAAATCATTGCTAGGTGTGGCATCTGAAGCGCCACTCACTCTCTACCGACCAGTGGGTTGCAAAATTTGCAAAAACCAAGGCTATAAAGGCCGCACCAGTATCATGGAGCTACTGCGCTTTGACATGGGGCTGGACGACCTCTTGTCGCGCAGTGCACGCAGCCCAGAAATTGCAGCTTATGCAGCGGGGAATGGTTTTACTACCATGGCGCAAGACGGCCTGCGCAGAGTCGCTGAGGGCACAACATCCTTAGAGGAACTCGCGCGGGTAGTGGACTTAACCCAAATAGGCGCTTGATGCAAGAGTTTGCCTACCGCGCCATCACGCCCGAGGGACGCACTATCTCTGGTCGGCAAGCTGCAGCCAACGAAGCAGATCTTGAAGCACGGCTTGGGCGCATGCAGTTAGAGCTGCTTAGTATTAAGCCCGTACGTGCATCACTTTTTGCCCGTAAAAAGCTTGAAAGTAAAGAGCTTATCGGAGTTTTTATCCATATTCAAACCCTCAGCCAAGCGGGCGTGCCATTGTTTGAGTCATTGATCGACCTGCGCGAATCGGCAGACACCGAGAGCGTCAAACGCTTTGCCAGCGATTTGGTAGACCGCATTGAAGGCGGGGCAAGCCTGTCTGACGCACTCGACCAATCGCCTGCGGGCATTGAAAAAGTCAATATCAGCCTCATTCGCACAGGCGAGGCCACTGGCAAACTGCCCGAAGTGCTGACCGAGCTGGTAGAAAGCCTCAAGTGGTCAGATGAAATCACCAGCCAAACCAAAAAACTTCTCACCTACCCCGTGTTTGCGGGCACAGTAGTTTTAGGCGCTGTTGGTTTTTTAATGATTTACCTCGTGCCACAGCTTTTAGGGTTTATCAATACGCTGGGCGGCGAAGTGCCCATCCAAACCAAAGCACTGGTGGCGTTTTCTAACTTTTTAGTCAAATTTTGGTACACCATACCGATTGCCATCATGGCAGTTACCGCTGGGCTGTTGGCGATGGTACGGGTATCGCCCGCAGCCAAACTGTGGGTGGATGGCGCTAAGCTGCGCTTGCCAGTGACTGGCCCGATCTTAAAAAAAATAATTTTGGCGCGGTTTGCTAAATCGTTCAGCCTGATGTACAAAAGCGGGGTGTCGGTGCTAGACGCTTTGCACTACTGCGAGAATTTGTCCACCAACACTGCATTTCGCAAAGCGATTAACACTGCAGCACAAAACATTTCAGATGGCCAAAAAGTATCCGATGCTTTTACAGGCACGGCGCTTTTCCCGCCCTTGGTCGTGCGCATGATCCGCGTGGGCGAAACCACTGGCGGCTTAGACAAATCATTGCAAAACGTGAGCTATTTTTACACCCGTGAAATCAACGACTCGATTGGTAAATTACAAGGCCTGATTCAGCCCGCGCTTACCGTGCTGCTGGGTGGCATGATCGCTTGGATCATGTCTTCAGTGATGTTGCCTATCTACGACATGATTTCTAAAGTCAAGTTTTAATATGTCTGACTTTGCTTTAGTCCTTGCGCAGCAAAATGCCCATTTGTACAAACTAGGACTGGGCGGCGCCAGCTTGGTGGCCATAGCGAGCGAGCAAGACGACATGGCCGCGTGGCTAGAGCAGCATTTTCCGCCAAGGGCGTATTGCTCATTGATCAACGACATTATGGACGAGTCGTATGTTCAAAGCAATCTGCCGCCCATTTGGCTAGCCAGCACACGCCAGCAACTCATTGGCAGGCGATTAGTCCAACAATTGCGTGACACGCCCTACCGCGCCGCGGTGTGTGCCCCCTCGGGCTCGTGGCGCCCGCCAACACGGGTGAGCCTTGTAGGCATGGGGCAAAGCGAGCGTATTGGGCTGTGGATTGCGGCATTGGGCACACGGCAGGCACGCCTCAAAGGCTTGTGGCCGTTGTCTGTTTTGGTGGCTTTGGCGCTAGACAAAAAATCAGATTCACCGCAAAAAAAATCTGCAATGCTGCCTATCCTTGCCTTAATAGCCACTCCAGCTGGCCTGCGCCAGGTGCTGGTGCGCGGCCAAACGCCTTTGTTTTCGCGGCTGGCACTCACCGCCCACGAGGGCACACTGGGCGCAGCCGTGGTGCTGGCTGAGGCCCGCCGCACCGCGCAATACCTCATTGCCCAAAACTGGCTCAGCAACACCGAAGCCCCCATCAGCACCCAAATGTGGCTGCCCCAAAGCGATGAACAGGCCTTGGTAGACGCCAGCAACGACCCCACGCTGCGTTTGCCCAGCATACGCGCTGTGCCCGACAGCTACGCCACCTTGTTGCCCCAACTTAAGCACACCTCAGCGCAGCTGCAGTTTTTGCCCGACAGTTACCGCACCTCTTGGCGTGCCACCCTGATTGCCCGCAATGCCCGCATGGTTGGTTTTGCCGCCTTGGCTTCAGCTGGACTGTGGTCAGGCGCAGTGGTGTGGGAGTCAATCGACAAACGCAACACTGCCCAAACACAGGTAATGCGCGCTGCCAGCATCGACAACCAAGCCCGCCAAGAAGTGCAGCAAGCCAAAGGCGACTTGAGCCAAGCGGGCTTGGCTGTGGCCACCGTGCTGGCCTGGCAACAAAGCATTGCAGCCCAGCCCGACCAGCTAGAAGCCATGCAGCATTTGGCCAAAGGCCTAGCCGCTGTGCCTGGGGTTGCCGTGCAAAACCTGCGCTGGGAGCTAGCTGCGTTGGCCACTGGCAGCAGCCCACCTGAGGCACTAGCCTGCCCCACCACCTATGCCGCTTGGGGCGTTACGCCTGATGCCCAAGCGGCTGTAGCTGCCCCAGCAGCTTTAACGCCCGATGCCGCTGCGGCTAAACCCGTGCTGGCTTTGTTGCGCATCAGCACCCTGCTGCCCACCGACATCAGCCAGCGCAGTGCCATCAACATGCAAGACCTGCTGCGCAGCACGCTCAATAGCGGTACTTGGAAAGCCTACATTACCCAATCGAGTATCACCCCCGATGTATCGGTGCCCCAGCTGGGTGTGACTGGCGAGCTAGCGTTGCGCAAGGTAGACTATTGCCTGCAAAAAACCGCCCCATGACCAAAAACCCAAAACCACGCAGCGCTTGGCATAAAGCCGCTAAGGCCATCGCTTTCTCTGCGTTGATGTGCGCGGTGGCTATCGGTATGGTGGTAGCCGCTCAATGGTTTGAAAAAGATGTCAATCGCGAGCAAGCCAAGGCGCAGGCAGCCATGGCCGCATCGAATGCAGCGCTGCAAAACACCCAATCGGACCGCACCCGCCTAGAGGACAACCTGCAGTTGTTTAGTAAGCTCCAAGCCACCCGCTTCACCCAAGCCCCAGACCGTCTGCGCCTGATTGAAGCCATGGAGCAGGCCACCAAAAACATGCAAAAAAATGCGCTTGAGTGGGAGATCAAACCGCAAGAAAAAATCAAGGTGCTCAACGACGACAAAACCAACACCCCCGTGGCACAACTGGTGCGCGTGCGCATGCAACTGCGCGCCAATGGCGTGCATGAAGAAGAATGGCTGGCTTTAATGAACCAATTACATGACAGCGGTGCTGGTTATTACGCCATTGACTCTTGTGTATACGAACTGAAGCCCTATTCACGCGCATATGCAGTGGTGCCTGCTGTGAATACTATCTGCCAACTGTCTTGGATATACGCCGTGGCAGACGGTCCCGCCCTCAAGTTACCCATCAGCACGAGCGCACCGATCACGCAACCAGGTTTGGTCAGTATCGACGCAGCTATCTTGACCCCAACCCAGCGGCGAAATCTAGAGCTTGCACGCAAGTTACCCACTTTTGAGCAAGGCCCCGCAGGCACAGCGCAATTCACCGAGTTGTTAGCCCAAGAAGAACCCATAGCCATCCCAGACAAACTCGCCATCAGCGGCGTGGTGGTACGCGATGGCAACCGCAGCACGGTGTGGATCAACGACAAACCGCTCTACGGCGAGAGCGGCGACACCGCGCTGCGCAATTTAGCCGGTAAATCCGGCATCATCCAGCCGGGCTCTAAAATCCTACGCTTGCAATCAAAACCCGGCCAAACCGTGGACTCGTCCACACGGGAGGTAGTTGACTTATTGCCACAAGGCGCTATTGTGGTCAACAAGCCCGAG
>JANOYR010000151.1:0-1796 GCA_031428975.1 Polaromonas sp. | reverse complement strand
TGTCAACTCTTAAAAGCCTCGCTAAAGACCTATTATCAGCCCAAAATGCACTGGGATTGAGTGACGTACAGCTGGCCAAAGCCAGTGGTGTCACGCGGCAAAGCATAAGCCGCGCCTTAAGCGGGCAAGAGAACTTCACGGCAACCACGCTCCTAGCCATGGCAGACGCGCTCGATTTGGCCGTCTTGCTCGTTCCCAAAGAGGCGGCGCAGGCATTGCGTTATCAAAAGGAGTCAGCGCCCGTGCGCAGTGCTGTGGACGGTTTGAGGGATTTGTGATGTTGAATGTCGAAATTCTGGACATCTTTCTGGCCCGCAAACTCTGCGGCAAATTGTTCCGATTCGACAACGGCGCATCTAGCGTCATCACACGTTTTGTGCCCGATGCAGCATTTGTGAAAACCGCCCCCCAAGATACGCTATCGCTCAGTATGCAGGCCGATGACGCTTCGCAACAAGCGGCGTTTTGGAGCGATGTGACGCACAACCCCGCACTCAATGGCGCAGAAGGGCGGCTTCCTCCGTTTTTTCAAAACATGTTGCCAGAAGGCGTATTTAGAACCCAACTGGCACAAGAGCGCGGCTGCAGAGAGAGCGACCATTTTGCACTGCTAGCCGCCTGTGGCTTGGATTTGCCAGGTGCGATCACAGCCCTACCAGCCAAAGTAACACGAGATGAGCTAAACCAGCTTGTCACGCAAGGGCACGATACGCTAGAAATGTCGGTGACGGCAGACCCCTTGCCATTGGGTGTGTCTATATCTGGCATGCAGCCCAAACTAGGCTTGATTGCCCAAGGCGGGCGCTACATTGCACGCAAGCGCAGCGGTGTGACGCGAATCATTGGTAAATTACCGCAAATTGATCGGCCTATGCTGCCCGAGGTGGAGCATTTAAGCTTGTTACTGGCCGCAGCAGCGGGGGCCGCAGTTTGTGCGCACAAGCTGGTGCCACTGACAGAGTTGAACTTGGCACACCAGTTCACACTGGGCGGTAGCAGCAACTTTTTAGCGGTGACGCGATTTGACAGAAGTGGCGGCAGCTGCATTCACTGCGAAGATTTTGCGCAAGCGTTGGGAATTGACCCGCAAAACAAATACACGGGTGCGACCTACGCAGCCATGGCTGCCTTGATGATGCGCTACCCCAACACATTGGGCACTCCAGCCGTGCATGAATTGCTGCGCTTGATCACAATTAACGAGCTCATGGGCAACTTTGATGGCCACTTGAAGAATTTTTGCTTGCTCTACCCCGATGGGGTCAACCCAGTGCTTGCCCCCGCTTTTGATATCGTGGCGTGGTCGGTGTACATTGACGGGCAGGGCAGCGGGCAGGGCAGTGGACTGGCGATGTTCAGGGGCGCAATACCTAAACAAACACTAACGCCAGCCAGTTTGCGCCAATTGTGCAATCTGGCGGGTGTTGCTGAAAGGCCGTGTAGCGCAGTGGTGCGCATCACGGCCAAAAAAGCACTCCAAATTTGGCCAGCGATGGTTCAGGCAAGCCCTTTATTGCCCCAACAAAAAGAGCGCCTGCTGGCGAGGCTGAGGGAGCATAGGTTTCAAAACGAATGAAACTTGTGCGTTGTCAGCCCTAGCTGGCAGCACTATTGCGTCAACGACACGACTTCGCCATACTCCCCCATCACTCCCTGCATCGATGGCCCTTGTGAATCCAAAGGCCAGCGCTCCAAAAACGGATCTTTTGCACAGTTGCGCATCACCACCTCTGCCGGATGCGTCATCTCGTCACTGTCGTACATATAGCGCGAGTCATCCATTGCCAGCGCCTCAG
>JANOYR010000150.1:0-2115 GCA_031428975.1 Polaromonas sp. | reverse complement strand
CGCTCCCGTCCGACCGATTTGCGGTATGCCCGCCATGAGGGAGCGGCGGGAGCGCCAAAACGCTGATCGGGCGCACCAGAACAAGTAGTTTCAAAAGCCAAGCAAAAACCCTAAAAGAACAGTTTTGAGCTCAAGCCCCATAAAACCCAAAAGCCAAATCAGGCGTGTCGCCGCTCATGCGCTCAGCCAGCGCCTTGCCAGACCCCGCGCCATGCGTCCAGCCCAGTGTGCCGTGGCCTGCATTCACCCATAGGCCTTTGATGGGGGTTTGGCCAATGAAAGGGATATTGGTGGGGGTGGCGGGGCGCAGACCGGTCCAAAACTGGGGGTTACCGCCTTGGCTGGGCAAGCGTGTGTCGCACACGCCGGGCAAAATGGTTTCTATGCGGTTGAGCAACATTGCACAGCGTGCTTTGGCCGTGGGCGTGTCCAGCGACAGGTCAAACCCCGCCATTTCGATGGTGCCCGCCACGCGCAGGGTATTGCCCAAGCGTGAGAATGCAATTTTTTTAGAGTCGTCAATCGTGGAAACTTGGGGCGCAAGCTCTGGGCGCAGCAGGGGCAGGGTGGCGCTGTAGCCTTTGCCTGGGTATATAGGCAAATCAATCCCTACTTTGCGTAGCAGGGGCGCTGAATAGCTGCCGCAGGCCACCACCACATGGTCGGCAGATATTTCGCGCGATGTCGCCGTCATATCGTCATAGATAGCTATTTTTTTAGTAGCGTTTGAGAGGTTGCCCAACGACGTCACAGAATGGCCATACAGCATCTGTGCGCCACGCGCTGCGCAGCGTTTGGCCAGCTCTTGGGTGAATATGCGGGCATCGCCTGACTCGTCGCTGGCGGTGAATGTGCCGCCTACTATTTGCTTAGAAAAGGCCTTGAACGCGGGCTCAATACGCAGCAGTTCTGCGGTGCTCACCACTTGGCGGTTCACGCCATAACGCTGCATCAGCTGGGCAGCGTCCGCCGCACCATCCAAAGATTTTTGGTCCACAAAAAAGTGGGCAATGCCTTGCTCTAAGCGGTTAAACGAAATCCCCGTGGCCGCCACCACGTCTTTCAGCGCGGCATGGCTGTACGCACCCAAGGCCACAATCTGCGCCACATTGCGCTCAAACGCCGCGTCGTGGCATTGCGCCAAAAACTTCAAGCCCCAGCGCCACTGCTGCCAGTCTAGCTGGGGACGAAACAACAGCGGCGCGTCGTTTTGAAACATCCATTGCAGCATTTTGAGCGGCGCGTGTTTGTTGGCCCAAGGCTCGCAGTAGCTCACCGATATTTGCGCCGCATTGGCAAAGCTGGTTTCCAGCGCCGCGTCGCTCTGGCGCTCGACTACCGTGACTTCGTGGCCGCGTTCGAGCAAATGCCAAGCGGTGCTGATGCCGATGATGCCGGCGCCTAAAACAATGGTTTTCATAGGCATGAAGTGTGGCGCAAAAGCACTAGAATTAATAGTGAAATTAAAGAGATGCCAGAAACATCAGGCAAACTAATACAAGCCATTGGCAGAAAGCAAGCCCCCATGAGCACCTTTGACCCCGACGCACTGGAGTGTTTAGCCGCCATTGTGGAAGAGGGCGGTTTTGAACGCGCCGCCCAGCGCCTGTCGATCACGCAGTCGGCGGTGTCGCAGCGCCTGCGCTCACTGGAGGCGCAGGTGGGCACGGTGCTGATAGTGCGTACCCGCCCGCTCAAAGCCACCAGCGCGGGCCAGCTGCTGCTCAAACACACCAAACAAATGCGCCTGATTCGCGCCGATTTGGAGCGTGACCTCAAAGAACTGGCACCCAGCAGCACCGGCGGCACCCGCGACGAAGAGCGCGTGTCGATCGCCATCAATGCTGACAGCATCGCCACATGGGCGCTGCCTGCCGTGGGCGACTTGGCGCGCACGGGCCAGCCCATAGAAATCATCACCGACGACCAAGACTTTACCCACGACTGGCTGCGTGAAGGCCAGGTGATGGGCTGTGTCACCACCCTGCGCCAAGCGCTGCGTGGCTGCAAAATGGTGCCGCTGGGTGCGATGCAATACGTGGTGGTCGCCACCCCAGAGTTTGCCGCCCAGCACATGCCCAAGGGGCTCAATGCTTATAATTTTCGTAGCATCCC
>JANOYR010000149.1:0-2736 GCA_031428975.1 Polaromonas sp. | reverse complement strand
CGCCCCCCAAGCACCCGCAGCGCCGCCGAGTATGAAAAACTGTGTGCGGGTGGCCCATTTGGCGGTTTGCAGGGCTAAAAGTGGTGGATTCAACATGGGGGCAGTATAGGCGCTGGCCTTTTATGTGCAGTTTTAAGCCTGTTTGGGCAATGGGCTTACAAATCTATTTAAAATACGCCTGTTCTAATGAAACAGAACACACGCTAGGGGTGTTGCGGTGCTGAAAAGCACGGCGACTGAGAAAGTCCCTTTGAACCTGATTGAGGTAATCCTCGCGCAGGGAAGCATGATTCGCTGGGGCATTTCTCTTCGCCTCTTACGGTAGCAGTCTATTTAACTGGGCTAAGCCGAGCGATCCAAGCCGACCTGTCATCACATGAAAGCATGTATGGCAAAAATTTTGTCTCCCGTTTGTTCCCAAACATCTAAAGACCGAAAATTTAAGGTTTTTAAGACCAATGTCACCGTCAAAAGATCATTGTTTGCTACGTATTTAGTAGTAAGCTTAGCGCCGTTTGCACCCAACGCATTGGCCCAGGCCGTGGCGCAAGCTAGCGGTGCAGCGAACGCCAATACGCTCAGCCCCATCACGGTGCAGCCGCGCCGCAGCGCTGCCAGCGCCGAGGCTTTTGGCCTTGGCGATGCGCCGCTAGAGCGCACGCCGCTGAGCGCCAGCAGCATCAGCGCCGAGCAACTCAGCGCGATTGGGGCGCACCGCTTGGCCGATGCCATCAAGCTGGATGCGTCGGTCAGCGATGCCTACAACACCGTGGGATATTGGGACTACGCCACGGTGCGCGGCTTTGTGCTGAGTAACAAAAGCAACTTCAGCCGCGACGGTTTGCCCATCAGCGCCGAGACTTATCTTCCGCTAGACAACAAAGAGCGTGTGGACATTTTGAAGGGCACGAGCGGGCTGCAAACCGGCACCAGTGCCCCGGGCGGCTTGGTTAACTACCAAGTCAAGCGCCCCACAGCCAACGACCTGCGCAGCGTGGGGCTAGAGCTGCGCAGCTTTGGCGGTTATGCCGTCAGCGCTGACCTTGGAGGCCGCTTTGGCACAGACAAAGCCTTGGGCTACCGAGTCAATTTAGCCCAAGAAGGCCTGAACGCCGCTGCGCCGGGCACCAAGGGCAGCCGCCAGTTGGCGGCGCTGGCCATGGACTGGCGCATAGACCGAGACAGCCTACTAGAAGGCGAAATTGAATATTCGCGCAAAAGCCAGCCCAGCATTCCCGGCCTGAGCTTGTTGGGCAACGCCCTGCCTGCGCCGAATGCCCGCATCAACATCAACAACCAACCCTGGAGCCAGCCGGTGGAGCTGATGGGCACAACAGGCAGCTTGCGCTATGAACGCGCTTTGAACGCTGCTTGGCGCGGCAGCGTGCAGCTAGGCACACAGCGCCTGACGTCTAACGACCGCGCCGCCTTCCCCTTTGGCTGCTTTGACGCGGGCACGAATGTGTATAACACCGACAGCTATTGCAGCAATGGCGACTACGACCTGTACGACTACCGCTCTGACGGCGAAACGCGCAACACCAACGCGGCCAAGTTCGAGCTCAAAGGCCAGCTGGCCACCGGCAGCGTGCGCCACGCCCTGAGCATGGGGGCGCTGCTTTCGCGCTACACCGAGCGCGGCCGTACCGACGCTTACAACGCCACCACGCCCGGCACGATTAATTTTTATGCTCCTATAGTCGTAGCACCAGACCCCAGCGCTACGAGTCCGTATACCAACCGCGACGAACGCAGCAACGAGTTTTTTGCAGCAGACACCATCCAATGGAACAGCCAGTTGAGCACATGGCTGGGTTTGCGCCACACCAGTTTGCAGCGCCAGAGCGTGCGCACCAGTGCCACCAGCCCGCGGGCTACCGACTACAGCGCGTCGGTTACCACGCCATGGTTGGCCGCCGCCTACCAGCTAAGCCCCGCACACATGCTGTATGCCAGCGCGGGCCAAGGCATTGAAAGCCAAGTGGTGCCCAACCGCCCCGCGCAATACACCAATGCGGGCGTGGCACTGCCCGCACTCAAATCCAGCCAAGCCGAGCTGGGCATCAAGGGTGCGGCCCAAGACTTGAACTGGTCGGTGGCCTATTTCAATATTCGCCGCCCAGTGAGCAACCTTGACGGCTGCGCACGCCTAGGCATCAGCCCCTGCACCGGCGACTACGACGGCCAAGCCGTGCACAGCGGCTTAGAGGCCAATGCGCAGGCTAATCTGGGCGCATGGACGCTGGGCGGCGGCATCACCGCCATCAAAGCCCGCAGAGATGGCAGCACACTTGAGCCCCTCAACAACGGCCAGCGCCCCACCAATGTGCCCCAATGGATTGCAAGGCTCAATGCGCAATACCGCTTTGCCGCCCTGCCCGGCCTTAGCGCCAGCGGCCACCTGTCGCACGAAGGCGCACGCAATGTGCTGGCCGACGGCTCTGTATCTTTGCCCGCTTGGACGCGCGTGGATGCTGGTTTGAGCTACGCCACCAAGCTGCAAGGCGTGGCGACTAACTGGACGCTGGGCATCGACAACCTTTTGAACCGCCAGTTCTTCAAAGAATCGCCTTACCAGTTTGGCCACATCTACCTGTTTCCCCAGCAGCCACGCAGTGTGCGTATTTCTGTGCAAGCTGCCTTGTAAAAACGCCCAAAATATGGCTATAATCATAGGCTGTATTCCTCAATAGCTCAGTTGGTAGAGCGCCGGACTGTTAATCCGTAGGTCCCTGG
>JANOYR010000148.1:0-34578 GCA_031428975.1 Polaromonas sp. | reverse complement strand
AAGTCTGCCGACCGTTGGGTGATCGTGCGCGAATCCACTGGCGGCTAAGCGGCCACCACCCATGAAGATGCATGCGTTAATGCTAGCGCTGCTTCTTGCCGTGTCGGCAGGAATGGCTTCGCTCGCCCAAGCCGCCCCCGCTATAGAACCCAAAGCAGCCAACGATGCGGGCTACCACAATGAAGCCCGCCTGCTGGAAATTTACCGCTTAGTAGGCCAAGCCAAGGGGCGCGAGGCATTGGCCAAAGCCCGTGCGCTCACGCTTGAACAACCCCACTTCCAGCTTGGACAGCTGGTCTACGGGGATTTGCTATCGGCGCAAATTCGCCCTGTGCGCAGCATAGGCGATGTGCCCGACACTACGGCCCGTGCGGCCACAGCGCAACTGGCCGAGCTGCGCGAGGAATCTGCACAGCGGCTCAAAGCACTGCGTGAGCGGCCTGAACCAGGGCATCTGCCCGCGCAGTTTGTGAGGCTTTCCGAACGCAACAAACACGCTATCGCGATCGACGCCTCACGCTCGCGCCTGTATTTGTTTGAAAACAATGCGCAAGGCACGCGCTTGGTGGCTGACTACTATATTTCAGTGGGTAAGCTGGGCATTGACAAATCCTCCGAGGGCGACCTGCGCACCCCCATCGGGGTTTATTTCGTCACCAGCAGTCTAGACCCCAAAACGCTCAAAGACTTTTACGGTGCGGGAGCACTGCCCATCAACTACCCCAACCCCTACGACACCCGTCGCGGCAAAACTGGCAGCGGCATTTGGCTGCATGGCACGCCACCCAACCAGTTTTCCAGAGCCCCTCGCGCCAGCGACGGCTGTGTCGTCTTGGCCAATCCTGATTTGCAGCGTATTTTGTCTACCGTTGAATCGCGCACCACGCCCGTGGTGATTGCGCCCAACCTGCAATGGGTCAACCCCAAGCAAAGCCGATCAGAAACTGCCGCTTTTGAAAACGCCTGGAACCAGTGGCGCAGCTCTAAAAATGCCACGGGTTTGCAAAAAAATCTCAGTTTTTACACCGCCGACTTCAACAGCTACGGCAAAAATATACACGACTGGGCAGCCGTGGTGCAAAAAGAAATCAACACCGCCAAAGGCAAAGACAGCCAGTTCAAAGACATCTCGATGCTGTATTGGCAAGAAGGCACACCCACCGCGCCACTTGCCGCTACCATGGTGGTTACATTTGGCGAGGTGCAGGACGGCCAACGCACTGGCGTGACCAAACGCCAATACTGGATGCGTTCGCAAACTGCGACGCAAAATACGTGGAAAATTTTCTTTGAAGGAGTAATTGGATGATGTTTTCTCTTAAATTTACAAAAATTTTGACCAATGTCACGGTCATATCGTCATTTGTTGCTATCAGTAGCGTAGCATCAAGTGCCTGGGCGCAGGGCGTGACCAAGGTGCGCATGAGCACCTCAATGGGCGATATTGTGTTGGAGCTAGATGCCGCTAAAGCCCCCAAAACCGTGGCTAATTTTGTGCAATATGTAGGCGACAAACACTACGAAGGCACGATTTTTCACCGCGTGATTGACGGATTCATGATCCAAGGCGGCGGTTTTACCCCCGACATGAACCAAAAACCCACCAAGTCTCCGATTGAGCTAGAAGCTAAAAACGGCCTCAAAAACGACACCTACACCATTGCCATGGCGCGTACCAATGTGCCCAATTCGGCCACCAGCCAGTTTTTCATCAATGTGAAAAACAACGACATGCTCAACGCCCCATCGCCCGACGGCCATGGCTATGCCGTGTTTGGCAAAGTCACCTCCGGCAAAGACGTGGTCGATAAAATACGCGCCGTGCCCACCACCAACAGCGGACCGCACGCCAACGTGCCCGCCACTCCTATTACCATCAACAAAGTAACCATCGAGAAATAATATGTCCAATCCACAAGTAGAACTCCACATCCATGACCACGGTGTCATCACCCTTGAACTAGACGAGGCCAAAGCGCCTAAGTCGGTTGCCAACTTTGTGGCTTACGTGAAAAAAGGCCATTACGACGGCACCATTTTCCACCGTGTCATCAAAGATTTTATGGTCCAAGGCGGCGGATTTGAGCCCGGTATGACGCAAAAAGCTGTCGATGCGCCTATCAGCAACGAAGCCAATAACGGTCTGAAAAACGACCAATACACCGTGGCCATGGCCCGCACCAATGACCCGCATTCGGCCACGGCGCAGTTCTTCATCAATGCCAGCACGGGCAACAGCTTTTTGAACCACACCGCTATTTCCGCAGCAGGCTGGGGCTATGCCGTGTTTGGCAAGGTCATCGCCGGCACCGACGTGGTCGACAAAATTCGCCTTGTGCCCACGGGCCGCAAAGGTTTTCATGACGACGTGCCCAAAGAAGACGTGGTCATCATCAAAGCTGTGCTGCTGTAAGCTTTAACGCGCGACTTACTTGAACGCGGGCAGTGCGATGCAAATTCCACTGCCCGATTTTTTTGCGCTCCATGCTCCAGCGCACTGGCGCTGTGTGGACCTGATTTCAGATCTGCACCTGCATGCGCAGGACGAAGCCACTTTTGATGCTTGGCGGCATTACCTAGACACCACGCCCGCCGACGCGGTGCTGATGTTGGGCGACGTGTTTGAAGTCTGGGTGGGCGACGATGCCGCGCTAGTAGCAGGCAGTTTTGAGGCGCGTTGCGCTGCGGTTTTACAAGCTGTAGCCCTGCGCAAAGCGCTGTATTTCATGCATGGCAACCGAGACTTTTTGGTGGGTGTAGCGTTTTTAAGCCAATGCGGTGTGCAGTTTTTAGCCGACCCCTGTGTCCTGACTTTGGGTGGACAGCGCAGCCTGCTCAGCCATGGCGACGCACTGTGTTTGGACGATGTGGATTACATGGCTTTTCGCGCCATGGTGCGCACGCCCGCTTGGCAAAGCGCATTTTTAGCCCAGCCCTTGACCGAGCGCCAGCGCATCGCCCGTGGCCTGCGCACCCAGAGCGAGGCTCGCAAAGCGACAGGTGCGGCCTATGCCGATGTAGACGCAGCAGCTGCCTTGGCGTGGCTAAACGCAGCGCAAGCCCAGCGCATGATCCACGGCCACACCCACCGCCCTGCTGAGCATGCGATGGGTGCAGCGCAAACCCAAGCGCCAAAGGTTGGTGCACAGCCCGCGTTGCGCCATGTGCTTTGCGACTGGGACATGCAGGCTGCTAAGCCGCGTGCGCAGGTGCTGCGATTAAGCTTGCCCCCTGATTCTGCACACGCTGGGCTGCAGGTGCAGCGGATCGATCTGTGCTGATGCGCGGGTGGGCACGCGCAGCAAGCTGGTGTAAGTCTGCCGCGAGACGCCTCGCAGGCTGGCTGCCATGGCGCAGCGCCATATCCCTTATCGATGCCGCGCAATGGCAAAAGGTGCTTTCTCGCTATGATTTTTTAAGTATCCTGTGCACGAAAGACCAACTCCATTTAAAAACCCTGGTTGCGCACTTTTTGGCCAGTAAAGAGTTCAGTGGTGCACATGGCCTGCAAGTCACCGACGACATAGCGCTGTGCATAGCCGCCCAAGCTTGTTTGCCACTTTTGCACATTGCTCCGCGCTCAAAACCACGCCAAGCCTTGGCTTGGTATGCTGATTTTGTGGGCATTGTGGTGCACCCCGGCGCCATGCGGGCGCGGCGTAGCGCTGTAAACGCAGCAGGGGTGGCGCAGTTTTGGAGCGAATCCATCACCGGCGAAGCCATGCAAGGCGGACCCGTCACGCTCAGTTGGCAAGATGCAGCAGGCAGCAACCACGCAAGCCCAGCGCCCTACAACGTCGTCATCCATGAGTTTGCCCATGTGATGGACATGCGCAACGGCATGGCCAATGGCTGTCCCGAATTGCCTCACAATTTTTGCGGCTTACGCGTTCGCAGCCAAGCCGCAAGGCATTGGCAAACCACGCTCACCCAAGCCTATGAAACCCAGCAAGAGGCGGTGAGCTTGCACGAGCGATTTGGTGCGCCAGCACCACTGCTCGATGCCTATGCATGCACCAACCCCGCAGAGTTTTTTGCCGTGGCTACTGAGGCCTACTTCACGCAGCGCGGTGCGTTTGAGGCGGCACATCCCGCGCTATTGGTGTTGTTTGATGGATTTTTCAAGCCTTAGTGAGGCATTAACACCGTAGCACCCGTTGTTTTGCGCGACTCCAGCGCACGGTGCGCCTGCGCTGCTTCTTCAAGCGGCAGCACCAAAGACGGCGCGCTGCTGATTTTTCCAGACAGCACCATGCCAAACACTTCATCGGCCATGGCCAGCATGTGGGAGCGCGGCTGTATGTAATGCGCCATGGCTGGGCGTGTGACCCACAGCGAGCCTTTGGCGGCAAGCTGTCTGGTGTCAATTTCTACTGGCCCAGACGATGTGCCGTTGCTCACCAAAGTGCCGCGCACCCGCAAGCAATCGAGCGAGGTTTGCAAGCTGTCTTTGCCCACCGAATCAAATACCACTTCTACACCCATGCCATTGGTTAAGTCTTTGACGCTTTGCACGATATTGTCACGGCCCGTTACTAGCGTATGGGCGCAGCCATGTGCTTTAGCAATCGCTGCTTTTTCTTCAGAGCTCACCACCCCTATCATGGTGACGCCAATTGCACGCGCCCATTGGCAGGCGATCAGCCCTACCCCACCCGCAGCGGCGTGGTAGACAATGGTTTCTCCGCCTTTGAGTGGGTAAACCTGACGAAAAAGGTATTGGGCTGTCATGCCCTTCATCATCAAGGTGGCGGCGGTGCTGTCAGAAACACCATCAGGCAAGCGAATCAAAAATTGCGCAGGCATGATGCGTACATCGCTGTATGCTCCCTGAGGCCCCATCAAGTAGCCCACGCGGTCACCCACCGCAATGTCGTCCACCCCTGCGCCCACCGCTTCGACCACGCCTACGGCATCTGAGCCTAAGCCATTGGGCAGCGCCAGCGGATACACGCCGGTACGAAAATAAATATCAATGAAGTTCACTGCAATGGCCGTGTGCCGCACGCGCACATGCCCCGCCTCTGGCTCGCCTATTTGCACCGTTTCTAGTTTTAAAACGTCTGCACTGCCTGTTTCGTAAAACCGAATTGCCTTTGCCATCATTTTCCCTTAGGCGCTTTTGCGCAAAAAACCCTGATGCCCGCCCACTGGATTGGGCGCAAAGCCATTGGCAGCCAGCGTCTCCTCCGTGGTTTCATAGAAAACACCAATTTTGCTCAAGCGTTTAGCCGTTGGGCCGTCCGCTATGGGGCGTCCGAACTCTTTGGAAATACGCACCAACTGCTCCACTTGGCGCACCGTGCCCATTTTGGCTTGGTGGTCTTGCTGCCACAAATTGTCTTCAATGCCGCAGCGCACATGCAAGCCCATGGCAATGCCCATCATGTTAATGGGTAGCACATTGCGCATGGAGCTTTCCACGGTGAGCACCGCGCCGTCAGGCGTGGCCCGCACAAAGTTCGCCAAGTTATACACATGCGGCGCGTCCATGCCACCGCTGATTGCCACCCAGTTCATCACCAACGGGCCTTTGTAAACACCACGGCGAATTAAGCGTTCGACCGATTCAAAGCTATTAATATTGTAGCACTGGAAGGCGCTCTGTATACCCGCAGCGCTCAATCGCTTGATATGCTCTTCCACCCAGCCCGGCTGCGCGGGAACGGTCATTTCTTTATACGCATTGAACACCGCAGGGTCTTCCATCGACGTGCCTGCAATGTCCTCATAGGCCATATGCTCCAAAACATTCATTTGCGAGGTGTTGACCGTTACCGTCACTTGGTCAGGCTTGGGGTCAAGGTCTGCCAGCATATGGCGGGTGTCGTCGCTGAGCCACCTGGCCGCTGCGCCATCGCTCTCGGGCGCAAACGAAATCGAGCCCCCCACTTGAATGAGCATGTCGGGGCAGCGGCTGCGCACGCCTGCAATCAACTCATTGAATTTGGACAGGCGCTTGCTGCCTTTGCCATCGAGCTCGCGCACATGCAGGTGCAGCACGGCAGCGCCCGCGTTGTAGCAGTCCACTGCTTTTTGAATTTGCTCCTCCATCGTCACGGGGATATCAGCCGCAAAGTCGGAGGGAATCCACGAAGGCGCATAGGGCGCGGCGGTGATCACCAAGGGGGCTTGGTTTTCAGGAAATAAGGAGCCGTCTAGAAAATTCATAGTTCAGTTACTTTCAAATTCGATTCATACGGGGTGTCGCCCATGATGCCGGTACGCTCCATCTTGCGGTGGCAAGGGGCGTAGTCCATCACGGCGTAATGTTGGGTGCAGCGGTTGTCCCAAATCGCCACGTCGCCAGCCTGCCAGCGCCAGCGCACTTGGTATTCGGGTATGGCCGCTTGGCTGATCAGGTATTGCAATAACCCGCTCGTGCCTTGGGTAAAGTCTTGGCCTACGCGCACATTGCTGGCTGTATGAAAATTGGTGAAATGGGTAGTGAATCCGTTGACGAACAGCACTTTTTCACCTGTCTCAGGGTGTGTTCGCACCACGGGATGCTCAGCATCTGGGAATTGGGCCTTCAGTGCCAAACGGCGCTCAACTGGCATAGCCGCGCCAAATGTGGCCTCAATGCTATGGCGGGCACGCAAGCCTTCCACTTGGCTCTTGATGGCATCAGGCAGTCGGGCATACGCCAAAGCCATATTGGCCCACATGGTATCCCCCCCAACAGGAGGGCATTCGATGCAGCGCAACATACAGCCCATGGGCGGTTTTTCTCGCCATGTGGCATCAGTATGCCAAGAGTTTTCGTAGCGGTCGTTGGGCTTGTCGGGCGATTTGTAGATTTGTACCAAACCGGGGTGATTGGGGTCGCTTCCTGCCACGGGGTGGTCTTCGAGCGAGCCAAATCGCTGGGCAAAAGCCACATGCTCGGACCGGCTCATATTTTGATTGCGCAGAAACAATACTTTGTATTGCAGCAAAAGGGCGCGAATTTCCTCAAACAAGGCTTGATCGGCCGATGCGAGACCCAAATCCACACCATCAACCTGTGCACCGATGGCACAGGTTAAAGGATGAACTTGCAGCTTGCTGTTGTAGGAGGCAGCGTTGTGCATATATTCTCCACTTTGGCTTGGTCGATTACTAATTGAGCTTGATGTCAAAGCGTTTGACAATCGCCGCATTGCGCTCAAAATCTGCCCGCAGACCTGCAGACAATTCTGCAGATGACATGGGGGTGTTGGCCTCAAAACCGACCGCCGCCAAGCGACCCTTGATAGCGGGCGCATCTGCAGCTTTGATGATGGCCGCATTGATTTTTGCGGTGAGCTCGGCGGGCAAAGAGGTAGCAGCGATAACCCCCAGCCAGTTACCAAACACCAGCTCAGGATACCCCAGCTCGGTCAGCGTCGGTACATCGGGCAAATGCGCAGAGCGCGTGCGCGCCGCTACGCCAAAAGCTTTGAGTTTGCCCGCCTTGATTTGCGGCATGGAGGTCACAATGCCATCAAACATCGCCTGAATTTGCCCGCCCATGACCTGCTGCAAAGCTGGGGGCGAGCCCGCAAAAGGCACATGCTGCATGTCCAAGCCCTCTTTTTGATTGAGTATCATGCCGGCATACTGCGACGTTGTGCCCGCGCTGTAAGAGGCAAAACTTGTTTTGCCAGGGTTGGCTTTGACATACGCAACCATTGCTTTGAGGCTATCAGCGCCCATGCTCGGCGTGCCTACTAAAACCATGCCCGCCCTTGCCACCGTGGCAATCGGCTTGATATCTTTGAGCGGGTCATAGGGCATCTTCATCACATGGGGAATTTCGGTCAATATGTTGTCTGCGGTAACCATGATGGTTTGGCCGTCTGCGGGAGCTTGTAGCATGGCTTGCACAGCAATGGCGCCGCCAGCACCCGGGCGGTTGTCCACCACTACCGGTTGGCCGATATCTGCGGACAATTGCTGCGCGATCACACGCGCCACGACATCCATCGTGCCGCCTGCTGGCGCTGGAACCAGCAGCCTCACAGGCTTGTCAGTCCACGCCCAACTGGGTTGAATCAGAGCAAGAAAGCTTAGCGCTATGGCGCTACGGCGCAAAATGGAAGTGGTGCGATTGCTAGACATAAAACTCCTAGAAAGGGGATATACGGAAACGCTAGTATGCGAGTACACTTGGCTTTTGGTTTGTTATTTTGGGACATGACTTTGTTTAATTGGGACGACTGATGTCAGGGATTTCCCGTCTTATTCGCAGCGCCACGCTGCATGGATACAACGAGCTGGCGCAATCCTTAGGCTTAGAACCGAGCGTTATGCTGCGGCAGGTGGCTTTATCGCGTGAGATGCTAGAAGAACCCGACCAGTTGATCCCCTTGCATGCAGCCTGCCAGTTGTTAGAGGCCAGCGCAGAAAAAAGTGGCTTTGAGGATTTTGGACTGCAGCTGGCGGCCCGCAGGCGCTTGGCGCACCTCGGTGTGGTGAGCACCGTGGTGCGCGAAGAACCCACAGGGATGGCCGCTTTGCAAACCCTCACCCGCTATTTGCAACTGGTCAATCCTTCCCTTTTTACAAGCATAGAAATTGCCAAAGACGTGGTGGTCGTGCGCGAAGAGCTCTTGTCCGACACCGCTGTGCCGATACGCCAGTCCATGGAGATGGCGGTGGGGGTGATGCATGGCATTTTGCGCGATATATTAGGCAAAGAATGGCGCTGTCGCGGCGTCTATTTTGCGCACCGTGCCCCCCACAAAAAAGGCCTGCATCAGGCAATCTTTGACTGCCCGATTGCATTCAATGCGCACTTTAACGGCCTAGTTTGCAGCACATCCGATCTATTGGCCTTGCTGCCCGACCGCGACACAGGGCGTGTGGCTTGGGCACAGCTCAGTTTAGAACGTGCTCTGGCACAAAACCGAACCGACACATCGGTTTTGGTCAAGCAAATGGTAGTGGCACTGCTGCCGCAAGGGCGCTGCAATGCAGACATCGTGGCCCAACAACTGGGCGTTGACCGACGCACCGTGCACCGCCAACTGGTGCATGAAGGCCTCAGCTTTTCAAAGCTGGTGCAAAGGGTGCGCAATGACCTTGTGGTGCGCCAGCTGCAAGGCAGCGACCGCAGCGTAGCCGAAATTGGCTATTTGCTGGGGTTTAAAAGCTCTAGCGCTTTTGCGCATTGGTTTCGCAAAACCCAAGGCAAAAGCGTGAAGCAATGGAAAAAAGACGCCCTCAACGGTGGTGTCAGCGCAATAAAGCCTTAAGCGCCGTTTGCAAGCGCCGCGCGCTGGCTGCGTCGTGTGGCGTGCTAAGCACAGCAGTAGTGTCCAGTGCCCAAGTGTCCAGTGGGCCGGGGTCGTTGCGCTTGGTGAGCAGCTGCAGCTGGAGCATGCGGCGGGCGCTGATGTGCTCGGCGGGAGTGGGCACTTCGGCGGCCATTTCTAGGCGCAGCAGGGCGGTGGCGGCATCGCCGCGCTCGGTTTTTTGCACGGCGGGCTTGGCTACGGCGCTTGACCATGCGGCGCGCGCTGCGGGGCTGACGGATTTACCCAGCTCTTGCACACTGGGCATAGCCTCGGCTTGGCGCTGCTCCCATGCTGTTAACAGCGCGGTCAGGGATTCGCCATGGGCTTGGGCTGCTAGCTTTTTCAGAGAGGCTTGGGCGCGGTCGAGCGCGTCGCGCTGGGCATAGAAAGCGTCGTTGGACAGGCGCGGGCCACGGTCTTCAAAAGCCTCGCGGTCAGCGCCTCGGTCGTTCCCACGGCCAAAGCCACGGTCACCCCCACGGTCGTTGCCACGCTCGCCGCCACGGCCAGCCGGCGCACCAGGTTGGCCAGCGCCACCACGCTTGTCGGCAAAGCGGCCAGCAGCAGGCGCGTCGATTTTCTTAGCGCCGGGTCGGTCGTCGCCGCGCATGGCGACTACAGGTTTGGCTACTTTGACTGGGGCAGCCACTGCCACAGGCTCTGCAGGCGGGGTAGCAGGCGCATCATCAGCCGCATTGACTTCGTTTTCGATAGCATCAGATGACGATATGACGCTGACATCGGCTTGTTTTTCTATAATTGCTGCGGTTTCCGCCACTTTGGCGGCTTCTTGTGCCACAGCTTGGCCGCGCGAGGCGGCTTCTAGGTTAGCAATAGCGGCTTTGATTTTTTGCACGTCGCCGCTGGCGTTCGCTGCGTCTAGCGCGGCCACGGCATCGAGCACGCCACGGTCTAGTGCGCTCATGGCATCGCGGCGGGCGCTTTGCTCGGCTTCGCGTTGGGCGGATTTGGCGTTAAAAGCGTCGTCAATCGGTTTGCGGAAAGCATCCCAGAGTTTTTGCTCTTGTTTGCGGTCAATCGGCACGCTTTGCGCCTCGGCCTGCCAGCGCTGCTGCAGCGCACGCACGGCATCAATGCGCAAATTAGGCATGGCACCCAGCGCCTTGGCCTCTTCAATCATGGCGTGGCGCAGGGTCAGGCTGGCTTTTTGCGCGGCATCAATGCCGGCGTGTGCGCCTTTGATGGCCTCTTTCCACAGAGGCTGGAGCTCGGCATAGGCCTTTTCGCCTATGTGGCCGCCGTTGCGCCAGTCTTCGCTCATATTGTGCAAAATGCGGTTGATTTCTTTCCAGTCGGTGCGGGTTTTGTTGGCTTCGGTCCAAATTTTGACGCGCTCAATCAGATCAAGGCGCTGGGCTTTGTGTGCGCCCTCCTCGGCTTTGACTTTGTCTAGCCACGCCTCTACCAGCTTATAGGCTTCGTTGCAGGCATCGTCAAAACGCTTCCACATGGCGTGGTTGGGTGCTCCGCCTTGGTCGGTTTGCTTCCAAGCGTCGCGCAGGGCGCGCACGGCCTCTTGTTGTTTGCGGCCACCTAGCGGCTCTTTCACCAAGGCTACGGCGCGCGAGGTCAGTTCGTCACGAATCTGGTTAGCACGCCAGCGCTGCCAGCCTTCTAGCTCACCGGCTGCGCCCAAAGCGTGTTGGGCGGCCATGTCGAGCTTGTCGCCAATGTTGGCGCCGTGTTCTTTCAGGGCGGTGCGCACGTCGTTGGCCGCGCCTAGGCTGGCTTTGCCATGGCCTTCGGCCAGCTCGTGCTCTAGTTTGGCGAGTAGCTCGCGCACCACAGCCGTCGATTTGGCACGTATTTCAGGGTCTACCTTGGCCCGGGCTGGGCGATCAGGCGCGGCCTGCGGGTTGGCGGCATGGCGGGCTTGGCGGATTTCTTCGGCCCACACCGGCACAGCTGGCAGGGGGGCAGCGGCATCTTCGCTGGCAGCCACAGTTTGCGCCATGGCGGCTTGAAAAGCCTCCCACACCGCAAAAAGCTGGCTGCGGGCCGTGTCCATTTGCGTGCCAAATTTTGCGTCTACGCTCACCCAAACGGCATCGCCCGCCAAAGCGTCGGCCAATGTTTGCCAGCTGGTCACATCGGTGCGCAGGGGCTCCCACGCGGCCTGCGCGTCGCGCCAAGGCTTGGTAGACAACACTTCTACGCGCTGGGCCATCATCATGGCGGCTTCGCGCTGCACCTGGGCGCGGTGCTGCAGGTCCTCCACGGCCTTGACGCGCTCGCTGAGTTGCACTTTCAGGGCGGCCAAGGGTTCTTTAGACAAGGCAGCGCCTGCTTTGGCGGCATCGCGCTGCCAAGCCAGAGCGTCGGCAATGTTGAGCTTGGTCAGCGCCAAGAGCGCCGTGGCTTTGTCGGCCCATTCGGCGGCAATGGCTTCTTGGCCTTTGGCGCGCTTGAGTTCGTCGAGCTTTTCGCGCAGGGGTTTGGCTGCGCCTTTGTCTTTGCCGCTGAGCTCCTTGAAGACATCTTGCATCTGCTCAGGGGAAGGCTTGGTTAAAAGCCACTCCCGAATACGTGCGGCACGCTCGCCAGAAGTTGCGGCACTGAACGCACCACCCGTCATGGCATCAAGCGGATGGGCAGGCGCAGCTACTGGAGCAGGCGCGGCGGGGGTTTCGGGGGATTTGTTGTTTTGAAAGATATTAAGCATGGGCAGTATTTTCGCCGCAAAAAGGCTAAAAAACCGCCACCGTGTCTTCATAGCCTGCCGCAGGGTACTCTGAGCACATTAAAACGTCGTTAAAACCGTGAATTGATAGAAAATATTGGCAATGTCATGGCGATATGGTCATATATTGCTATTATTTTTATAGTGTATTCATGCGCTTTGTAACATCCACAAAAAAGCCCAGTGAGCGCGTTAAGCATTTTCACTGGGCTCGGCGGCGAGGCTTTCGCCTCATGCCGTCTGGATGCGCCACTCGGAGTGGTATGTCCGAGGGTGCGAACAGGCAAAGATGCCTGCACTGTTTGCCAGAAAGATCTGACGCTTTTACTGTATGCCTTTGCTCGCCTCGGGTCAATCCCTTTTTTGACAATTTTGCGGCGCAATGCATTTGAACTTGCTCTCTAAAAACCCTAAGCATGCATAAAAATGCCAAAAAATGCACGGATATGCTCGTTTTTATAACTTTTAATAATGTTAATCGATTTTTATAGTATTGACATGGCATTTACAACCCCTCTACAATCCGCCCAACACCTAACCCACGGGCAAACCCTGCTGTTGATTATTACAGCACCGCCCCGTTTACAGAAAGGTTTTGTTCATGATGCACCGAATACGACAAATGACCCACGACAGCGCTGCCGCAATGCGCGTGTTTGTAGGCGACGTAGCGCACGGCCTGTTTGAGGTAGCGCACAATGGTTTTGCAGTGATTGGCTTAGTATTGGCATTTGCATGTGTTGCTTTGGTGGCCAAGCCTGAGCTGCGCCACATTAGCGAGACACAATTGTTTGGCTGGCTGCAAGCACGCCAACCCGCCGGAGCAATGGCAGGCGTGAGCGAGGCAGAGCCCGATGCCATTGACCGCGCCACCGCCACAGACCCGCGTGATTTGCCCAAACAGCAGGCTGCAGTGGCTTATTGGCTGGCCAAAAAATACCGCGTAGCACCCGAGCCGTTGTCAGCCTTGGTAGAGGAAGCCTATGAAATCGGTGCACGCACCAAGCTCGACCCCACTTTAATTTTGGCGGTCATGGCAGTAGAGTCAGGTTTTAACCCCTTTGCCCAAAGCCCCGTCGGTGCACAAGGCCTGATGCAGGTGATGACCAAGGTTCACAGCGACAAATACGACATCTTTGGCGGTAAGTTGGCTGCCTTTGACCCCGTCACCAATTTGCGCGTTGGGGTGAAGGTGTTGCAAGAATGCATTGCACGTGCTGGCAGCGTGGCTGGCGGCTTGCGCCAATATGTGGGCGCTACCAGTGACAGCACAGAAGGCGGATACGCCGCCAAGGTAATGGCCGAACACGAGCGCCTGCGCCAAGTAGCTGGGGGCAAAAGCATTCCCCATCTTGCCAACCCTGGCCCGCAAATCACCCCAGCTACGGCTCCTGTCGTCAAGCCCGAATTCACCGTGCTAGACGACAAAATCGCCCGCCTTTAAGGCAGACTTTTTAGCTTTTGCAGCGCAATGCGCTACACTTACACTGCACGCGACTGGCGATAGGCGCACCCTCCTTCACTGAAGACTGCGCCGATGTGGGCCACCACTAGGAAGCGTGCCGTATCGGGGCTGCATGTGCAGTTCTGGTGCGATAAGCCGTGCGCCTGGGCAGCCTCGAGGTTTTCAAACCCGAAAATCCCAAGGAAACATCCTCTTAGACCTCCTTTGGTCAAGAATTTAGGACTGCCAACCATGTACAACCGCAATATCCTCATCGAACAAGCCGATCCCGAATTGTTTGCTTCTATCGTGGCTGAAAACGCCCGCCAAGAACACCATATTGAGCTGATCGCCTCTGAAAACTACGCCTCTCCGGCTGTAATGGCTGCGCAAGGCACCCAGCTGACTAACAAATACGCCGAGGGCTACCCCGGCAAACGCTACTACGGCGGCTGCGAATATGTGGATGTGGCCGAAACTTTGGCCATCAACCGGGTGAAGCAAATTTTTGGAGCAGATTGCGCCAATGTACAGCCGCATTGCGGTGCATCGGCCAACCAAGCCGTGTTTTTGGCCTTTTTGAAGCCCGGCGATACCATCATGGGCATGAGTTTGGCCGAGGGCGGTCACCTCACGCACGGAATGCCGCTTAACATGAGCGGCAAATGGTTCAACGTGGTGTCTTATGGCCTGAACGCCCAAGAAGAGATCGACTACGACCAAATGGAACGGTTGGCGCACGAGAAAAAGCCCAAACTCATCATTGCGGGTGCATCGGCCTATGCCTTGCGCATCGACTTTGAACGCTTTGCCAAGGTGGCCAAGGCGGTGGGCGCTATTTTCATGGTGGATATGGCGCACTACGCGGGCTTGATTGCCGGTGGCGTGTACCCCAGCCCTGTGCCCCATGCCGACGTGGTCACCAGTACCACCCACAAAAGCCTGCGCGGCCCGCGCGGCGGCATTATTTTGATGAAAGCCGAACACGAAAAAGCCATCAACAGCGCCGTATTCCCCGGTTTGCAAGGCGGCCCACTGATGCACGTGATTGCAGCCAAAGCCATCGCTTTCAAAGAAGCGCTTGAGCCCAGCTTCCAGCTCTACCAGCAACAAGTAGTCAAAAATGCCGTGGTGGTGGCCGAAACCTTGGTTGCGCGTGGTCTGCGTATCGTCAGTGGCCGTACCGAATCGCATGTGATGCTGGTCGATTTGCGAGCCAAAGGCATCACAGGCAAAGAGGCCGAAGCCGTGTTGGGCGATGCGCATATGACCATCAACAAAAACGCCATCCCCAACGACCCCGAAAAACCCATGGTTACCAGCGGCGTGCGCATCGGCACCCCCGCCATGACCACCCGAGGCTTTAAAGAAGACGAAGTCCGCATGACAGCCCATTTAATTGCCGACGTGCTAGACAATCCGCGCGATGCGGCCAATATCGAGGCGGTGCGGGCAAAAGTCAACGCGCTCACGTCGCGCTTTCCAGTCTATCGCTAAAGCGAACCAAGCTGGAAAATGAAATGCCCTTTTTGCAGCCACAGCGACACCCAAGTCGTTGAAACCCGCATCTCGGAGGACGCCGACTTTATCCGCAGGCGCCGCCAATGCGCCAGCTGCGAAAAGCGCTTTACCACTTACGAACGCCCCGAAGTCAACTTCCCCAGCATCGTCAAAAAAGACGGCCGCCGCATTGACTACGAGCGCACCAAGTTGGTAGCCAGCTTCAACCTCGCCCTGCGCAAGCGCCCCGTCAGCACCGAGCAGGTAGATGCCGCCATAGAACGCATTGAGGAAAAGCTCTTAGCCTTGGCGCTGCGCGAACTGCCCAGCGCCCGTTTGGGCGATTTTGTCATGCGCGAGCTCAAAAAACTCGACAAAGTAGCCTACATACGCTTTGCCAGCGTCTACCGCAGTTTTGAAGATGTGGACGAATTTCGGGCTTTGGTGGACGAAGTGCGTCGATAGAGCGCTTGCATTACCCATTCATCCACTGGCTTAAACCGTTTATCGGGCGCTGTTTCTGGGCATTTTGTGCGCATACTATACTATTAACATGCTTTGCAAATCCCGCCCACTTCCCGTTGGTACACACGCTACCGTGCGAGGGTTTGGCTTGGTCGAATTATTGGTCACAATAAGCATCATAGGGCTATTGCTCACGGTTGCACTTCCCTCTATGACACGGTTCATTGCACAGTGGCAAGTCACCGACACGCTCAATGCATTTTCTAGCAGCCTTCGCGTCGCAAGGGCAGAGGCCATCAAGCGCGGGCGGGCAGTGTATATGTGCCGCAGCAACGATGGCATCTCATGTGCTGCAGGTATGCCAACCGAAGGATGGCAAACTGGCTGGATTATTTACGTCGACAACAACGGCTCAGGCGTTTACGACTCGGCGATCGATGTTCTGCTTAAAGTTCAAAATACGGTCAACACCATTGACAGTATCGGCTCTACAGCAGGCTTGTCAAATTTTCGCTTCTCGTCTACGGGCATACTTAACACGGGTATGCAAGGCCTGACCTTTAATTCGAAGCAGATGAACGCCAGCGCCAACTCTATTTATCTGCGAGGCTTGTGCATCAGCCGTACCGGTCGCACTAGGGTAGTTGCAGACGGCTCCACCGATTGCACCTCTTTATGACCGCAGTTCAACACGCCCCCTCTCATCAAGCTGGAAGCTCCCTCATTGAGGTGCTGATCTCGATTTTGTTGCTTTCCACCGGGCTTCTAGCAATGGCGGGCTTATCGGCATCTTCTGCCAGCTATAACAAGCTTTCACAAATTCGCGGAACTGCAGCAGTGTTAGTGAACGACTATGGCGAGCGTGCCCGTGTCAACTTGAGTGGTTTTGACAGCGGCGGTTATTCCAAGGCTACCACATACAGTTACTCCAAAACAAAAACTGCCGAGGCTGGCTGCACTAATGCCGCTACAGCACCCTGCACCCCTGCAGCCTTGGCAACTTTTGACCAAACCCAATGGTTCAACCATTTGAAGTTGCGTTTGCCGGGCGGTGATGCGTATATTGTTAGCACCAGCACAGCATCTACCCGTGAACGCACCATGGACATTTGGATCATGTGGACAGAACAATCACAAGACACCGGCTTAGCCACCTCGCAAACCTGCCCCACTGGAGCCGCCGCCCCTGCCGAGGTGAGCTGCATGTATTTCAGGGTGACGCTGTGACCAATTTTGACAACAGGTCGCATGCGCAGCAAGGCCACACCTTGATGGAGCTCATGGTGTCGATGACATTGGGCTTAGTCATCATCGTGGCGGCACTCATCGTCTACGCAAGTTCGAGCACTGGCACGCGCTTGTCAGAATCGGAGTCGCGCCTCAACGAAGACGGCTTGATTGCGCTATCCGTCATTTCGCAGCAAATCAAACTTGCCGGATACAGCTCTGCAGTTGCTACCGCGACCTCAGGTTACACCGTGACCACCAATTTAGGCGGGGCTGGCATACGCGGTTGCGCGGGTGGATTCACATCAAACACCGCCAGTTTCAGCACCCTCGCTTGCGGTGGCTCTGCCACACTTTCTGACGCATTTGCGGTGCGTTACGAGGCCGACAGATTCAACACCGTGCCCACCGCCAACTCCCCCACCAACTGCTTGGGCAATGGTATTTCAGCCTTTACTATTCCAGATGCAAGCCCCACTATGGCTAAATACGCATTGGCAGACAACCGCTTTTATATCCGCACCAGCGGCACCAGTTCTGGCAGTCCAGAGCTTACTTGCACAGGCGCGAACAACACCTCCAGTTTTGACATTCAACAGCCGCTACTAGAGAACGTTGAGTTCATGACCTTACGTTACGGCGTCTCGTCTACCATACAAGCTACTGACACCCAAGTGGTGGCATACATGAGCGCATCCGACATCGACACCCAATATGCGGCTGAAACGGCAGATGTACGCTGGAAGCGTGTCTTAAGTGTCAGGGTGTGTCTGCTTATGAGGGGCGATGCTAAAGCCTCTGACCAAGACATTGCGCCGTATATTGACTGCGACAACGTCAGGCAAACCAGCGCAGACAAGCTGTTGCGTCGCGCCTTTACCACCACAGTGAGTATGCGAAATCGCTCGGCATTGCCCATATGCGTAGGAGGCGGTAGCGCATGTTAAATATACCCTTATTAAAAAATCCCATGCTGCAGCGCAGACAAAACGGCGTAGTCTTGGCCATGGTGCTAATCCTACTCGTTATCATCTCTTTAGTGGGCAGCATAGCCGTGCGCAACGCCACCGTAAGCGAGCAAACGGTCAACAGCCTGCGCACCAACGCAGTGGCTCTACAAGCGGCTGAAATTGGCCTGCGCTATTGTGAATACGTCGCCAACGATCGGACGGCATTCGGCTCTACCTACTCCGCAACAGTCAAAGCAAAGACACTGACCAGCACGCTCATCACTACGGCCAATGACTCTACAGCACAATGGCAAAACTCCACCACATGGTCAGGCGCCAATGTCATCACTGTTCCCAATAGTTTTTTTAAAACTACCGATGTCAGTGCGGTAGTGCTCAAAAATGCGCCCGTTTGCATCATTGAAACACTCACATCCGCCGCAGGCAGCGGCTATGTCATCACCGCGCGCGGATTTGCTAACGACGCGGTTTTGAATGCCAACAATGCCGTGATCTCAGGCGCTGAGGTTTGGCTGCAATCTATTTTGGTGCAATAACGCACAAACACTTTCAACGAGTATTGCAATGAATACGACCTCCAAATACATACGCCTAGGAATCGTCTGGTTGTGGCTTCTGCTCACCGCCAGCGCTGCTTGTGCACAAATTTCGCAAAAGCCCCTGCTTTCAGGGTCTAGTTCGGTCAAGCCCAACCTAATGGTGATGCTTGACAACTCTGGGTCTATGCTTTTTACCCATGCACCTGACAACTTCACATCGAGCTTCACCACCACCATCCCTTTTGTCAGCGTTACTCAATCTTCAGATGCCAACAAGCTGTTTTACGACCCTCGAGTTCGCTACGAGCCACGCCGCAATGCAGACAACTCTTTACAAGCCAATGCTACAGAGGCCAATGCGAGTACGACCACTTACTCTGCTTGTGCAGGGACGTTTGTTAACCCCTATTATGGTTGTGACACCATAACCCCAACCTTTAACTACATATCATCATTTATGCCTCCGGCACAAGGCTTGGCTAGAGTTTGTAATTCAGCTGGAACTATTTGTCCTTGGGGCTGGTATACACCAACACTAACTGTCACATTGCCCGAATCTCTTTTTGTGCTTAAAGCAGCAAATCCAACTTTTCTATACAGTACCACCTTAACCCACTATTTGTGCACTGCGTACAACTCGTCAAATAAATGCATCTCTGTCAAACGCTATGACGTACCCAAAACCGATCCAGGAGTCGGCTACTCTAGTTACCCCGGCAGAACAGATTGCACTGGCTCGTGTACCTGGGCCATTGAGAGGCAAAATGTACTGAACTGGAATCTGTACTACAGCAACCGACTTAAAGCAGTGGTAACGGCTGTGGGTGCTGCTTTCGCCGATCCAGTGCAAGACAATCAGTTTCGGCTAGGGTATGGCCGCATCAACTCTGCAACTGCGCCATTTATTGGCACTGACGATACGACCACCCGCATTCAGCGCGGCGTCCGCCCATTTACAAACAACGCAAGTTTGCCTGCACTCTACAGTGCCGATAAGACAAATTTCTTTACTTGGCTTTACGGTATACAAGCAGGGGGCGGTACTCCGCTCAACGGTGCAGTTGATGATGTAGGTAATTATTTTCTAGACCGGTCTAACAGTGGGCCTTGGGCTGCGGATCCAGTGCGTGGCTCTGATTCAAGTGCGCATTTAGAGTGCCGACGTAACAGCTCTATCTTGCTCTCCGATGGGCAATTTGACGATACCACTAAGGCGGTTGGTAATATAGACTCCACTGGTTTACTATCTAGTGGCACCTCTACGGCGTATGTTCATCCCGATACAAAATTTACTTTCACTTATAACATCACACCTTCCAAAACGGCAACCTTTGTTGCTTACCCAGACGCTACTGCAGACACTTTAGCAGATTTGGCATTCAGTTACTGGATTCGCGATTTACGCCCTGACCTCCCTAATCGCTTGAGCACGCGTGCAGGTCGCCCCGCTTTTTGGCAGCATTTGGTTCAATACACCGTAGGATTTTCGGTGGCCACTTCGGTGGTAAACCAAGCCAGCATCACTGCCTACCAAACTGCTTTTCTTAACGGACAAACCTTCGGGATTGATTGGGGAACAAGTGATGAAATAGCAGACTTCATGCACGCTGCAGTTAACACGACTGGTAAATTTTATAGCGCATCTAACGCGAACCAAGTGAAACAGGCCATCACAGGCGCGGCATCAGACAGCACCCAGCAGGCAGGAAACGACGGTGGGGTGGCTGTTGCTGATACCAACGGTGCATTGGACACTTTGGCGGGCGAGTTAAAGTATGTACCACGCTACAACACCATAGACAGCTCAGGAGACATCGATGCCTTCACGCTAGACGCAGCTGGAAATGTGACCAGCCCAGTGCCTATTTGGATCGCCAGCAGGCAAATCCCTACACCAGCCGCTCGCAAATTATTCACAATATCGGGGATCAATACCGCAGTAAATATCAGTACAAGTTTCTCTGCCATGCCGGCAGATGTCCAAGCTGCACTTGGGGCTGGCGCTGATGACTCACTCATGAGCTACATAAGAGGTAATACCGCAGTTTTGAAGCCATCGGGCGAGTTGTATCGCCTTCGTACGTCTTTGATTGGAGGTATGGTGAATACAGCGCCCACTTATGTGCGCGGTGAACTAAATATGGGCTACACAGGCAGTTCGGTTGCTGGCTCTAGCACTTATGCAGCATTTAAAAGTAACAAGCTGAACAATCGCTCAGGCATCATCATGGCCACTGCAAACGATGGCACTTTGCATGCTATCGATGCACTCAAGGGTACTGAGTTGATGGGCTTTATGCCTCGCACAGCTATGCCTAAACTACAAGCCTTTGCTACCGAGCCTTATACTTTTCAATACATCTTTGACGGCCCAAGTATTGAGGGCGATATCTATGGCACTACGTCAGCACGGGGTACAGGTTGGCACAACATTGTCACTGGCACAGGAGGAAGGGGGGGTAAGTTTGTCTATGCAATTGAAGCCCCCGTTCCAACCTCTGCGTCTGGTTCAGGCAGTGCCGCTACCCCCACAGTTTCAGATATGCTCTGGGAAATCAACGACACTAATACCAATATGGGCAACTTGGGGCATGTGCTCAACGCGCCTATATCTGGACAGCTGCGTGATGGCACATGGGCAACGATATTTGGTAACGGTACGTTCAATGCAAGCAACCAAGCCAGCTTATTCATCGTCAATGCTTTGACGGGAGCATTCATTAAAGAAATTTCAACCGCAACAGGCTCGGCTGGCTCACCCAACGGGCTCAATGGTGTAACCCTGATTCGTAACGAAGATCGCGTGGTGGTAGCAGTGCTGGCTGGCGACAAACTGGGAAATTTGTGGAAATTTGACCTTTCATCCACAACTCCAACGGATTGGAAGGTGGCTTTTGGAGGCAAGGCCTTGTTTACCGACCCCAACGGTAAAACCATTTTGGGGGCGCCCGCATGGCAAAAACATCCTGTCAGAGGCTACATAGCTGTAGCTGCAACTGGTATTTTGCTAGAAGATGCAGACCGATCCGACTTGAGTCAGAAAACTATTTATGGAGTTTGGGACAAAACAGCTGTTGGCGGCTCAGAAACTGCAAGTTTTATAGCTACCCTTCCGCTTGGAACCACAGACTTTTTAGTGCAAACCTCCTCCACCGCTACAAGTGCAGTTTCTGGGGGCTTTACCTATTATCAAGTTAGCGCGAATGCTATCGACTGGAGTGTTCATAAGGGTTGGAAACTAGATATGAATTTTGAAGCTGGACAGCGTTCTATTTCCGATGTCAACAATCTCGGGGGAAGTGTGGTGATAGCGTCGGTTGTCCCGCCTCCGGGTGCTTCCGCAGTAGAGTCATGCTCGTCAAGTGGGACTGCCAAAGACTATTTGTACATCGTTGATGTACTCAGCGGAGGAGCAGCTAAATCATTTGATGTAAATGGTGATGGTGCACCCGATGCTTATAGTGTGTTGTATGCTACTACTGGATTTGGCAGAGGCAGCGTGATCGCTAAAGATTATATTGGATACCGAACTGAATCCAACATCAGTCCCAATGCGGTGGAACCACCCTGTGTGGGTGGCAGTACCCAGGTGACCATCATTGGAACAGAGTCTACTTCTGTGAAAGCAAGTTATAAATGCTCCAACACAATCGCTTGGCGTCGTTCATGGCGTCAACTGTTTAATCCGCCAAAAATGCAATAATTGCGCCATGCCAACTTGAGCAAGCACTTTATGACACACGCCATACGCCGCCACGCCCTTCTAGGTTTTACGCTCATTGAGCTGATGATCACCGTTGCCATTGTGGCCATTTTGGCTGCGGTGGCGATACCTTCGTACAAAGACTATATTGCGCGGGGGCGGCGGGCGGAAGCCAGTGCGGTGCTGCTAGAGGCCAACCAATACATGCAGCGCTATTACTCTAGCAACGACGGCTATACCGACACCCTTCCCACCAGCCTTCAATATGTGCCCAAAGGGGCTGCGACTGGCCAAACTTACCAGCTGACGGCCGCTATCGTCACTGCCTCTTACACCATTACAGCAGCGCCCATGGGGAATATGGCCACAGATAGCTGTGGCAGTTACCTTTTGACTTCGCAAGGCCGTAAACTCGTCAAAATAGGCACTTCGTCACCCACCACCAGTATCACTTGCTGGAAGTGACCCCTACTGAACTTAAATCCCCTGTGCATCTAGCGTTCACTCAAGCCCAGTTAGCGCTGCAGTTGACCTCCCCCAACCCCCGCGTGGGTTGCACCCTGACGGCTGCAGACGGCCAACTGATTGCCCAAGGGCATACCCAACGCGCGGGGCAGGCGCATGCCGAGGTAATGGCGCTGCGCGATGCCGCTGCCAAAGGGCTCTCAGTCAAGGGCGCCACCGCATATGTGACGCTAGAACCCTGCTCGCACCATGGGCGCACGCCGCCTTGTTGCAATGCACTCATCAACGCAGGGATTGCCAAGGTGGTGGTAGCCCTGCTGGATCCCAACCCTTTGGTAGCGGGCAATGGCGTGGCGCACATGCGGGCGGCTGGGCTTGATGTGCAAGTTTTGCCGCCTGACAGCGACGCAGCGCAAGCCAGCCGCGCACTCAATATTGGGTTTTTTAGCCGTATGCTGCGCAAAACGCCTTGGGTGCGGCTCAAAATAGCGGCATCGCTCGACGGGCAAACAGCCCTTGCCAACGGACAAAGCCAGTGGATCACGGGCGAGGCAGCGCGGGCTGACGGCCACGCCTACCGAGCGCGTGCTTGCGCAGTGCTCACCGGCATTGGCACGGTGCTGTCCGATGACCCGTTGCTGAATGTGCGCCTTGTAGACACGCCGCGCCAGCCGCATGTGGTGGTGGTGGACAGCCAATTAGAAATCCCGTTGACGGCCAAGTTGCTCACTGCGCGTATCCCGCAGTATTCTCAAGATGCGGCTTCTATTGCGGCGAATGGCAAAATCGCCAGCGAAGATAATGCTATTTATTCAATAGCAAACAATGACCATAATACGGTGACATTGCGCAAAATTTTTATATACTGCACTAAACATGACCCCAGCAAGCAAGCGGCATTAGAGCAGCTTGGCGCTACCGTCATCCACATGCCCGAAACCCTACCCTATGGCGAAAAACAAGCCCACGGCAAAGTTGATTTAGCCGCCATGCTGCGCGACTTGGCAGCACGGGAAATCAACGAACTGCATGTGGAAGCGGGCTACAAACTCAATGGCTCGTTGATTCGAGCAGGCTTGGTCGACGAATTTTTGGTCTACCAAGCACCCACTTTACTGGGTGCGGGCTTGGGCATGGGCAACTTAGGGCCTTTTGAGACGCTGGGCCAAGGCTTGGCACTGCGCTACCACGATGTGCAGCGCATAGGAGACGACCTGCGCTTGGTCTTGCGAGCGCCAGGACGCAGCCAGTTTTAAATTTCTGCTTTTTAGCGCGTTTAAGGGTCTTGTGCGTAACCTAAAGCCCCATACAGCAAGCAAAACCTAACTTTTGAGAAAATTACACACTATGTTTACCGGAATCATCACTGGCGTAGGCCAAATTGCGGCGGTTCAGGCCCTAGGTAGCTCAGCCCAACACGGCAAACGCCTAACGCTGACCGCGCCCAAAGGCTATTTGGCCGATGTGGGCTTGGGCGACAGCATCGCCATCAACGGCGCTTGTATGACCGTGACCACGCTAGACACTGCCGCGAACCAATTTTCTATCGACATATCGGCCGAGTCGTTGGACAAAACCGCTGGTTTAACGCAGTTGCACCCCGTCAACCTTGAAAAAGCCTTGCGTGCCAACGACCGCTTAGGTGGCCATATTGTGAGCGGGCATGTGGATGGCGTGGGCAGTGTCAGCCATTTTGCCGAGGTGGGCGAAAGCTGGGAGCTGCGGGTCATGTGCCCTGCCCCGCTGGCCAAGTTTTTTGCCTACAAAGGCTCCATCACCGTCAATGGCGTGAGCCTAACCGTCAACTCCGTAACCGACAGCGCCGCTGGCTGCGAAGTCAGCATCAACATCATTCCCCACACCATCGCCAACACCGCGCTGGGCAGCTTGGCAAAAGGCAGCGCCGTCAACCTAGAAATTGACACTGTAGCGCGGTATGTGGAGCGGATGCTGTCGGCGGGTATTACTGCACGTGCGTGATGAATTGGTCGCTGCTGCGGCGCACTTTTTTCAGGTTCGCTAACCAGTCTTCACCTGCCAAGCGGTAGCCCAGCGGCAGCAAGGCCACGCTGCGCAGGCCACGCGCTTTAAGCCCCAAAATATCGTCCACGGCATCGGGTGTAAAGCCCTCCATGGGTGTGGAATCCACTTCTTCAAAAGCAGCGGCAATCAGGGCGGCCGACAAACCAATGTAGGCTTGGCGGGCGGCGTGTTCAAAATTGATCTGCGCCGCACGGGCTGGGTAGCTCGAGAGCAGCATTTTGCGGTAGTTCTCCCAGCCTTCGCTGGTGAAGCCGCGCTCGGCATTGACCAAGTCAAACATCATGTCGATGCGCTCCTTGGTGTAATTGTCCCAAGCGGCGAACACCAGTAAATGCGACCCCTCCACAATTTGGGCTTGGTCCCAAGCCACAGGGCGGATTTTGGCGCGTACTTCGGGGTTAGAAACCACGATGATTTCATAGGGCTGCAGACCGCTGGAGGTGGGCGCTAAGCGTGCGGCTTCTAAGATGCGGTCTACTTTGTCTTGGGAAACCGCCTTGGTTGGGTCCATTTTTTTGGTTGCGTAGCGCCATTGCATGCGGTCGATAAGGGTATCCATGGGGAACTTTCTAGAGGGTAGATGACTTTTCCAAATGCGGATAGGCTGTGGTTTTTTCAAGGCTTGTCATGCACAACCCTGTCACCTTGGCGAAGCACCCTTGTATTTCAGCGGCCACAGCAGCCCGCCAAAAGCATCCAGACCCAGAATACGGCGATAATTAGGGGTTTCCCGCAGTGGCCGCCTCACACGAACAAATGTGCGGACAAGCCCAAAATCCAACCATTTGCACCATGACTACTTTGCACCCCGTCAAAATATCTCCCGTTCAAGACATTGTGGCCGACATGAAAGCCGGCCGTATCGTGATTTTGGTGGACGAGGAAGACCGAGAAAACGAAGGCGACTTGGTGTTGGCGGCGGACCATGTCACCCCCGAGGCGATTAACTTTATGGCCAAATTTGGCCGAGGCCTGATTTGTCTCACCCTCACCCGTGCGCGCTGCGAGCGGCTTTTGCTGCCCCCTATGGTGACCCGCAATGGCGGCAAATACAGCACCGCTTTCACGGTGTCTATTGAGGCTGCCGAGGGCGTGACTACGGGCATCAGCGCCGCTGACCGCTCGCGCACCGTGCAAGCGGCGGTAGCTGCCGAAGCCGTCGCCGAAGACCTGATTCAGCCGGGCCACATTTTTCCGCTGCAAGCGGTGGACGGCGGCGTGTTGATGCGTGCGGGCCACACCGAGGCGGGTTGCGATTTGGCCGCTATGGCCGGTTGCTCGCCTGCATCGGTGATTTGCGAGATCATGAAAGACGACGGCACGATGGCGCGGCTGCCAGACTTGCAAATTTTTGCCGCAGAGCACGGCCTGAAAATTGGTACCATTGCCGACCTGATTGAGCACCGCAGCAAGACAGAATCACTGGTGCAGCGCGTAGGACAGCGTGCGCTTGAAACCCATTACGGCAGCTTTACCGCACATGCCTTTGAAGACAAAACCAGCCAAGGCTTGCACATTGCCTTAGTGCGCGGCCAGTGGGCCGCTACCGATACGGTGCCCGCCCGTGTGCACGAGCCGCTGTCGGCGCTGGACGCACTGGAAGTCAAGCGCTCGATGCATTCTTGGAGCTTAGATGCGGCCATGCAATACATTGCCACGCAGGGCAAAGGGGTGATTATTTTGCTCAATTGCGGCGAAAGTGCGGCGCAATTGCTGGCCCAGTTTGACGGTTTGGCAAAGCCGGCCCAAGCGCCTGAGCGCGGGCGCATGGATTTGCGCACCTACGGCATTGGCGCACAAATTTTGCGCGAAGTGGGTGTCACGCGCATGATGCTCTTGGGCAATCCGCGCCGCATGCCCAGTATGGCTGGCTACGGCCTAGAGATTGCAGGCTACATCGCAAAATAACTGATTGGGAAAAAACAACTATGTTTGGAGCAGAAAAAGGCCAAGCGGACCGCTTGGATGGGCGCAAGCTGTACATCGGCATGGTGCAGGCGCGGTTCAACGAATCGGTCACCAACTCACTGGCGGCCGCTTGCAAAAGCGAGCTGGTGGCTTTGGGGGTTTTGGAGCGCCATATTGACCACCTGTATGTGCCCGGTGCGCTAGAAGTGCCTGTGGCCTTGCAAGCCTTAGCAGAACAAAACAAATTTGATGCCCTGATTGCTTTGGGCTGCATTATTCGCGGCGAGACCTACCATTTTGAGCTGGTGGCCAATGAATCTGGGGCGGGCGTGAGCCGCGTGGCGCTAGACTACAAATTGCCTGTGGCCAATGCTATTCTCACGGTGGAAACCATGGACCAAGCACTGGCGCGCCAAACCATCAATGGCACAGAAGCTGCCCGTGTAGCCGTGGAAATGGCCAATCTTTTGAACGAACTGGCCTAGCCCTTTTTATGACCACCACCATGACAGAATCGCCGCGCACAGCGGGCTCGGCCAAACCACTGGGCAACGCTGGCGGAAAAGCCCCTATTAAAACTGCCAACAAGTCCACCAAAAGCCGTGCCCGCGAGTTTGCCTTGCAGGCTTTGTACCAGCATTTGGTAGGCAAAAACCCAGCACAGGACATTGACCTATTCACCCGCGACTTATCGGGTTTTAGCAAGGCCGATTCAGTGCATTACGACGCGCTGTTGCACGGTTGTATTGAACACGCCGAGCAAATGAACGCCCGTATTACCCCTTTTTTAGACCGCCAATGGGTTGAAATTTCGCCCATAGAACATGCGGTGATTTGGATGGGCATTTATGAGTTGGAGCATTGCTTGGATGTGCCTTGGCGCGTGGTGCTTAACGAATACATTGAGCTGGCGAAGTCCTTTGGCGGCACCGATGGACATAAATACGTCAATGGTATTTTGAACAAAATTGCGCCTAGCTTGCGGGCGCTAGAGGTGGCAGCAGACACGGCTGCCGGGAAGACTGTGCGCAAACCCGCAGCAGCATGAAAATCTCGCAGCGCGCCCAACGCATAGAACCCTTCTATGTCATGGAAGTTGGCAAGGCAGCCTCCGAGCTGGCGGCCAAGGTGGCGCACACCGACAAACCGATGATTTTTGTGAACATTGGCGAGCCCGATTTTACCGCACCGCCCTTGGTGCAAGAGGCTGCGGCACACGCCATTGCCCAAGGCAACACCCAATACACCCAAGCCACTGGCATGCTTGCCCTGCGCGAAAAAATCAGCGCTTGGTATGCCAGCCGCTTCCAAGTGGAGGTCTCGCCCAGCCGGATTGTCTTAACCGCAGGGGCGTCAGCCGCGCTGCAACTGGCCTGCCTAGCCCTCGTGGAGGCGGGCGACGAAATTTTGATGCCCGACCCCAGCTACCCTTGCAACCGCCAGTTTGTGGGCGCAGCCGACGGCGTGGCTACCCTGCTGGCCACTGCGGCTGCGCAGCGCTTTCAGCCCACAGCGGCGCAGGTGCAAGCGCACTGGAATGCCCGCAAAGCGCAAGAAAACCTGCGCACCAAAGGGGTGCTGCTGGCCTCGCCGTCTAACCCTACGGGCACTTCCATTCACCCTGACGAGTTGCGCCGCATCGCCGAATTTGTGCGCAGCCAAGGCGGCGTGACCATGGTTGACGAGATTTACCTAGGCCTGAGCTACGACAGCACCTATGGCCAAACCGCGCTGGCGCTGCCTGATGGCTTGGGCGAACAAGTGGTCAGCATCAACAGTTTTAGCAAATATTTTCAAATGACGGGCTGGCGCTTGGGCTGGCTAGTAGTGCCCGAGACCCTTGCTCCCACCATCGAGCGCATTGCGCAAAACCTTTATATTTGCCCCAGCACCATCGCCCAACATGCGGCACTGGCCTGCTTTGAGCCCGCAAGTTTGGCTATTTACGAAGCGCGCCGCGCCGAGTTCAAAGCAAGGCGCGACTACTTCATTCCGGCTCTGCGCAGCATTGGATTTGAAGTGCCCGTAGAGGCAGATGGCGCTTTCTACGCTTATGCAGACTGCTCTCAATTACTGAGCAAAGTAGGCGCTGCCAGTAGCTGGGAATTTTGCTTTGAAATGATGCGCAGAGCCCATGTTGCAATCACTCCTGGGCGCGATTTTGGCTCGGACAGCACGGCGCGGTTTGTGCGCTTTTCTACCGCCAGCTCGATGCACGATTTGCGCACCGCCATTGCCAGAATGCAGCAGGCCCTGGCCTAGACCAAAGCAATCCGCTGCAATGGGCCCTTACATCCCATAATATAGGGATTGACGGCCAAGCGCAGCTTGTGCAAGATAGCACTTCAATAGTCAATTTATCAAGGGAAACACCATGAACCAAGACATGTCGATCATCCAGCTCGTGCTGCATGCCAGTTTGGTGGTGCAGCTGGTGATGCTGCTGCTGCTGGGCGTGTCAATTGCTAGCTGGGCGGCGATTTTTCGCAAACTGATTGCGCTGAACAAAATCAAGGCGCTCAACGAAGCCTTCGAGCGCGATTTTTGGTCGGGCAAATCCATGAGCGAATTGTTTGCCGCAGCGGCGCAAAACGCCAAGCTCAGCGGCCCGATGGAGCGCATATTTGCCAGCGGTATGCGCGAGTTTCAAAAATTGCGCGAGCGGCGCATCACCGACTCAGGCGCGCTGATGGACGGCGCACGCCGCGCCATGCGCGCCAGCTACCAACGCGAGATGGACGTAGCAGAGTCCAACCTGTCGTTTTTAGCCTCTGTGGGCTCAGTCTAGCCCTATGTGGGCCTGTTTGGCACGGTGTGGGGCATCATGCATGCCTTTACCGGCTTGGCATCGATGCAAACCGTCACACTGGCCACTGTGGCACCGGGCATTGCCGAGGCACTGGTCGCCACTGCTATTGGCCTGTTTTCAGCCATACCCGCCGTGGTGGCCTACAACCGCTTTGCCCGCGATATTGACCGCGTGGCCATCAATTTAGACACATTTATGGAAGAGTTCACCAACATTTTGCAGCGTAATTTGGGCAATGGGCAGCCCACGGGCGCGTCCAGCTTTAACGCCGCGCAAACAGGGGTGCACCCTGCGCAGCCCCACCCAGCGGCACAAGCGCGTGCTGCGTCGATCACCGCGTCAGGGCACTAGCATGGCCAGCGTGACCGCACGCGGCCGGGGCCGCCGCACCATCAACGAAATTAACATGGTGCCTTTTATTGACGTGATGCTGGTGCTGCTGATTATTTTCATGGTCACAGCGCCCATGATCTCGCCCAGCGTGGTGGATTTACCCAGCATAGGCAAGGCCGCCAAACAAGCGGACCGCGTGGTGCAAGTAATTATCAGCAAAGACGATGTTTTAGAGCTTAAATTGCCAGATGTCACCGATAAAACGTCCTCTATTGCTATTAAAGATATAGCGAATATAGTGAAAAAAGAAGTCGCAGGCAAAGCCGACACAGCGGTCGTCATCAGTGCCGACAAATCGGTGAAATACGAAACCGTGGTGAAGGTGATGGACGAGTTACAGCGCAAGGGCATTGCGCGGGTAGGACTGGCTGTGCAGCTGGTGAAATAATGCGCATAACCCGCCCCAACGTGCAGTACCAGCCATGAACGCAGCAGCAGCACCCCACCTAGAATTTGCACCGCCGCCCCCGCCGGGCATGCTGCGCGCATTCGGCGTGGCCATTGCCGCCCATTTGCTGCTGGCCTTAGCCTTGAGCCTTGGCGTGCGTTGGAAACACAGCGATGACACGCTGGTGAGTGCCCAAGCCGAGTTGTGGAGCGCCAGCGCACTGAGCGCTGCACCCAAAGAAGTGCTTGCACCGCCGCCCGAGCCCGTGTTGCAAAAAACTGTTCCTGCGGTAGAACAACCCACGCCCCCTGCCCCTCCTGACATCACCACTGAGCAAAATAAGAGGGAGGCCAAACGTTTGGCCGACGACGAAGCCGCCAAAGACAAAGCAGAGGACAAGAAAAAAGCCGCCCTCTTGAAAAAAGACGAAGCCAAAAAAGAGGCCAAACGCCAAGAAGAACTCGACAAAGCGGATGCCAAACGCACCGAAGAACAGCGCCAAGACAACCTCAAGCGCATGGCGGGTTTGGCAGGGGGAACTGGCGCACCTGGTTCTACTGGCTCCGCCGCTCAATCGAGCGGGCCATCGGCTAGCTATGCTGGGCGCATTGCAGCACGCATTAAACCCAACATCGTATTCACTGAAGAGCTATCAGGCAATCCAAAAGCAGAGGTGGAGCTGCGGGTAGCCCCCGAGGGCAGCATCATCAGCGCTCGCATTGTCAAAAGCAGCGGTGTCAAAGCTTGGGATGAAGCGGTATTGCGTGCCATCGACAAAACGGCAGTTTTACCGCGCGATACCGATGGCCGCGTTCCAAGCGTCATTCCAATTGGGTTTAATTACAAAGATAAATAAAACCCCATCATCCCAGCAATGGATTGCGGCATTTCAAAGCCGGAAATCGGCTGAAATCCCGATCAGCAGTCCACAACTCTCGCACGCCATGCTCCGCACATATCGCTGCAATGCGTGCATCATGCACCATCGCTCCAGCCACTTTGCCAGCCGTTAGTAAAGTGCGCAGCGCAGGCCAATGCCCTTTAGACTCTCCCAATAGCTGCAATCGAGGGCTTTCCAGCCAAGCGTCTAACTGGTCAGCCGCCTGCGCTTGCGTGCTTGGTGGTGCGTAGCGCCGGGGATGCGTCACCACACCATAAAATTCGTGCACACAGGGCCACGGAATAGCCCAAGCCTTTTTGCCCTCAGCCAGAGATTTAATGCTAGTGAGCGCCGCCTCATGGAAGGGCGAATCACTGCGGTGGGCATAGACCAAAATGTTGGTATCTACCGCAATCACGCGCCGTGCCCCTCATACAGCATGCCACGCACCGATGCCCAGTCAGTGCTTTGCCCTGCCTGCAAACCTGCGCCACCCACACTGCAATCGCGCAAGGCATAGAGTTTGTTTTGGGTTTGCAATTGCCCAATAGCCATGTGGAGCCCCTGCTCTATCAAAGCGCGCAGGGTAACGCCGTGCGTTCGCGCAGAGTTTTTGGCCTCTAAAAACAAAGCATCTGAAAGATCAATGGTGGTTTTCATAGTGAGCGTGCTTGTGAAATATGGGTGGCCATATTTTATATGGGATATTTGGCTTTTGCCCGCTCTTCCTCTTGCAAGCGCAGCACCCGCCGCTGCACCTTGCCGGTGGTGGTCATGGGCAGTGCGTCGATGAATTCGATCTCTTTGGGGTATTCGTAAGGCGCTAGCTGGCCTTTGACGTGCAATTGCAGTTCTGCAATCAGGTTTTGTTCAAAGCTTAAGTTTTTTTTGCCAGATGTCACAGCCATATGGTCATAACGTGCTATATATTCAGGAGCAATTACCACATAGGCTTTGACCACTGCGCCACGCTCTTTGTCGGGTTTGGGGACAACGGCGGCGTTTAACACGGCGGGGTGTTTAACTAGGCAATTCTCGATCTCGCCCGGCCCTATGCGGTAGCCAGCGGCTTTGAACACGTCATCGCTGCGGCCTTGGTACCACAGGTAGCCCTCGGCATCGCGGGTGGCCAAGTCGCCGGTTCTGCACCATTCGCCAGTGAATTTAGCCTGCGTAGACGCTTCGTTTTTCCAGTAGCCCAAGAAAAACACGGGGTCTGGATGGCCGTGGATGTCGAATCGGTGCACCGCCACGTCGCCCGCCACGCCGTCAGGACATACATTGCCTGTGTCGTCGATCACCGCCACGCGGTGGCCGGGGTAGGCTTTTCCCATGCTGTTGGGTTTGGACGGATAAAAACGGTTGCAGTTGCCCACGATGTAGTTAATCTCGGTTTGGCCAAACATTTCGTTCACCGCCACGCCCATTTCGTCACGGCAATAGGCAAACACTGCGTCGCCCACAGCCTCGCCTGCGCTCATGCAGGCTTGCAGCTGCAAGGCAAAATGCTGGCGCGGCTGCGGGTAGGCCTTCATCATAGCTTTGAGCGCAGTGGGGAATAAAAAAGTGTGGCTGACTTGGTGTTTTTCTAGAATTTCAAAGGCCACTTCAGGGCTAAAGCGGCCTCGAAAGGCCACTATGGGTCGGCCAAAATACAGCGTGGGCAGCAGCGCATCCATCAGCCCCCCCGTCCAGGCCCAGTCGGCAGGCGACCAAAATACCGCTTGGGATGCTTTGTTGTGCAGCGCGTCAAAGCCAAACCAATTCTGGCTGGCAACGAAACCTGTGAGATTGCCGATCAGGGCGCGGTGCGGGATGAGTGCGCCCTTGGGTGGCCCTGTGGTGCCACTGGTGTAGATCAATACCGCGCCGTCGTCAGCCTTGGTGGGCACCAAATCAAACACGGGGCTTTGCAATCTGCATTGCTGCGCATAGCTCAGCAGATTGCCGTCTTGTAGCTGACTAGCGCCCAAACCCACGCCGATGAGGCAGCGCAGCGCAGGGCAATCAGCGCGCACAGACAGCATATTGGCCACCGAGCTTTCGTCGCACAGGGCGACCACCGCCGCGCTGTCTTGCAAGCGGTAAGCCAGTGCCTCGGGGCCAAACAACATCGACAGCGGCATAGCCACTGCCCCCATTTGTAACACTGCCATGTAGGCGACAGCCGTTTCAAAGCGCTGGGGCATCACAATGGCCACACGGTCGCCTTTTTGCACCCCAAGCGCTGCTAAAACTTGGCTTAGGCGGTTGGCAGATTCGTACAATTGGGCATACGTATATTTTTGAGCTTTTTTGCCCAATGTCACCGTGAAATGGTCATATATTGCTATGTTTTTATGAGTTTTTGGTACATTTTTCATCCCAGCTGATTCCACCCAGCGGCGGCAACACACCTGCGCCATATTGAATGTCTCGGGCACGCTCCAACGAAAATTGGCGTAGATTTGGTCGTAGGCATTGACGGCACATTGGGGAGCTTTGTCTAAAGCGCGACGGGCTTGCACGGCGTTGTTTTGTATCATCGGAGTAATGTACCAAGTCCTTCGCCCCTCCTCTAGCGCGTTTGTCCCTATTCGCAACCTCAACTACCACGTTCGCACATGGGGCACACCCAGCGCCAGCACACCGCCCCTTGTCATGGTGCATGGCTGGATGGATGTGTCCGCGTCGTTTCAGTTTGTGGTCGATGCGTTATCGCAGGCGTTTGTGCAAAACCGCTTCATCGTAGCCCCCGACTGGCGCGGCTACGGCCTCACAACGGGCGGCGGTGTAGACAACTACTGGCTGCCCGACTACCTCGCCGATTTAGACTTTTTGCTCGACCACTATGCGCCCCATCAGCCCATTGATTTGCTAGGCCACAGCTTGGGTGGCAACGTGGTGATGACCTACGCAGGTGTGCGCCCCGAGCGTATCCGCAAGCTCATCAATCTAGAGGGCTTTGGCATGCCAGAGACCAAACCCGCCCAAGCCCCCAGCCGCTATGCCAAGTGGATGGATGAATTGAAAAAATTCCATAGCGGTGCGCTGGCCATGCGCGCCTACGACGACATAGGCGGGGTGGCAAGGCGTTTGATGAAAACCAACCCCCGCCTCTCGCAAGACAAAGCCGACTGGTTGGCGCAATATTGGTCAGCCCCCGATGCGCAAGGCAAACACGCCATTTTGGGTGACTCCGCCCACAAAATCATCAATGCCAACCTCTCGCGCCACGAGGAAGCCCTAGCCTGCTACGCCCGCATTACCGCCCCGCTGTTGGCCGTGCAAGCGAGCAGCTGCGAAATGGACAACTGGTACCAAGGCCGCTACACGCTGGCGCAATACCACGAGCGGCTAAAAACCGTGCCGAATTGCGAGATTGCGCAAATTGAAGATGCGGGGCATATGCTGCACCACGACCAGCCAGAGCAGTTGGCAGGGTTGATTGAGCGATTTGTGGGCTGAGTTATATTGGTATTGGCAGAGGCGCGAGATCTAGCGCCCCAGTCAATGCGCTTCACTTTGTAAGTTTCTCGCCTGTGGACGCGTTCATGCGCAGCTTGGTCACGCAGCGGCCAAGCGAGTGCTGTGCCAACGCGCAAACGGTCGCTGGCCCGCTTCGCGGGGAGCTGGGTTTGGCTGAGGACGGGTGAGAACTGCTCAGGCGGAAAATTCAAAAGCGCAATGAGCGCTGTCCTCGCACTCTGAGCTGTATTCATATGAAAAAGTGCCGTCGTAGCTGTAAAATGGTCATAGTTTGCTATGCTTTATGCAATTTTTAACATCCTACGAATCGCGTGTCTTCGGTATTAAAACCTATGCACGAGCATAGCCCGATCAGCGTTTTGGCGCTCCCGTCCGACCGATTTGCGGTATGCCCGCCATGAGGGAGCGGCGGGA
>JANOYR010000147.1:0-21866 GCA_031428975.1 Polaromonas sp. | reverse complement strand
GTGGCATCTGCCCCCCAGTTTTCTAGGTCAATCACCGCCTCTGGCGTGCCCACATTGCCAGCAATGATGAAGCTTTTGGGCAGTTTGGCCTTGAGGCATTCAATCATTTTTCGCACGCTCTCGGCATGGCCGTGGGCAATGTCGATGGTGATGTAGTCAGGGCTGAGATTTTGTGCAACCAACTGGTCAACTGTGTCGTAGTCAGGCTGTTTTACACCCAAAGAAATACTGGAATACAAGCCTTTACCCAGCATGTCTTTGACGAATTGCACGTTGTCGAGGTCAAATCGGTGCATCACATAAAAATAGCCGTTTTGCGCCAACCATACACAGGTCTCCTCGCTCACCACGGTTTTCATGTTGGCGGGCACGACGGGGATACGAAAGCTACGCCCCCCAAGCTCCACGCTGGCATCGCATTCGCTGCGCGACTCAACGCGGCATTTGCGCGGGAGTAGCAGTATGTTGTCGTAGTCGAATATTTCCATGGTGTCCAGCTTTCAAAAAGTTTCATTGCAGAAAGGTTTTGAGCGCTTGGTTTGGTTCAGTTTTTTCTGGCTTGCAGATTCGCTTTTGTCTTTGGCCAAAGCGAATTTTCTTTACATACAGGCGAAAAAAAACCGAACACAATTGCTTGGGCTCGGTGACTGATTCTATCAGGCTTACTTGGTAGCGGCTTCTGCCCCGGCGCGTGCAATTTGCGCGTCTTGCGCCGAGGTGACACCACTGACACCAATGGCTCCGATAATTTTTCCGTCATGCATGATGGGCACACCGCCTTCGAGCACATTGACATCGCGTACCGATAACAAGCGCAGTCCAACACCTCCAGCGGCTACCGCATCTTCAAGTGCTTTGGTGGGGCGGCGCAAATTGTTAGCAGTCACTGCCTTGCCTCTGGCAATTTCGATACTGCCTAACTGGGTGTTGTTCAGACGCTGCATCATCACCAAGTTGCTGCCAGAGTCCACAATAAAAATCGCCACGGGCCAGCTGTTTTTGGCTGCCTCAGCTTCGGCTGCGGCCATGGCTTTTTTGGCTTGTTCTATTGAAATTGGCATGCCGTAAGAGGGCGGTGCTGTTTGGGCGTTGGCAAGCAGACTGGTCGCCATAGCCAGGCCGGCAAGTAGTTTTTTCATAAAAGTCTCCAATTGGATCGCGCCTTGCACCATAGCAAGGCCGATTCAGTGTAGCCTTCGTGTGCACCAATAGGTCTAGGGTGTTCTCCTAGTCAAGTTGCAGCTGAATGGCAGAACTAAAAGGCTTGGAAATGATCCTTATTGTCCCAGCAGAGGAGGCGAGCCATCCGCATTGCGAGAAAGCAGGCCTGCTTTGGTATAAATGCCCAGCTTGTCGCGGGTGTCCACAATGTCCAGATTGCGCATGGTGAGTTGGCCAATGCGGTCGGCTGGCGAAAAAGGGGCATCTTCTACTTTTTCCATGCTCAAACGCTCTGGCTTGTAGGTCAGGTGGTCAGATTCGGTATTGAGAATCGAGTAGTCGTTGCCACGGCGCAACTCTAGCGTCACCTCACCTGTGATGGCGCGTGCTATCCAGCGCTGGGCGCTTTCGCGCAACATGATGGCCTGCGGGTCAAACCAGCGGCCTTGGTAGAGCAAACGGCCCAATTTCAGGCCATTCATGCGGTATTGCTCAATCGTGTCTTCATTGTGGATGCCTGTGACCAAGCGTTCGTAGGCGATGAAAAGCAATGCCAGGCCGGGCGCTTCGTAAATGCCACGGCTCTTGGCTTCGATGATGCGGTTTTCGATTTGGTCACTCATGCCCAAACCGTGGCGGCCACCGATGCGGTTGGCTTCTAAGATTAAATCAACCAGCGAATCAAAGCGCTGGCCGTTGAGCGCCACCGGCACGCCTTCTTCAAAGCGCACCGTCACTTCCTCGGCTTTCACCACGCAGTCGTCGCGCCAAAACGGCACGCCCATGATGGGGTTGACGATTTTGATACCGCTTGACAATAACTCAAGGTCTTTGGCCTCGTGGGTCGCACCCAGCATGTTGCTGTCGGTGGAGTAAGCCTTTTCGGCACTCATTTTGTAACCAAAGCCGCTGGCCGTCATAAAGGCGCTCATTTCGCTGCGCCCGCCCAGCTCATCAATAAAGGCTTGGTCGAGCCAAGGCTTGTAGATTCTCAAAGCGGGGTTGGTCAGCAGGCCGTAACGGTAAAAACGCTCAATGTCGTTGCCCTTAAAGGTGCTGCCATCGCCCCAAATGTTGACATCGTCCTCTTGCATGGCCGATACCAGCATGGTGCCGGTAACTGCGCGCCCCAGCGGTGTGGTGTTGAAATAGGTGATGCCTGCAGTGCTGATGTGGAAAGCCCCTGCTTGCAAGGCTGCTATGCCTTCAGTAGCGAGCTGGCTACGGCAGTCAATCAGGCGGGCTTTCTCAGCGCCATATTCCATGGCCTTGCGGGGAATTTCGTCGTAATCGGCTTCGTCGGGCTGGCCTAGGTTGGCGGTGTAGGCATAGGGCAATGCGCCCTTCTTTTTCATCCAGTGTAGGGCGGCGCTGGTGTCTAGCCCGCCAGAAAAGGCAATGCCTACTTTTTGGCCAAGGGGGAGGTTTTGTAGGATAGTTGCCATGGCTTTGGTGAGGAAATGAAGTGAAGACGGCTAAACCGGCGATAAAAATGGAGTGGGCAGATGGATTTACGCAAAATGGCAAATGTAGTGGTAAGCCTCAGTGACTCGGATGTCAAATTTGGAGTTGGCGGGTATGCTAAATGACTCGCCAGCTACTGACTTGAGCCAAGCGTCAGCGCCCGCGAGCTTGTAGTCGCAGCTGCCAGCCACGCATTCCATGATTTCAGCCGCGCCAGTGTTGAACGTGAGGGTGCTAGGCAGCACCACGCCCACTGATTTTTTCACGCCGTCGGCTGTGGTAAAGCCGTGGCTGACGCATTTACCGTCGAAATACACATTGGCTTGGGTGTTGAGGCTGACATTGGAGAAGCTGGTAGTAGTCATAAAAACAAGAATTTACTATAAAAATAAGAGCAATAAATGACCATATGACGGTGACATCGTGCAATTTATTCATAAATTTTACGGTGTCGCAGTATTTTGGCTGCGTATCGGGCACTAAGGGTGCCGCCCAAAGCGCTATTGTAAATGGGCAGGCAACACAAGCTGTCGTGGTGGCTGCCAGACGCTGTGCGGCGTGTGGTGGCAATGGGCGTAAAAAACGCCACTCAGGTGGCGTTTTGTAAGAGGGTTTTAGACTGCTTCCCAATGTATACCAATGTTTTTAGCGCCAATAGGGTGCTCGGTTGTAGGTGCTCCACACCACGTTTGGGCTGTGGTCGTGACCATGCCCACGGTGCAACGGTCGCCCGTGGTAACCACTGCTGACCACAATTGCGCCGCGCTGCACCGCAGGGTAGGCGTAGGTAATGACGGGCGCGTCCACCACCACGGGCTGCTGCAGCACAACCACCTGCGGTGGTGCCGATGCCATAACCACGGGTGCAGAAAGTACCGTGGCGCTGATGGGCGACAGAATGGGCGCTGGATTCGCTGCAGATGGCAGGGGCTGCAATGTGCCTACTGGGGCAATTTGCAGCTGAATGCTCGGGCCTGGGTCATTGGGCATCACCACGCTGTATTGTTTGCCTGCATATTCATACACCACGTTGTAGCCCGTGGTGCGACTTTCTAGGAAGGTTTGGGTAGTGCAGCGCTGCACGGTTTGGGGGGTGTTGGTGGCTTGGACGTTGTCACCCTCGACCTTGTTGCCCAAAATAGCTCCGCCCAAAATACCCAACATAGTGGCTGCAGCGCGGCCTTGGCCATTGCCCATTGCATTGCCAATCACCCCGCCCGCCACGCCGCCCATCACCGCGCCAGCCCCTGATTTGCTCGCGACAGCGCCAGTTTGCACCACCGTTTCAGTGGTGCAGGTTTGGCGCGGCACTTGGGTTTGGGTGATGATGGCGGTGCTAGAGAGCACGCGGCCCATGTCTTGGGCGTGGACGCTGACCATGCAAGTGGTCGCCAGCACAGCAGTTACAAGTGAGCGATAACCAGTCCAAGGCATTTGTTTGAGATGGCGCATGGTGTTCCTTTTGCCTGTTGAGTCGTAAGAGAAGGTTTTTAAGACAACGCAATTATGTCGACATTAGAAGACACAATATACGGTATCGGATACAAATAGTCGTGTAAAGTTTTATGTTGCAGGTGGTGTATTGAAAAAAATTCAAATCGATGCGGCCAATCGCTTGGGCGTAGTTTTGATGTTTTTAGGCGTGGTGGTGGCACTGGTGCTCACTTGGAGTGCCAGTCGGCAACCCAGCCCCGGTTTTGAGATCAAGCGCATCTTGGAACCTTCCATTGCCCAGCAAACGCAAATTGGCTTGCCCGTTGTCAAGCTGATCAAGCCGATTGAGGGCGTTGCGCTGGGCATGACGGTGACTGCTATTGCCAGCGGATCGGTGCATTTGGGTGTAACGGCCAGCTTGGTGCTGCGCGAATCACCCGAACCGATGCAAAGTTTTGCCATGTTGCGCCAGTTTCACGCCACAGATCAGTTGTTACACAATATGCAAGGCCAATCGATCACGTTCACGTTTTCTGATGGCTCGCACACCACGCGGGTGCTAGAGCCGCGTGGCTTGGGGTCTTTGGGTAGTTATTTTTGGGTGCCCTTGTTGGCGGGGCTGTTTGCCTACTCATTGGGCTGTGCACTTTTGCTGGTGGCGCGACACGAGCCGATCGTTTGGGTCTACTTTGGTACGATCACCTCCTATGTAGTGACTGCATATTCACGGGCTTGGTATGGTGACCGCCATTGGGGCTTGGCCACCTGGATGTGGGAGTTGTGCTCTTTTGCGACTCGCACGGGTGCTATGGGCATTTTGGCCTTGGGGCTTGTATTTGTGTGGAATATTCCACGCCCTTTGGGTCGCCAGCGTACCCCTTGGCTGATTGCAGCTAGTTTGGGTTTGTTCTGGTTATTAGATTTAATGCGTGTAGTGGAGCCACGTTCCTTGACCTACCATTGGCCATTGATCGTGTATTTGTCTATTGTTTTGGTTATTGGGCTGCTAAATTGGAAAAAAGGCGGGATGGATTTGCCCGAGCGGGCGGCGGCGCGGTGGTTTTTGCTGCTCACTGGCATTTGCTTGGCCGTGATTGGCGCCAAACTTGTTGGTGTGGTGTTTGGTTATGTGATGCTGCATTATGGGCAAATCATCACTGCCATCAATGTGCTTCCGTTTTTGGCAGCTTCTGCATTTTTGGCAAAAGGGCAGATATTCAAGTTAGAGACTTGGTGGTGGAGAATTTGGTTTTGGCTATGTGGCGGGGCACTGGTCATTTTGCTGGATGTATTGCTGGTGAGCGTTTTGGGTACATCGCAGAGCGCGGGCTTGACCCTGGCGTTGGCGCTTTCGGGCTGGCTGTATTTTCCGCTGCGCCAGTGGGTGCTTGCCAAAATGTCGTTGCGCTCTAGGCGGCATTTGGAAGACCATGTGGCTTCTTTGCTGGAGTTGTCTGCCTTGCGTTCGGGCTCAGTTGAGGCGGCACAACACTGGCGCAGCATATTGGACAAAGTCTTTGAGCCGCAAAAAATGGATGTCCAAGCGCAGCCTCGGGCAGATGTTTGTATTACTGCGCAAGGCGTACAGCTGATGGTGCCTGATTTGGCAGGCCAAATGCTGTGTTTGACAGCGGCTGGCCGTGGCACGCGTCTTTTTAACACCGATGATTTGCATTTCGCCCAAACTTTGACGCGCTTGGCTGAACACGCCAGCCAGTTTGAGCGCACTTACCACGAAGGTGCTGCGCAAGAGCGCAAACGCATAGCCGCTGATTTGCATGATGATATTGGCGGTAAGCTGCTGCATCTGGCCAACCAAAGCGGCAGCGACGGCCAATATGCCCGCAACGCGTTGGAGGATCTGCGCACGCTCACTCGAGGCTTAAGTGGTCAAACCCGCACGCTGGATAATTTGTTCGCCGACCTGCAATACCAGCTGGCCCAACGTGCTGATCGCCAGGGCGTGGCATTTCAGTGGCAATGCGATTTGGGTGCTGCCGCGCAAGAGGGGGTGGGTGCTAGGCAGGCCACAGTGCTGGCCAGTATTTGCAGTGAGTTGTTGCGCAATGCCCTGCAGCACGGCAGTGTCTCCAATGTGCGGTTCAGATTTTTTATCCATGAGGGGAGTTTCCACATGGCCTGCACCAGCGATGGTGAGCGCAGCAATCCGCAGCAGTGGACGCCCGGCCTTGGCACAACGTCGATCAAACGACGCGTGCATGATTTGCAAGGCCAATGCAGCTGGGTCGGTATATCCGCTGGTGGCATCGTGTTTGAGGGGCAGTGGTCTGTTGCCCAGTGGCTACAGGGGGACACAGGGGCATTTTTTGCACAAACGCCCCCCAGCCCCTAGAACTGGGGGTATTGGCCAGCGTCCACTTGCATAACAATACACCGAATGGCTTTAGAACCCCTCCCCACCCGTATTTTGATTGTCGAAGACCAGCCCGACGGTTTGGCGCTGCTCTCGCAAGCCATCCACCACAGCTTTGACAAAGCCACCATATCGCTGGCGCAAGATTTGCGCACAGCCAGAGCCATGAGCGCTATGACTTTTGACTATGCTTTGGTGGATCTGCGCCTGCCCGATGGGCTTTCCATTGACTGGCTAGGAGATTTCAAGCTCAAACACCCCAACACCCCCGCAGTGGTGACCAGCTTGTACGACGACGACGACTTGGTGTTTGCAGCGCTGCGGGCAGGTGCCGACGGCTATTTGCTCAAGGGCGACGGCTTGGACGCACTGGTCGCGGGCCTTAAAAAAGTGCTCTTGGGCGAGCCCAGTATGTCGCCTGCTATAGCCCGAAAGCTCATCACACAGTTTCGCGCCATTGCGCCTGCTTGTGCGCGCAGCGCCGTGAAAGCCGGTGCGCTCGTAGTGTTGGATACCAGTGCTGCAGCTGCGACCCACGCCAAAGCTGCGCCGATTTTGCAGCTAAGCCCGCGCGAGGAAGAAGTGCTGGCGCTGATTGGCACTGGTCTGATGATCAAGCAAGTGGCGGCCAAACTAGACATTGGCTACCACACCGTCAATGACAACATCAAATCCATTTACCGTAAGCTGGGCATCCACACCCGCGCACAAGCAGCTGCTGAAGCATCGCGGCGTGGCTTGGTGGGCTAAGGCTAAGCGCTAAGTGTGTCCCCCCCCCAGAACTAGGGGGACAGTTCTGGTTTAGTACCCCTAGCATTGGGGATGTTCAACTGAGTGGCTAATCAATACAGTTCCATCATCGCTGACTCAGTGATTTTTTGGTAACTTTTAAAGAGGACTTAGTATGAAAAAATGTAGTACACGTATAGCGCTTTTTGCGGGTGTTTTGGCTGCAACTGCCTTAGTAGGCTGCGGCGGAGGCGATGAAGTTGTGCAAAACACCAGCCCTGCAGCCAGCACAAGCACGCCAGCAGCGCAGGGCACAAGTGCCGCCGAAGTAGTCACCCAACTGATTGGTAATTGGAGTGGCACTTGCGGCCAGAGTGCCGCAAACTCAGTCTTTAGTATCGTCTACACAGCAGTGAGCGGTAGCAGCAATACCGTCAGGTCGCAAACATCGCACAAGTTTTATGCGGCAGGTGCTAACTGCACGAGTGCTGTGAGCAACAATAGTACAGCCGATTATTTGATTGTGGTGGACGGTTTTGACACAGTTGGCGCTCTGCCAGTAGTGAAATACAGCTACGGCAATTTCAGCGCTGGCGCAGCGGGGGCCACCAACAAAGCCACCATGCGCTTGGCTGGCACACCTTTTGTCTTGACTGAAGGCACAGGCACTATCAATTCAGCAGGCTACCCTACAGCACTGGCCACGACTGCAACCGCCACCAAACAATAAGCGTAAGTGCTCGAAAAAAAACCGACCTTGGGTCGGTTTTTTAAATTGCTATATATTTAGTAGCTAACTATGACCATATGACGGGGACATTGGTTAAATTTTCTGTAAATACCCAGTTTTAAGCGATCCGCGCAGCCCAAACCGCCTCGTCAAAACCTACGGTGGTGTTTTCTTTGCTGGATTTTTCGGGTTTGGCCTTAGTGCCCATGCTCCACTGCACCACAGGGCGTTTGATGACGCTGGTGTGGGCCAGCATCAGGCCGCGGGCGCTGTTGGCATCCCGTATGCCCAGCTGCATGGAGGTATCTAGGCGGCGCCAGGTTGCGCCTTTTTTGTTCATCAGCGCCTCCCAGCCCACGGCGGCTATCCATGCGTCCATGGTTTTAGCCTCGATTCCCTCTTTTTTAAAGTCGTGGAATTGGTATTTGACTTTGTGTGCTTCTAGCCATGCCAAGGCTTCTTTCACGGTGTCGCAGTTGGGGATGCCATAAACAGTAATCATGGGGTGATTATCGCCGATCACCCCGACATTGGCCGCAAAAATGCTGTTGACGCCTGAATCAGAGACAATATACCCTATGAATTTGAGTCAATGGTTAGAGAAAATAGAGCAACTGCACCCCAAAAACATCGATATGGGGCTCACCCGCGTGCGCGAGGTGGCGCGGCGCATGGAGTTGGCGTTTGACTGCCCCGTCATCACGGTGGCTGGCACGAATGGCAAGGGTTCCACATGTGCCATGCTGGATGCGATTTACACGCAGGCAGGGTATAAAACCGGGGTTTACAGCTCGCCGCATTTGGTGCATTTTGAGGAGCGCTGCCGTTTAATGGGCGAGCCGGTGGACGCGGGCGTACTGGTGGCGGCTTTTGAGCGGGTGGAGGCTGCGCGTTTGCTTGCGCCCGAGCTGTCGCTGAGCTATTTTGAATACACCACACTGGCCATGTTGGACATCATGTCTCAAAGTGGCCTAGATGTAGCGATATTAGAAGTGGGGCTGGGCGGTAGGCTGGATGCCGTCAATGTCATTGACACCGACTGCGCCATCATCACCAGTATCGACATTGACCATGTGGAATACCTAGGACCGGACCGCGAAAGCATTGGTTTTGAAAAAGCCGGCATCATGCGCGCTGGCAAACCCGCCATTGTGGGCGACCCCATGGCGCCAAAGAGTGTGATAGCCCATGCCAAAGCCATTGGTGCCGACCTTTGGCGCATGGGCGTAGACTTTAATTTCAGCGGCGACAAGCAGCAGTGGGGCTGGGCAGGGCGCGATGGGAGCGCAATTACAAGCGCTGATGGCGCGCAAAATGGCGCAGTACAACCCGCCATCAGCACCCGCCGCTACGCCGGTTTGGCTTACCCCGCCTTGCGCGGCGCAAACCAATTGCTCAACGCCAGCGGCGTACTCGCAGCGCTCACTGCCCTGCGCGAGCGCCTGCCCGTGACTGCGCAGGCGGTGCGCAACGGCTTTGCCTTTGTAGAGCTGCCCGGCAGATTCCAAATCGTGCCGGGTCAGCCAGCGCTGGTACTCGATGTGGCGCACAATCCGCATTCGGTGGCGGCGCTCACCGCCAATTTAGATGCAATGGGTTTTTATCCAGTGACCCACGCCGTGTTCGGTGCGATGGCGGACAAAGATTTGCCGCCCATGCTGGCCAAAATTGCGCCATTGGTTGACAAATGGTATCTGGCGGATCTGCCCACGCCCCGTGCGGCTACTGCGCAGGCACTGAAAGAGCGGCTCGCGCCTTTGCTTAAATCAGGCCAAACGGCTTCTTGCCACGCTAATCCGCAATCTGCATTGGATGCTGCGGTGGCAAACGCAGCGCCAACCGATAGAATCGTGGTGTTTGGGTCGTTCTACACAGTTGGCGGCGTGCTGCTTCATGGCACACCAAGGCTGGATGCCCAGCACCTGCATGCAGAGCCAAGCCACACAGCGCCAGCCGTTTGAGTGGCCTGCAGTTTTCAAGCGAATTTTCAGTAACCACCACTTAGAACAGCATACATCCATGGCATGGTCTCCTTTCGCTAAAAAAACAACCGATCGCCAAGCTGCGCCCAGCCCGATAGAGACGATTGAGTCGATGCGCAGACGCGCCAAGCAGCGGCTGATTGGCTCTGCGGCCTTGGTGCTGGTCGGATTAATTGGATTTCCTTGGCTTTTTGAAACCCAACCGCGTCCGGTGGCTATTGACATTGATATTTCGATCCCTGACAAAGCCAAATCCAAGCCATTGCCTGTTCCCGCTGCGCCATTGGCAAACCCTGAAGTCGCCGCATCGGCCAGTGCAGCCCAAGTGTCATTGCCAGTGGCTGCGGCCCCCATAGCCAAACCTGCTGCTGCTGTGGCTGCAGCTGCCAGTTTGAGCGGCAAAGAAGAAATCGTAAGCAGCCAATCTGAAGAAAAAAGTGGCAATGTCACCGCCAAATCGTCACCTCCTGCTATCAAATCAGAAGTAAAATCAGCAGAAACAAAGCCTGCCACGGCACCGCCACCAGCCGTTGCACCTAAGGCCGTTGCTGCGCCAACGCCTGCCCCTGCCCCAACGCCTACAAAACCCGACGATGGGGCACGCGCCAGAGCGCTTTTGGACGGAAAACCTGCCGCAAAGCCTGCAGCTGATACGCCTGCCAAGGCCACAGGTGCCAAAGAGCGGTTTATCGTTCAAGTAGGCGCGTTTGCCGACGCAGCCAAGGCACGCGAGGTGCGGCTTAAAGTTGAACGTGCTGGCTTGACCACCTATACCCATGTGGCCAAAACCAAAGACGGCGAACGCACGCGGGTACGGGTCGGTCCGCTGGCATCGCGGGCAGAGGCTGAAAAAGTCGCCACTAAAATTAAAGCCTTGGATTTGCCCGCTGCAATTTTGACGCTATGAGCGGGCTTCTTAGTCTGTCTATTTGTCCAGTATTTTCTTTGCCGTGAACACACTCGACTGGATTTTGGCTACGGCACTGGCGCTCTCGTTGCTCTTGGGGGCGTGGCGCGGTTTGGTGTACGAGGTGCTTTCAGTGGCCGGCTGGGTGGCTGCATTCATTGCTGCCCAAGTGTATGCAGGTGTGGCCAGTGCCCAACTACCATTGCAGGGGCTTAGTGCGTCGCTGCGCTACGCCTGCGGTTTTGCCTTGGTATTTATATCGACTGCATTTGCCGCCGGTTTGGTTGCGTGGTTGGTCAAAAAACTCATCGAATCGGTAGGTTTGCGGCCTGTAGACCGCACGCTTGGAGCGGCATTTGGCTTGCTGCGCGGGGTCGTTATATTGTTGGCTGTCACCGTGGTGGTGGGCATGACACCGCTCAAAAGCAATGCCATGTGGCAAGAATCAGTGGGAGCGGGGGTGTTGACGGCACTTTTGCGGGGCTTGTTGCCCATCTTGCCTGTTGAGTTACAGAAAATGGTCAGTTAATGTTGGGAATTTTATGTGTGGAATAGTAGGCGTGGCTTCGCAGTCACCCGTGAACCAGTTGATATACGACGCGCTGCTTTTGCTGCAACACCGTGGCCAAGACGCGGCAGGCATCGTCACCCAGCTGGGCACCAAGTTTTATATGCACAAAGCCAAAGGCATGGTGCGTGATGTGTTTCGCACCCGCAACATGCGGGCGCTGCCGGGCAACATTGGCCTAGGCCAAGTGCGCTACCCCACAGCGGGAAATGCTTTTAGCGAGGAAGAGGCGCAGCCTTTTTATGTCAACGCGCCTTTTGGCATTGTGTTGGTGCACAACGGCAATTTAACCAATGTGCCTGAGCTTAAAAGCCAGCTTTTCAACGCCGACCACCGCCATATCAACACCGACAGCGACACCGAAGTGCTGATCAATGTGTTAGCACACGAGCTAGAAAAAACCACACGTGGCCTGCCTTTGTCACCGGTGGATGTGTTTGCTGCGGTGCGCGGGGTGCATGCGCGGGTCAAAGGCTCGTATGCGGTCATCGCACTAATCGCGGGGCATGGCTTGTTGGCATTTCGCGACCCTTTTGGGATTCGGCCGCTGTGCATAGGCAAATCTGCGGACGGCAGCGTCATGCTCGCCAGCGAGTCCGTGACGCTGGAGGGCACAGGCTTTGTATTAGAACGGAATATTGCGCCTGGCGAGGCGGTTTTTGTCGACTTGGACAACACATTATTCACCGAGCAGTGTGCAGGCAAAACGCAGCTCAATCCCTGCATCTTTGAATATGTCTATTTGGCTCGGCCCGACTCGGTGATGGACGGTATTTCTGTCTACCAAGCCCGACTGAACTTGGGTGAAACGCTGGCCAAGCGGGTGATATCCACCGTGCCACCTGATCAAATTGACGTGGTGATTCCCATTCCCGAATCCAGCCGACCCAGTGCCATGCAATTGGCCCAGCTTTTGGGTTTGCCTTACCGCGAGGGGTTTGTAAAAAACCGCTACGTGGGCCGCACTTTCATCATGCCCGGCCAAGAAGTCCGCAAAAAATCGGTGCACCAAAAGCTCAATGCGATCACCAGTGAGTTCAAGGGCCGCAATGTGCTCTTGGTGGACGATTCGATTGTGCGCGGCACCACCAGCAAAGAAATCGTGCAAATGGCCCGCGACGCGGGTGCACGCCGGGTTTTCATGGCCAGCGCCGCCCCGCCCGTGCGCTACCCCAATGTCTATGGCATTGACATGCCCACCAGCGAAGAGCTGGTGGCACATGGCCGCACAGTCGAGCAAATACGGGAGATGATTGGCTGCGACGCGCTGATCTACCAAGACGTAGACAGCATGAAATCAGCCATCGGCAAGCTCAACCCCGCGATCAAAGACTTTGATGCCAGCTGCTTTGATGGCGTGTATGTGACTGGCGACATCAACAACGACGATGTGAAGCGCATCAACGAAAACCGTGTGGGCACGCAAGACAATGAGGAGGATACCTCGCGGCTGGCGTTGCCGAATGTGTGATTCAAAAATCACTGTTTAGGCTAAATTTCTGTGTGTGGCAATGGTGTTACTATCGTGTTATCCATAGGAATTAAGCCATGACTACCACCACCTCTCTTAAGTTGCCAGATGAGCTCAAAGCCCAAATAGCCATGACCGCCAAACGCGAGGGCAAAACGGCCCATGCGCTGATGGTCGAGGCACTGCAAACGGCCATGAATGAAGCGTCATTGATGCGCGCCTTTCAAGACAGCGCGTTGGCCGCCTATGAAGAAGCGGTGCGCATCAACAAGGTCTACAACGGTCAAGCGACAAAGGCCTATTATTTGGCTAAATTGCGCGGCGAAAAGGCCAAAAAACCGCCCATGATTGCATGGCACGCTGAGCGCGTTGAGCCGCAATCGGCCACTGCAAGATCTAAAGAGCGGGCATGACCTCCTTGTCGATCAGCCAAGAGGCAGACCAAGACCTTGAGCGTTTGACACAATTTTTGCTGCAAAGCCAGCCAGAATATGCGTACAAGGCGGGGCAGAATATCTTTGAAGCGCTAGACTTTTTAACCACTAGCCCAGAGATTGGCAGACCCTGCCAACTGCCTTTACGAGAATTAGTTATTTCACAAGGAAAATCTGGCTATTTAGCCCTTTATATCTTTGACCCTGTGGCTAATGATATTTTGGTGCTAAGAATCAGGCATCAACGAGAAATTGGTTATAAAAATCTACCATGACGAACATAGCAAACAAGCCCCTGCCCGAAGGCCTGCACATCGACACTTTAGCCCTGCGCACCGCCGTAGAGCGCAGCCAATATGGCGAAAACTCTGAAGCGCTGTATCTGACCAGTGGCTATGTGCAGACCAGCGCCGCCGCATCCGCCGCCCGCTTTGCAGGCGAGGAAGAGGGCTACACCTATGGCCGCAGCGGCAACCCCACAGTGAGCAGCTTTGAGATGCGCCTAGCCGCGCTAGAGGGCACGCAGGCTTGCATGGCCACTGCATCGGGCATGGCATCTATCATGCTCATGCTGTTTAGCCTTTTAAAGTCGGGCGACCATGTGGTGTTTTCGCAGTCGATGTTTGGCTCCACCATCAAGCTCATTGGCAGCGAGTTTGCGCGTTTTGGTGTGGAATCCACCATCGTGCCGCAAACGGACTTGGCCGCTTGGAAGGCCGCAGTGCGCCCCCATACCAAGCTGCTGTTTGCCGAAACGCCCACCAACCCTTTGGGCGATGTGTGTGACATAGCCGCGCTGGCCGACATTGCACACAACGCGGGCGCTTTGCTGGCGGTGGACAATTGCTTTGCCACGCCAGTCTTGCAGCGACCCATCCGCATGGGGGCCGACATCATCATGCATTCGGGCACCAAATACCTTGACGGCCAAGGCCGCGTGATGGCCGGTGCCCTGTGTGCCAGCGAGGCGCTGGTCAAAGAAAATTTTTTGCCAGTCATGAAAAACACCGGCATGGTGCTGTCACCCTTCAATGCGTGGGTGTTGCTCAAAGGGCTGGAAACCTTGGACATTCGCATGCGGGCGCAAAGCGAACGCGCCCTGCAAGTGGCGCAGTGGCTTGAAGCCCACCCCAGCGTGGCGCGGGTGTATTACCCCGGCCTGCCCAGCCACCCACAACACCAGTTGGCCATGCAGCAAATGTCCAGTGGCGGCGCGTTATTGTCTTTTGACCTCAAGGCGGCTGATGCAGTGCAGGCCCGCGCGCGCGCATTTCATGTGCTTGACAGCCTGCAAGTGCTGTCGCTGTGTACCAATTTGGGCGACACCAAGGGCCTGCTCACCCACCCCGCCAGCACCTCGCACGGCAAGCTGGCCGAGGCACAGCGCCAAGCCGCCGGCATTGGCCAAGGCATGATCCGCTTTGCCGTGGGTCTAGAGCATATTGACGACGTAAAAACCGATTTGCTGCGCGGTTTGGACACGATTTAAACCACATTGCACCGCATATGACTTCAGAAATTCGCACCCGCATCGCTCCATCCCCCACAGGTTTTTTACACCTTGGCACAGCACGCACCGCCTTGTTTTGCTGGGCCTATGCGCGGCATTTTGGTGGGCAATTTATTTTGCGCGTTGAAGACACCGATGTCGAGCGCAGCACGCAAGCCGCAGTAGACCAGATCATCGAGGCCATGGACTGGCTAGAGCTTAAGTACGACGAAGGCCCTTTCTACCAAATGCAGCGCATTGCGCGCTACCAAGAAGCCATTGCCAAAATGTTGGCTGACGGCACCGCCTACCGCTGCTACAGCTCCAAAGAAGAAGTTGACGCTATGCGCGCCGCAGCAACCGAGCGCGGCGACAAACCGCGCTACGACGGCACGTGGCGGCCCGAAGCGGGCAAAGTGCTGCCGCCTGTGCCTGCCGACCGCCAAAGTGTCGTGCGCTTTAAAAACCCCCAAAACGGTGAAGTGGTCTGGCAAGACATGGTCAAGGGCGAAATCCGCATTGGCAACAAAGAACTCGACGACTTGGTGATTGCCCGCGCGCCCACTGCCGATGAGGCTGCACAAAACCCACAGGCGATTGGCGTGCCCACCTACAATTTCTGTGTGGTGGTGGACGACTGGGACATGCGCATCAGCCACGTCATTCGCGGCGACGACCATGTCAACAATACCCCGCGACAAATCAATATTTTGGCGGCCCTTGGCGCAGTAGTGCCTCAGTATGGCCATGTGCCCATGATCTTGGGGCCTGACAAAGAAAAGCTCAGCAAACGCCACGGCGCAGTCAGCGTCACGCAATACCGCGACGCAGGCTACCTGCCCAGCGCTATGGCCAATAACCTCTCGCGCTTAGGCTGGAGCCATGGTGACGACGAGGTGTTTACCCCCGAAAAACTCGTTGAATGGTTTGACGGCAAACATTTGGCCAAAAGCCCCGCGCAGTGGGATGCAGCCAAACTCAATTGGGTCAACGCGCAGCACATCAAAGCGCTAGACGACCAAGCGCTGGCCGCCATCGTGTTGCCCCAGCTGGGCCAACGCGGCATCGCCAGCGACGCGCGCCTGCCACGCATTTGTGGTTTGGTCAAAGACCGCTGTGAAACCACCGTGGCCATGGCCGACTGGGCTGCCGCCTTTTATGCCGAGCCCCTGCGCAGCCAAGCCGACTATGCCCTGCACATCACCGAAGCCACCAAACCCGCCGTGGCGGCGCTAGCCGTCAAGCTGGCTGATTGCGCTTGGGACAAAGCCAGCATTGCATTGGCTATCAAAGAGGTACTGGCCGCCACGGGACTCAAAATGCCCCAGCTGGCCATGCCTGCACGCGTTTTGCTGATGGGAAAAGCCCAAACTCCTGCTTTGGATGCCGTCTTAGAGCTTTTAGATCGCAACGAAGTGTTGGCAAGATTAGCAAAAGTCTAAAAATAAGGTTATAATTTGAGGCTCGATACTTCGCAGGTATTCAAACACAGCGCAGCAGTGACATGCAGCAAAGTGTGCCCAATACACGGGGGTATAGCTCAGTTGGTAGAGCGCTTGCATGGCATGCAAGAGGTCAGCAGTTCGATTCTGCTTACCTCCACCACTGTTTGAGTATCGAGAAGAGAAGTAAGAAGTTTTATTTGGTATATAAATATTTATTTGTTGCCAGCTAGAGTTTCTGTTCCAAGGTTTTGACCCTATCGTCTAGAGGCCTAGGACATTACCCTTTCACGGTAAGTACCGGGGTTCGAATCCCCGTAGGGTCGCCAAACAAGGTGGTTTGCTGCAAAGCACTTCACCCCAAGGCACAAGTTGACAACAACTTGGCTCGCAAGAGCGAACAGTTGTCTACCAGGAGTGGTAGTTCAGTTGGTTAGAATACCGGCCTGTCACGCCGGGGGTCGCGGGTTCGAGTCCCGTCCACTCCGCCAAATTATTGAGTAAATTCAATAAACGTCTAAAAGCCCAGAGTTCATCTCTGGGCTTTTTTTTTGCGCCTATTTTTTGCAAGCATGCAGCCAAGCGCCTGCTACCATCGGCCACACCGACTAAACCCATCCCAAGCCACCTTCAAGACCGCATGATCGAAGACATCAAAAAAACGCTGTGGGCCACCGCCGACAAGCTGCGCGCCAACATGGATGCCGCTGAATACAAGCACATCGTGCTTGGCCTCATCTTTGTCAAATACATCTCCGACACCTTCCAAAGCCACCGCGCCGAACTGCTGGTCAAGTTTGCCGACGCCAACGACCCGTTCTATTTAGACAACGCAGATGCAGACTTGGTGGCAGAGCAACTCGAAGAACGCGACTATTACAAAGAAGCCAACGTCTTTTGGGTGCCCGAAGCCGCCCGCTGGGAGGTTTTGCGTGCCCAAGCCAAGCAGGCCGACATTGGCAAACGCATTGACGACGCTTTGGCGCTCATTGAAACCGAAAACCCCAAGCTCAAAGGCATTTTGGACAAACGCTACGCCCGCGTGCAATTGCCCGACGGCAAATTGGGCGAATTGGTCGATTTAGTCTCCAAAATCGGCTTTGGCGAGTCGGCTGACACGGCCAATGCTGGCGCAGATCGCGCCAAAAACCACGCCCGCGACCTGCTCGGGCAGGTCTACGAATACTTTTTAGGCCAGTTCGCCAGCGCCGAAGGCAAGCGCGGCGGGCAGTTTTACACCCCAGCTAGCATTGTCAAAACACTGGTGGCCGTGCTCGCGCCCCACCACGGGCGGGTCTATGACCCCTGCTGCGGCTCGGGCGGCATGTTTGTGCAAAGTGAAAAGTTCATTGAAGCACATGGCGGCAAAATCAACGACGTGTCGATTTATGGCCAAGAGGCCAACCCCACCACCTGGCGGCTGGCGGCCATGAATTTGGCCATTCGCGGCATCGACTTCAACCTAGGCAAAGAGCCCAACGACACCTTTGTGCAAAACCAACACAAAGACCTGCGTGCCGACTTCGTGTTGGCCAACCCGCCCTTCAATATCAGCGACTGGTGGCACGGCAGCCTAGAAGGCGACCCGCGCTGGGTCTATGGCACGCCGCCCACCGGCAACGCCAACTACGCCTGGCTACAGCACATGCTACACCACCTCAAGCCCAGCGGCCGCGCTGGCATAGTCTTGGCCAACGGCTCCATGTCGTCCAGCCAAAACTCCGAAGGCGAGATTCGCCAAGCCATGGTCAACGCCGACAAAGTAGAGGTAATGGTCGCTTTGCCCGGCCAGCTCTTTTTTAACACCCAAATCCCCGCCTGCCTGTGGTTTTTGGTCAAAAACAAAACGCAGCGTAAAGGCGAAGTCCTGTTCATCGACGCCCGCAAACTGGGCAGCATGATCAGCCGTGTGCAATGCGAGTTTACCGACGAAGTGATCGCCCACATTGCCCACACCGTGGCGGCATGGCGGGGCGACGAAAATATCAAAAATGATAGCAATAAACGACCAGAGTACCGCGACATTGCCGGTTTTTGCCGCACAGTCACCCTAGCAGAAATAGCCCAACACGGCCACGTCCTCACCCCCGGCCGCTACGTGGGCGCAGAGGCGGCGGAAGACGACGATGAAGGCTTTGCCGACAAAATGCAAAAACTCACTGAACAGCTAGGCGAGCAAATGGCCAAAGGCGCAGAGCTGGATGGCTTGATTCGGGCGAAGTTGGGGGGGATGGGGTATGGGTTTTGACGTACACATCTTGCGCCACAAAAAAGAAACCTCGGCTACAGTCACCGCCGCAAAGAGCGGGAGAGGGAGTTCCGAGGCTTACACCCTGATTTTACAATAAATGACAGCCCGCATGCATTTCCCCTTTTTTCGGCAAATTGAAGCCCACATTTCCGCTGAGCGACTGCGGGTATACGCCGTCCCGCTAAACGGGGAAGCCGCTGAGTCCAAGGTGACGCTGTCGCGCTATATGCTAAATATGGCATTGTGCGAAAGCCTCTATCCCGCTTTGCAAAACTGCGAAATCGCCTTGCGAAATGCGATACACAAGCACTTGACGCATGTGACGGGGCGCGCAGATTGGTACGACGATGCACATTACGAACAATGCACACCCTTTTTACCCAGTGGCATTAAGGCGGTTTTCCCCCAGCTGACCGCCCAGCTTGAGCGCTTTGAATCTATACGCCAAGCGGGACTTACCCCATACTTGAGAAGCGCGGTGTGGGATTTGCACCAAATTGGGGAGGATGGGTATGCGTTCTGATAATCATGTATACAACGCTGGGGTCGTCATCGTTGACCACCTTTTCAGCGTAGACGAAGCCGAACAGCCTTTTGGCAAACGCTGGGGCGGTGAATGTTTCACGCTTACTGCTGAACACTTGGCGGCGCTGCAAGCAGGCAAAACGCTGGCTTTGGATGTGCAAAACGAGTACGTCACATTTGTGCGGCTCGAGCCTACAGAAGGTAAAACGGCAACCATTCAACAGATAATTCGACGGGAAAACGGCATAACCGAGCCTTTCCAAAGCGTGAGCCTACAGCTAACGGCACTGTTCCGCCAAGCCATCCAACTCGCAAATGCGGAAGTGGATGCCATCATTCAAAGTGGCGAGCGCAGCGCCGCCCGTATCGACCATCAACTGGATCACATGCTAGGCTTTTGCTGCGACCCGGACATGCTGCTGGCTTTCAAGCGCCTGTGCCGCTATTACTTCACCATCGACCCGGTGGCTACGGCTGGGCACATCAATGCGTATCGGGAGATGTGGGATAGGCCGGATGAAACTGTCGGGGGGGGGGCGTATGAGTTTTGATGTATGTTCAGACTTTCTGACTGAATCATGCGATCAGTACTGCAATCGCGTAGCTGATGGAACCCATGAGAGTCCTCAAGTAAGTGAAACTGGTCGCTTATTGGCAACTTCCAAAAACGTTAAAGACGGGCGATTATTTCTTGATTCAGCCTATCGAATTTCAATTGACGATTTCGATGCTATCAATAAAAGAAGCAAAGTAGATCAGTGGGACTTGCTATTGACCATGATTGGTACAGTTGGCGAAGTATGTCTTGTCGAAATGTCTCAACCGGACTTTGCTATAAAAAATGTTGGTTTGCTAAAGTGTGGCGATGAAATTCGAGCCAAATGGCTTTACTATTTTCTTCGCTCATCTATGGGGCAACAAGCAATTGAACAGCGTAAAAAAGGTTCAACGCAGCAATACATTTCACTCACTGAGATTCGTCAACTTCCAATTCCGTATCCGAGTAAGTTAGACGAGATGAAGTTGATCGTAGAACAGTTGGCAGCCCTAGACGACCGCATCTCCCTCCTACGCGAAACCAACACCACCCTAGAAGCCATCGCCCAAGCCCTGTTCAAGTCGTGGTTTGTGGACTTCGACCCCGTACGCGCTAAGCAGCAGGGCGACGCCCCCCAAGGCATGGACGCCGCCACCGCCGCGCTGTTTCCTGACAGTTTTGAGGAGTCGGAGCTGGGGGAGGTGCCGAAGGGATGGCGGGTTGGGGTGTTAGGCGATGCGTTCGAGATCAACCCCAAACGAACACTGAAGAAGGGCGCACTTTCGCCATATTTAGATATGGCAAGCTTGGCAACAAGCGGTCATAGCGTTGAAAATCCTATTCAACGTGAAATGGGTTCAGGTGCAAAATTTCAAAACGGCGACACTTTGTTAGCTCGCATCACGCCTTGTTTGGAGAACGGAAAGTCTGCTTTCGTTGATTTTCTTGAAGATAAGCAGATTGGCTGGGGTTCAACGGAATTTCTCGTTCTGCGTCCAAAGGCACCATTTCCTGAGTATTTGGGCTATTTGTTATGCCGTCATTCTGCATTTAGAGAGTTCGCTATTCAAAGTATGTCTGGAACAAGTGGAAGGCAGCGCATTCAAAATGACGTGCTTGGTCGTTATCAGCTTACTTTACCAAGCGCGTGCGTAGCTGCAGCCTTTGCAGAAGTCGTTGAACCACTACAGAAAAGCATCACCGCGAATCACAAAACCACCCAAACCCTAGCCACTCTCCGCGACACCCTGCTGCCGCGCTTGATTTCTGGGCAGTTGCGTTTGCCAGTGGCGCAAGGAGCACTTGAGGAGACTACCGCATGAGCGAACGCATCCACGTCTATTGTGACGAGTCATGCCACCTTGAAAACGACCAAATGCAGGCCATGGTGTTGGGCGCGGTATGGTGCCCAGCTTCGCACCGGGCCATGCTGGCACGCAAGATCAAGGCGTTGAAAAAGCAATATGGGCTGCCGCCGCAGTTTGAAATCAAATGGGTGAAGGTGTCGCCGGGTCAATTAGACTTCTATCGGGCTTTGCTGGACCTGTTTTTTGATGAACCCCTGTTGCACTTCCGAGGGCTGGTAGTGCCTGAGAAGCAAGCGCTAGACCACGGCCGCTTTGCGCAGAATCACGACGATTTTTATTACAAGATGTGGTATTTGCTGCTCAATAGCCTGATTGATCCGGCCCAGCATTACCGCATTTTTCTGGACATCAAAGACACGCAGGGGCAGGCTAAGGTGGCCAAGTTGCACGATGTGCTGTGCAATGCCAACTATGATTTTGACCGCAGCGTGATCGAAAAAATTGAATTGGTGCATTCACATGACGTGTTGTTGCTGCAGCTGGCGGATTTGTTGATTGGCGCGGTTGGCTATGTTCACCGTGGTTTGCAGGAGAGTCCGGCCAAGTTGGCGCTGGTGAGCTATTTGCGCCATCGTTCCGGTTTGCGACTGGAGCAGAGTTCCCTGCTTAAGGCTGAGAAGTTCAACCTTTTTGTATGGCGACCGCAAGCATGAGCATGCCCCCGGCGCTCATGCGCATGAATGTCTATGCAGATTGGGCCACTTATGAGGATGCTATGTATGCCGAATACTTGGCGTCGGTCGCGCACGCTAACTTGCTGCTTTGGGGTGACCCGGTAAAGGTGCGCTTCAACCCAACCACCAGACACAAAGGTTATGGTTTCTGGCATCTGATTTCAGAAGCCCCAAGCCAGAGTAACCGCAATGAAGATGACCGCATTCCCGACCTTGAGCGCTGCGCCCGTGTTCGCTGGGTGGCTTGGTGTATTCAGAATGTTGATGCTGCGGGTTTTTCATGGTGGGAGAACAAGCGCGGCACCGAGTCACATGTGGTGATCTGG
>JANOYR010000146.1:0-48879 GCA_031428975.1 Polaromonas sp. | reverse complement strand
GTCAGTAGACCCAGGCAGCAACAAACTGCTGGGTTTCAACCAAAGCACGACTACGACCAGAGGCACCAGAACGCTCAGCACGGTAGACACCCAAGTGAACTACGCCTTGGACGCAGCTGGTAATTTAACCAGCGACGGCCTACGCATCTTTAGCTACGACGCAAACAACCGCCACATGCAAACCAGCATTGGGAGCAGTAGTGAATCGAGCAAAATCACCTATCTGCACAATGCCCTAGGCCAAAGAGTCTTTAAATCCGAACCACAGGTAAACCAAACCGCCCCAGACGAGACCACGCTGGGCACGCCTTTCATAGAGTGGCTTAAAAAGAATTTTGGTTGGTTATTTGCCGCAGGCCAAGCCAATGCCACGCTAGGCCAAACCTACCTGTATGCAGACGGACAACTGCCAGACTACGCCATGTTGGGGGAATATGGCAATGGGGCGGCTAGTGGAGCTGGGCGAACGGAATATATTTATTTGCCAACGGACTCGGGAGCGGCAATTCCAATCGGCATCTTCCGCAGCAATCGCCTGTTCGCCGTCCACACTGACCACCTCTCAACGCCAAGGCAGATTACGGACGACACCAACAAGACGGTTTGGCAGTGGCCTTACTCAGCGTTTGGGGATAACAAACCGACTGGCATCCTCAAAGCCACGGTAAACCAGAACAACCCCAACAATGTTTACACGCAAGACCCGACGACGAATGCACGCCTGCAAGCTACCAACCCAGCATTAGCCTACAACCCGAGGTTTGCTGGGCAGTATTTCGACAGTGAGTCTAATCTGAATCAGAACTTCAACCGGAGCTACGCACCGAATGTTGGTGCGTATACGCAGATGGATTCTATTGGGTTGGGTGGGGGGATGAATCGCAGGGGGTATGTGGGCGGGAATGCAATATCAAGGATTGATCCATACGGGCAGCTTGCTTGGTGGTTTGCGATTCCAGTCGTGCTGGCCGCAAATGAAGCGTGGAATTTATATACCAACTTCAAGGACTTCAAAAGTTGTGTTGCATCTTGTCCAGTGGATTGCGATGATGGCAAAACAAATGCAAATGCATCTTGTAAGTCCATGTGCGCGATTCAACATTGGGGAACTCCGAACGGTGCAGGGCCTTGGAACCCCCTGTCCGGCAAGAGGTGAGTATGCAATGGTAACTTTTTCACGGTTAGCGCTACTTGCCGCGTTTTTTGTACTCTTGAAAGAAGGGATGCGTTTGGCATTTGCCTCATTGTTTCTTTTGGAGCCAGAAAGTCCTTTCCCTATTATTTATGGAGTTGTATTGGGGGTGACTGCTATTCTTTACAGTTTCGTTTGCGTTGCATTAGTTTTTCAACACGCACTTGCGAAGTTCAAAATTATAAGGATTTTGATTATTTTTGCGTTGGGGCTTATTTGGATTGCATGGAGCACTCCAACCGCTTGTAATACGCTTTTGATGCAGACGCACCCAATTGAGTTGTTGACATGCCAACGCCTACCTCGACTTTCGCTTGGTTTTGGCTTGTTTTCAATTTTCGCAGCAGTTTTATGGTCGTTGAATCGTAAATAATAGGATATCAACTTTGAGAAAATCACCAACCAAACGCTACAAACTACGTAGCGCACTACGACCATATGACAATGACATCTGTCCATTTTTTCTTAAAAAGTCATTAATCCACGGTTTTCAAGGGCGCTGCGACTCAAACTTTATTTGTCGCTCTGGCAGTAATTCCTATTTTCACAGCAATAAACGACCATACGATGAGATCAGCCATATTTTTCATAAATTAGCCTTTGATGCCAACGGCGAACCCTCCAGCAGCAGCTACGGCCTAAGCCAAATCACCGCAGTCGACACCCAAGCGCCCGGACGCAACAAACCGACCGTGCCCTTTGTAAGCGGCATAGCCTACAACGCGCTACAGCAGCCCACGGTGTGGAACTGGACGCATTGCGGCAATTCACCAGTGGCAGGCACAGGCAGATCCCCCAGCGCCACCTCCTGTGTAAACGCCACCTGCGCCTACGACAGCGCAGGCCGCATGACGGCCAACGAGCTGGCCAGCTACCAGTTTGATACGGCTAGCCGCATTACGGGGATCTCGCAGAATCTGTGGGCTAGCTTGGTAACTACCAGCACATTTAGCTCGACTGCTTCGGGCACTGTAACCAATACAGTGACCAGCAACACCAGCTATTACCAAACCCCGATTAGCTGGAGCATTGGCTACGATGCCAGAAGCCGCGTGACTAGTTTCAATCGCGTTCTGGCTAATTCTGGCGCAGTTGGGGCAAACGGAACAAACGGCAATTCAAGCACCGCCTACAGCTACGACGCCAATAGCAACCGCCTGACCTCCATCAACAAAAAGATTGCAGACAGTGATTTAGACGGTGACTTTGACCAAGCCGACAGAGCCCAAACTATTGCCCAAGATCTGAATGTTGAGGGAGCAAGTAACAAACTGCTAGGTTTCAGCCAAATCACCACGACCACCAGAGGCACGCGAACGCTATCCACCGTCAACACCCAAGTGAATTACGCCCTAGACGCAGTGGGCAATTTAACCAGTGATGGCCTGCGCCAATTCAACTACGACGCGAATAACCGGCATGTGCAAACTAGCGTAGGATTTGGCGCAGAATCCAGCAAAATCACCTATTTGCACAATGCACTAGGCCAGCGCGTCTTTAAGAGTGAACCGCAGATCGACCAAACTGCGCCTAACGAGGCAACGTTAGGCACACCTTTCGTAGACTGGCTCAAAAAGAGCTTCGGTTGGCTCTTTGCAGCGGGTCAAGCCAATGCCACGCTAGGCCAGACTTATCTGTATGCAGACGGCCAACTACCCGACTACGCCATGTTGGGGGAATATGGCAATGGGGCGGCTAGTGGAGCTGGGCGAACGGAATATATTTATTTGCCAACGGACTCGGGAGCGGCAATTCCAATCGGCATCTTCCGCAGCAACCGTCTGTTTGCCGTCCACACTGACCCCCTCTCAACCCCAAGACAGATCACAGACGACACCAACAAGACGGTTTGGCAGTGGCCGTACAGCGCGTTTGGGGATAACAAACCGACTGGCATCCTCAAAGCCACAGCGAATCCGAATAATGCCTATACGCAAGACCCGACGACGAATGCACGCCTTCAAGCTACCAACCCAGCATTAGCCTACAACCCTAGGTTTGCTGGGCAGTATTTCGACATTGAATCTAATCTGAACCAGAACTTCAACCGCAGCTATGCCCCGAATGTAGGGGCGTATACCCAGATGGATCCGATTGGGCTGGGTGGAGGGGTGAATCGGCGAGGGTATGTGGGTGGGAATCCGTTAAGTTTTAATGATTCAAGCGGATTGTGTCCTTGGTGCGTACCAGCAGCTGCCGCAGCAGGTGCTTGTTATGCAGGTAAGAAAATATATGACTCTATCAACGATTTACTTGATGGAGCTAAAAATTTGCAAAATGCCGGCTCGGCAGGACAAGATTACCAAAACATTCAAAATGCTATGAACCAATGGTACGCCAACGGAATGAGAGGTGATCCACCATATACACAACGCCAATTGCAGTCTGCTGCACAGTCGGTAGTCGGCACCGCTGGTAACGTTGCAGAGAGCGCCACTAAGATACCTGGCACATCAGTTACTGGTCCCGTTGTAGCACCACCTGGCCCACTAATCCCCAACCTACACCCACGGAAGCACTAATGAATTTTGATGTCAAATCAGTCACCAAAAGTGCGTATTGGGTGATTGCTGTATCAGTAGGAGTATTCCTAGTTGTTGAGGGGTTAGTGTTATTTTCTAACAAGGGGGACTCAGCGCGCAAGATTGCTTACATGCAACGCCTCGCTGGTATTCTGCCTGACGAGTTTGTTTTTGACACGTGCAGAATTAAAGTCGATCAATCGAGTTTTATATCTGCTGTTCAGTACACAAACGGGGGGCTTATTTGGAGTTATGGGGTGTTGCCGCAGCTTACAACAAGCAAACCCCTAAGCTCAAAATTTTATCTTTTATCTTCTGCTCATAATAAGCAAGATGTAGCAATAAATTGGATTGATGACGACAACAAGAAAAATATTATTCTAGGAAAAAATAACTGCCTATCGAGCGGCACTTGCAAAGAAGTATTAAACGCTCTGAACTCAAAAGTAACTGGCATAACAATAGGGGCAGATCTACCTCTAACTTTACTTGTTCCAGAGATTGGACTTTCTGCTACATATTTTAGTAACGATGTAAGTTGGATGCGGTGCCAAAATTGAGTCAATTCCCAATATTGCCGAAAACTCAGCTCAACGGAGCAAGTGCCGCGCTTTACACCTTGCTGTAGCGGCTGCTGGACTCTTGCCTCACCAACCTGCACATAAGGTATATGTGACTACCAACGCACTCATTTTGGAAATCATTGACTCTGCAACTGGTTGTATTACTGGCGAGGTAAAGTTCAGCGAAGCAGAGGCATCTAAATTACTAGATTTGCTCGATATAGGCAATACAGACTTTCTTGGTGTTAGTTACGAATTAGAGGAGTCTGATATGAGGAAAATTAAAATTATTTTTAAATTGAAAAATATCCCTGAAATAGCCAGCACAGCTTATTTGCGTGCACAAGGCGTTTTGGATGACTTGCCGTACAAAATCCACACAAATCGCGAACTACTAATGATGCTTGCAGGTGAAAAACCATTGGCAGTTTTTTATGATTTTTATCCGTCAACGAATGACAGTGAATTAATACCTACAGATAAATTCGAGCCCTATGTTATCAATGGTCGATTTATAAAAAGAGAGTTCATTTTAAAAAACGAACAGAATCCTGATAAATCCATACAGTGGATTCTTTATGCTGTGCCGAGTGAAAGCTGGCGTATTGATGCATTCATCTTGATGACTAAAACAGCAAGTATTTGTGGATGGAACAATGGATTTGAAAGAATGGAGGGCACTTTACTTGGATACTCAGATGAGCAAAATGACGCATATCAAGAGTTGATGAATGCTCTTTAATCAGGCGGATTCAAGTTCGAGGTGCACGAAGGGCAGTTATCGGAGGGATCTGATAAGCGAGTATCAAATCACTATTAAATCCCCTACATCTACGACGACACACAACGCCCGACAGTAGCAGCAGACAGAAATGGCCGTCGAATCGTTCAATTAAAAATCCCTTAATCCCGAGTAGCCCGCTGCTGCACACGCTCTACATAGGCTTGGCCATTGGGTGGCTGGGCATTGCGCTGGCTCTCCCACACCATCACGCCCAGCTCTTCCATCACCTCGTGGTGCGCGTCATGCAAATCGCCTCTTCGAGCGGTCAGCAGCTCTACGGCTTGGCGGATGCCGCTGGGCTGGTCTATGCTGCATTGCTCGGTGATGGACAGGTGCATGGACAAATGCAAGAACGGGTTGGTTTGCGCACCATCTACGCCATACACCGTTTGCAGCGCCAGCTCCACATCGGCAAAATCAGCTGCGTATTCAGTGTGTTCCTGCATCCACTGACTGGCAATTACCTCTAAGGGCTCTAGATGCGTGCCTTGCACGTATTTTTCATACACTGAACAAAAAAATCGCCGCACATCGGCTTGGCTGGGTTGCATTAACATAGGCTTATTGTGCACTAACATTTTTTAATACTATGACCCCACAAGCTTACATTTGCGACGCTGTACGTACCCCTTTTGGCCGCTATGGCGGTGCGCTGTCTAGCGTGCGTGCTGACGACCTGGCCACCGTGCCGCTCAAAGCGCTGATGGCACGGAACCCCTCGGTGGATTGGCAAGCTGTCACCGATGTGATTATGGGCTGTGTGAACCAAGCGGGCGAAGACAACCGCAACGTGGCCCATATGGCCACATTGCTGGCCGGTTTGCCCATGGAGTTGCCCGGTGCCACCATTAACCGCCTGTGCGGCTCGGGTTTGGACGCTTTGGGCACAGCCGCACGCGCCATCAAAGCGGGCGAGGCCAGCTTGATGATTGCAGGCGGCGTAGAAAGCATGAGCCGCGCTCCCTTTGTGATGGGCAAAGCCACCAGCGCTTTTAGCCGCGACGCACAAATATTTGACACCACCATTGGCTGGCGCTTTATCAACAAACTGATGAAAGAAAAATACGGTGTGGACTCCATGCCAGAAACCGCTGAAAACGTGGCCACCGATTACCAAATTAGCCGCGCGTCGCAAGACAATATGGCGCTGGCTTCACAACTCAAAGCTGTTGCAGCGCAAAAATCAGGCTTCTTTGACGCAGAAATCACCCCCGTGCACATTCCACAGAAAAAGGGCGACGCCATCGTGGTCAGTCAAGACGAGCACCCGCGCGCAACCAGCTTAGAGGCGCTGGCTAAGTTAAAGCCCATTGTGCGCGAGGGCGGTACGGTTACAGCGGGCAATGCCAGTGGTGTGAACGATGGCGCATGCGCTATTTTGCTGGCAAGCGAAGCGTCGGCCAAGCAGCATGGCCTCACGCCGCGTGCCCGCGTGGTGGGCATGGCCGCCGCTGGTGTGCCGCCCCGCATCATGGGCATTGGGCCAGCGCCTGCCACCCAAAAAGTGTTGGCGCTTACTGGTTTAACCATCCAGCAAATGGATGTGATTGAGCTCAACGAAGCATTTGCCGCACAAGGATTAGCTGTATTGCGCATGCTAGGCCTGCAAGACGACGACCCGCGTGTGAACCCCAATGGCGGCGCGATAGCGCTAGGCCATCCGCTGGGCGCATCAGGTGCGCGCTTGGCCACGACAGCCATCAACCAACTGCACAAAACGCAGGGGCGCTATGCTTTGTGCACCATGTGCATCGGTGTAGGACAAGGGATTGCCTTGGTATTAGAACGCGTGTAGGCATGCCTTTTCCGTTGATTACAGACTGGCATTTTTATGCCAGTGCCATCCCTGCTGTCGTGCTCATGGGCATCAGCAAATCCGGCTTCGGTGCTGGTTTTGGTTCGCTTGCAGTGCCACTGATGGCCTTGACCATCACCGTGCCGCAAGCGGCGGCTATTTTTATGCCGATTTTGCTGGCCATTGATCTTTTTGGCATTACCGCATTTCGTAAGGATTTTGACAAAAAACTGCTTGCCTTTTTGCTGCCACTTGGTCTGCTGGGCACTGCGATTGGGGCTTTGCTTTTTAAAGCCTTGGACACACAGGTTGTCGCTGGGATTGTCGGCGGATTCACCCTGCTTTTTTTAGCGCAACGCTTGCTCTTTCCACCTAAAGCAGATTCACCATTACCGCCGCGCTGGTTGGGTGCTGTACTAACCGTTACCTCGGGTTTTACCAGCTTCATTGCGCATGCGGGAGGACCGCCGCTCAATGCCTACATACTGCCCTTGAAGATTAAACCTGTGGTTTATACCGCCACCTTGGCATTTTTCTTTTTTGCAATTAACCTGAGCAAATGGATTCCCTATGCTTGGCTGGGTTTGCTGGATATGCGTAATTTTGCCACCTCGATGGTTTTGATGCCGTTCGTACCTTTGGGTGTGTGGATCGGGGTTTATGTTGCGCGGCGCATCGAGCCCACACTGTTTTACCGCTTTATCTACACAGGCATGTTTCTCACAGGCAGCAAGTTATTGTGGGACGCATTCAAATAAGCCTATTTTGGGATCACCCGAGGTTTACCGTCATCGTCGATCGCAACATAAGTCAGTGATGCCTGTGTAACCTTGACGTATTTCCCCTGCGAACGAAAGCGCTCTGCAAAAACCTCCACGCTCACGGTGATTGAGGTGTTACCAATGCGGGTGATTTCTGAGAAAAAGCTCAAGATATCCCCTACACGTACTGGTTGCTTGAAAATAAATTCGTTGACAGCCACGGTTGCCATGCGCCCATTGACATAGCGCGCAGGCACTACTGATCCCGCCAAATCCACTTGGGCCATGACCCAGCCACCAAAAATATCGCCATTGGCATTGCAGTCCCCCGGCATAGGTATGACCTTGAGCACCAGCTCTTTGTCCTTGGGTAATTCCACGGTATTCGCACTATTGGAGATTGGGGTTTCAGACATAGGCACAATCGAAGGTTAAATTTCAAGAACTCTGATTGTCCCATGCGCACGCACTCCTCGTCCCACACAGCCCCATCCAATGACAGCTCACCGCCTGTTGCCCGCAGCGACTGGGCAACGCTTAGACGCCTATTCCCCTATTTGTGGCATTACAAATGGCGGGTTATAGCCGCGTTGGGCTTCATGGTGGGGGCAAAACTCGCCAATGTGAGCGTGCCACTTCTGCTCAAAGAGCTGGTAGATGCACTCGCTATCAAGCCTGGCAACCCCCAGGCGGTGTTGGTGGTGCCTATGGCATTGCTACTTGGGTATGGCGTATTGCGCCTGTCTACTTCACTTTTTACCGAGCTACGCGAACTGGTGTTTGCAAAAGCCACCCAAGGCGCAGCGCGTACCGTGGCACTGGAAACTTTTGAACACTTGCACGCTTTAAGTCTGCGATTCCATTTAGAGCGACAAACAGGTGGCATGACACGTGACATTGAGCGCGGTGTGCGCGGTATTGAATCTTTGATTTCTTTTTCACTCTTTTCCATTGTGCCCACCCTGATTGAAGTGGCCTTGGTACTGACAATTTTGGCGGTGAAGTTTGACGTGTGGTTTGCGGGTATTACCATCGCGGCGCTGGTGTTCTACATTAGTTTTACGGTCATGGTGACCGAGTGGCGCACCAAGTTTCGCAAAGAGGCTAACGAGTTTGACTCAGCAGCCCATAGCAAAGCGATTGACTCTTTGCTGAACTACGAAACCGTCAAATACTTCAACAACGAGGGATTTGAAGCCAAACGTTATGACCAAAGCCTTGAGAAGTTACGACAAGCACGCCTGAAGAGCCAAACCACTCTTTCTATGCTCAACACAGGTCAACAGTTGATCATCGCACTGGGGCTGGTGGGAATGCTTTGGCGTGCCACACAAGGGGTAGTCGACGGCCGCATGAGCTTGGGCGACTTGGTCATGATCAATGCGTTCATGATTCAGTTGTACATTCCGCTTAATTTTTTAGGGGTGATTTACCGCGAGATCAAGCAAAGCTTGACTGATCTTGACAAAATGTTCACCTTAATGGAGAAGGAGCGGGAAATCGCCGACAAACCCTCATCGGGTGCTATTGAACTCAATGCATCGCCCAGTGTGTCATTTGAAAACGTTGACTTTAGTTATGACCGACCCGGCACGAAAGACAATGCAGCAAGGCAAATACTATTTGGTGTCAGTTTTGAAATTCCGTCCGGAAAGACTGTGGCCGTGGTTGGCCCATCAGGCTCGGGCAAATCGACCTTAGCCAGATTACTGTACCGTTTTTACGATGTGCAGTCGGGTGTTATCCGCATTGCAAACCAAGATATTCGCGCTGTTACCCAGGCCAGTGTCCGTAAGTCTATTGGCATCGTGCCACAGGATACCGTGTTATTTAATGACACCATTGGCTACAACATTGCCTACGGACAACCCGACTCTAGCCAAGCCCAGATAGAAGACGCAGCCCGCGCGGCACGTATCCACGACTTCATTGCCTCAACTCCAAAAGGCTACCAAGCCATGGTGGGCGAACGAGGCCTGAAGCTGTCTGGAGGTGAGAAGCAGCGTGTGGCAATCGCCCGAACCTTGCTTAAAAAGCCGCCTATTTTGATTTTTGATGAAGCCACCTCGGCGCTTGACAGCGCCAACGAACGCGCAATTCAGGCGGAGCTACAGGGCGTAGCCCACAACAAAACCACGCTCGTGATTGCCCACCGTTTGTCGACTGTGGTGGATGCACATGAAATTTTAGTCATGGACGCTGGCCGCATCATCGAACGCGGAACGCACCAAGCTTTGTTACTGCTAGATGGCCGATATGCCAGTATGTGGGCTATGCAACAAAGCTCGCAAGCAGATGCTGCGCTTTCTTGAGGTCATCTAGTGTGTCGATGTCTGTGATACATCCCATGTCATTTACTTCTATTTTTATAGCACCATATGACCTTATGACGGTGACACCACCCGTATTTTCCTTTAAGTCGCAGAGTGCCTTATAGAATACCGCCGAAAACCCAACCGGATGCCCTTTAGCGCCGTGGTAACAAGGCTGCACAATATTCGAACCGTCTAATGCATTCGCCACAGCCAAAATAGTATGCGTTTGAATAAGCGGTAAATCTGCGGGAAGCACCAACCAACCATGGGCGCTGGCGTTGGCTTTGACTGCTGCCGCGATGGAGTCACCCATTCCTGGGTGAGCAGCATCTTCCACGTGGTATGGCAAGCCACTGCTGCGCACTGCGGCCAGCGTCCAATCCAACACACTGCGTCCATTGAGCAAGGCTTGCAACTTGTGGGTTTGGCCACCACTGGCCCTGAACCGCTCGCCACGACCCGAAGCCAAAACCAGTACCGTGGGCTTGAGTTGTTCAGACAATGGCACTGGCTTGCAAGCGATGAGGAGCGATGCTGTAAGACACTGCAGCTGTATTTTTTACCTGAACTATCTGTGCAACCACTGCAACCGCAATTTCAGCAGGTGTTTTTGCACCAATACGCAGCCCAACCGGGCCATGCAAGCGCGCCAGCTCCACATCCGTCAAGCCAAAATGCTCTTTCAAGCGCGCTTTGCGTGTGTCGGTATTGCGTTGCGAACCCAGTGCGCCAACATAAAAAGCTTCCGACCGAAGTGCCTCCAAGAGCGCCATGTCGTCTAGTTTAGGATCATGCGTGAGTGCCACAATGGCGGTGTGTGCGTCTGCATGCAGATCGCGCACAACGTCATCTGGCATTCCCAATACACGGGTTACACCTTGCATATCCCAAGTTGCAGCATATTCCTCACGCGGATCGCACACTAAGACTTCAAAATCCAGCATAGCAGCCATACTGGCTACAGCTTGGCTCAGTTGTCCCGCGCCAATCAGCAGCAAGCGCCATTTGGGGCCAAACATGGTTTGCAAAACTGAGCCATTAAAACTAAACGCATCACCCCTCTGGGCGGTTTGCAGGCGTACAGCACCTGTGGCCAGTGTAAATGTGCGCGATACCAACTCATGCGCAGCGGTGCGTTTGAGCAACTCTTCTACCCAAGCGGTATCCACCAAGGGCTCTTGCACCAAACGCAAACTACCGCCACACGGAATGCCAAAACGTGCCGCCTCTGCCTTGGTCACGCCATAGGCAATCATCGATGGCCTGTCTGCCCGTTCACCGCCTTTGATCCGTGCAATCAAGTCGTCTTCTACACATCCGCCTGACACTGAACCACTGACCACACCATCATCGCGTACTGCCAGCAGCGCTCCTGGAGGCCGTGGTGCGCTGCCCCATGTCTCCACGACAGTCACCAGCGTCACGCAATGGCCTGCTTTTTTCCAAAGCAGCGCGTCTTGCAACACCCGTAGATCTAGGCTTTCCATAATCGGAAATTTACCCCACCCATTAAATTGTTTGTGGGAATGGCAGCGTGCGCAGACGCTTGCCTGTGAGCTTTGCAATCGCATTGGCTACAGCCGGTGCCAAAGGTGGCAACCCCACTTCACCAATACCACCCGGTTCATTGTCGGTAGGCATCACCTTGACATTGAAAACGGGGGTGTCGATAGCACGCAAAAGTGCGTATGCGCCAAGATTTTTTTGTTGCGCTTCCCCGCCTTTGTAAGTCAGCCGCTCCCCCAATGCCGCCGATAGACCAAAAATTGCGCTGCCCTCAATCTGCGTTTGGATATTCAGTGGTGTCAACGCATGGCCGCAGTCGACTGCAGCCCACACGTTGTGCACAATCGGACGGCCTTGGTTGAGTGACACTTCAACCACCATAGCAATATATGAATTCCAAGTGTCAGAGAATGCCAATCCCAGTGCACGTCCGCTGCTGCGTGCACGCGTCCAATCTGCCATTTGCGCCACTTCGCGCAAAACTGCCTGCGAACGCGGGGACTTATGCGTTAAATCCATGCGCATTTTTAATGGGTCTTGGTTGGTTGACACTGCAACCTCATCAATCATGGTCTCGATAGCAAATTTCAAATAACCGGGGCCCACGCCGCGCCAAAAACTGCATGCTACGCCACGGTCTTCTAAACACTGCTGCACCAGGTGGCCAGAAATGTCGTACACACCCTCCGAACCCTCCATCACGGGTGAGTCTTTGTTGCCGCTGGCTTTAAACGGGCCCGGCAATATGCGTGCATAAACACCTTCGGATGTAACACGGTGCTGAAAGCCCGTAAGCTTGCCCTGTGCATTCACGCTGGCCACCAGATGCTGAGCCGTTAAAGGGCGCGGTTTGGAGCGTTGCATGTCGTCTTCACGCGTCCATATCATCTGAACGGGAACGCCAGGGACAGCCTTGGCGATCAAAGCAGCCTCGACGGCATATTCTGCTTCGACGCGTCGGCCATAACCGCCGCCAAGCAGGGTAATGTTCACTTTGATATTTTCTGGCTTAAAACCACCCACCGCGGCCACACCTCCAACCACAAAACCCACCGTCTGCGAAGGCACCCACAACTCGATTTTGTCACCGTCAACTTTGGCTGTGCAGTTCATCGGCTCCATGGTGAAATGCGATACATGCTCGCTGGTGTAGGTAGCCTTAAAGAGTTTGGCGCCTGCCGCCAACTCTTTTGCAGCGTCACCATGGCTGTGAAAGGTCACACCTGCATCAGCCATATTTTCAGCACGCACTGAGTATTCTTTGAGTGCCACGTCAGAGTCGTAGCTACGGGCTTTGGCCGTAGTGCTCCAAGTAATTTTGAGGAGCTCTCGCGCTTTGCGTGCAGTGAAAAATGAATCTGCAACCACGGCTACGCCCCATGGCAGTGGCACAATCGCTTTTACACCAGCGACAGCTTTAGCAGCAGTGTCGTCAATTTTTTCTGGTTTTTCGCCCTGCACGGGTGCGGCCATAACTGCTGCGTAGTGCAAGCCCGGCATGCGGGTGTCAATGCCGTAAGCCGCCGTTCCGTTTGTTTTAGCCACCAGATCAACACGTGGCACATTTTTACCGATCAACTTGAACTGCGCCATTGGCTTGAGCATGCTTTTGTCAACTTTTGGCATCTCTGCTGGCATTTGTGCGAGCTTGGCTACATCACCATAAGTCATGCTACGATTGGACGCGCTGTGAATCAAAATGCTATTTTGCGCCGTGATTTGCGCAGCGGGAACGCCCCATAGCTTGGCTGCAGCGTCCACCATTACCAGCTTGGCTTGCAAACCTGCAAGGCGCAGTGGCAAATAGTAGCCCTGCACCGTGCGCGATGCGCCAGTAAGCATGCCACCACCAAATTTTGGGTTTCCAAAGCGCTTGGCATCTGGCGGCGCTTGCAAGACCTTGACCGTGCTCCAATTGAGCTCCATGTCTTCAGCAAACACCGCTGGCAATGCTGTCATAGTGCCTTGACCCATTTCTGAGCCAGCAGAATAAATAGTCGCTGTATTGTCAGCAGCAATAGTGACCCATGCGACCGGAGAAAATGATGTGGCTTGCGCCAAGGCTTGCTGCGCCGTGATTGCGCCAAAACTGATACCCACTACCGCACTGCCAGAGCCAACGACAAACGCGCGGCGAGAAATAGTCATATTTTTCATGGTGTATCTCCTTTAAGCCAAAGCTTTTTGTGCGCGCACAACTGCTGCTGCAATTTGGTTGTATGTGCCGCAGCGGCAGACATTTCCTGTCATGCGTTCTAATACTTGCTCGCGAGACAGTGGTCCTCGCGCTTCTTTGATCACGCCAGCCGCTGCCATGATTTGACCAGACTGGCAGTATCCACATTGTGGGGCTTGCTCAGCAATCCACGCCGCTTGCAATGCCTGTCCTTCTTTAGTTTGGCTCAAGCCTTCAACCGTGGTCACTTGTGCGCCAGCAACAGCCGACAGCGGCAACACGCATGCGCGTGTCGCCGCGCCGTTCACATGCACCGTGCACGCACCGCACTGGGCGATACCGCAGCCAAATTTAGTGCCCGTGAGGTTGTAGTCCTCACGCAAAACCCATAACAAAGGCTTGTCGGTAGGCGCGTTCGTTGTGACGGCCTTACCATTGAGGGTGATACTGGTCATGTTGTCTCCAGAAAACTTGAGTGCATACAAAGATGTGTATTCGAGGGTATTATGGTGTTTTGGTGTTGCAAATCAAGCGTGCAATCCCTAAATCCACCTAATTTGCTATAGATTTAAATACGATAACTGTTACACATTGCCTAGCATTGACTTTGAACCCCCAAACTTACACAAATACACATGGTTAATTCCGATTCGGTCGCAGGACTGCGCAAAAGTTACGAGTTGTCAGAACTCCTTGAAACTACTGCCAAGGAAGATCCTTACGCACAGTTCAAAGATTGGTTTCAAGCGGCCTTAGATGCCAAAATTCCCGAGTCAAACGCCATGACATTGGCCACTGTGGGCAGCGATCTTCGGCCCTCCACCCGCATTGTGCTGATCAAAGGGCTTGATCCACGCGGGATCGTTTGGTATACCAATTACAACTCCCGAAAAGGAGTGGACTTGGCGGGAAATCCTTTTGCTGCGTTGCAATTTCACTGGGTAGAGTTAGAGCGAACCGTGCGCCTAGAGGGACGTGTTGAAAAGGTCAGCGCAGCCGAGTCGGATGCTTATTTTCATAGCCGCCCTCTTAGCAGCCGCATTGGTGCGTGGGCGAGCCCGCAAAGCGAAGTCATTGCTGATCGGCTTGTTTTAGAAGCAGAAACCGCACGGATACAAGCCTTGTATGGTGACAATCCTGCTCGGCCAGAACACTGGGGCGGTTATAGACTCATTCCCACAGAATGGCAATTTTGGCAAGGCAGGCGTAGCCGATTGCACGACAGGCTGCGCTACGCCTTGTTGCCAAATGGAGATTGGCAACGCGATAGGTTAGCCCCTTAGTCTTTGGGTTGGCATTTACAGCAGCGCAATGGCGGTGCGAACTGCCGAAACCTGTCGGCGTGACACTGCCAGCAGCTCTGGTGTGCCCTCCAAGCGAACCGCCCAGCCCTCCCCCTCTTCACTGTCTTGCTGCTTTTCAACAGAGCGCATCACTGATTTTGCGACCAATGTATTGCGGTGAATTCGCAAAAACTGCTCCTCATATCGCAGCTCTAGTTCACTCAAGCTGCCATCCAAAATATAGTCTTTGCCGACAGTCACCACTGTGACGTATTTAAGTTCTGCCCTGAAGTAAAGAATGTCCGCCAGCAACACCCTCTGGGTTCGGCCTCGGTCGTGAATAATGATGACTTCTTGAGGTTTTTCGACGACTTGTCGTTGTGAAATAGACAGACTTCGCTCTACTTTTTGTAGCGCTGCTTGCAAGCGCTCCAGACGAACCGGCTTGGTCAAATAATCCACCGCCTCAAGGTCAAATGCCGCTAATGCATGCTCAGCGTGTGCCGTTACAAACACTATGGCTGGGCAGTGGGCCAGCATACGCAATTCACGCGCCAACTGCATCCCATTTGCGCCAGGCATATGGATATCAAGAAGCACCAAATCGCAGGCCTGTCCTGCCGATGAGCTCAAAAAATTCATGGCAGTAATTGCATCGCCCAACTCGGCTAATACACTGGCGGCTGGGCTGGTGCAATCAGCCAATAGTGTGCGCAAACGCGATCGCGCCAAGGCTTCGTCGTCGACCACCACCACTTGCATCATGCAGGAATCTCCATCCGCACTTGGTAAAGCCCGTCTTTGTAAATGGCTCTAAAGTCTGACTGCATATCGTGCAGCAATGCCAAACGGTCTCGCACATTGCGCAGGGCCACTCCGTGCCCTTTTTTGCCCTGCCCTGCGGGAACGGTATTGGTAACTTTTACAACCACAGTCGCCCCGCGCCTTTGGGTGCTAATTTGCAACTCTGCCCCACTGGCGCTTGGCTCCACTCCATGTTTGACGGCATTTTCTACCAGCGGCTGCAACAACAAAGGTGGCAGCACAGCACCAGCGGTGTGTGCATCTAGCTTCCAAGTCACCCGAAGACGGTCACCAAAACGCACCTGCTCGATGGCCAAATAGGCTTTCGCCAAGTCGATTTCTTGCGACAGTGGTACACGCTCTCCTCGATCCACGAGAGCTGACCGGAACAATTCACTCAAATCCTCCAGCACCGCTTCGGCTTTTGCAGGCTCTTGCCGCACCAATGCAATGGCCGTATTGAGCGTATTGAACAAGAAATGTGGCCGAATTCTAGATTGCAATTCAGTCAGCCGCGCTGCTGTACCCGCTGGCGCACGTGCAGTTGCGCGCCACACCAAAACTGCCACCAAACAAGCTGAAAACAGTGCGCCAGCAACAGCGCTAGCAACCCAAGGCGGGCTCTCCAGAACACCCACAATAGACAGCATGGCACAGCCATAGAGCCCCGCACAAGCTCCAAGCAAAGATCCGGCCCACATTTGCAGCAAACGGGGCAAGCGCTGTAACGGTCGCTTCAAAGCACAAGCCAACACCAACCACAACAGCACACCGGGCAAAGCAGCTGCTGTAACCACCCCCAATTTAGTCACCCAATCGAGCCAACCATGGGCAAAAAACAACACTCCAGATGCTGCGACCGCCTCTACACCCAAGACCGCACGCACGACTACCCCCACATTACAGGCATCAAAAATGAGCACTTCCTGCCGTGGCGCATGCGCAAAAAGCGGCATTGCGGTGGACTCCTGGAAGGCCGATAGAATTTGGGAATCTTTCATTGGCGAGGTTATGGTGCTAAATTGCGCTGTTACCCTGCATTATTGCTCTACTATGACCACTGTTACAAGCCCCAACCCCACTGCCTCAGACAGCAACCAATTTGACAAAAAAGCCCAGGCTTGGTCTGCTTTATTCAGCGAGCCCATGAGCGATTTGGTCAAGCGCTACACCTCTAGCGTGTTTTTTGACAAGCGACTATGGGATGCAGACATCACGGGCTCTTTGGCGCATGCTGAAATGCTGTGCGCCCAAGGGATTATCAGTGCGCAAGATTACGCCAGCATCGTGCAAGGCATGGCAGAGATCCGAAGCCAAATCAACAACGGCAGCTTTGAGTGGAAACTAGACCTAGAGGACGTGCATCTAAACATAGAGGCGCGTTTGACAGCTTTGGTGGGCGATGCAGGCAAACGCTTGCACACCGGCCGCTCGCGCAACGACCAAGTCGCCACCGATGTGCGCCTGTGGCTGCGCGGCGAAATTGACACGATTATTACTTTACTGGTTCAATTACAGCGGGCCCTGCTCGATGTAGCCAGTCAAAACATCGACATTATTTTGCCGGGATTCACCCACCTGCAAGTTGCGCAACCTGTCAGTTTTGGCCACCATATGCTGGCCTATGTTGAAATGTTTGCCCGTGACGCGCAGCGCATGGCAGAGGTACGTGGCCGCGTCAACTATTTGCCACTTGGAAGCGCAGCACTTGCAGGCACCAGCTATCCGCTAGACCGCGAACGGGTAGCAAAAAGCCTCGGCATGGTCGATGCCTTAGGCCATGCACAAATTTGCCAAAACTCGCTGGATGCCGTCAGTGACCGTGACTTTGCCATTGAATTCACTGCAGCAGCTACTTTGGCTATGGTGCATATCAGCCGCCTGTCCGAGGAGTTGATCATTTGGATGAGCCAGAATTTTGGGTTTATCCAAATCGCCGACCGTTTCACCACGGGAAGCTCTATCATGCCGCAAAAAAAGAACCCTGATGTTCCAGAGCTAGCACGCGGAAAAACTGGACGCGTGGTGGGACATCTGATGGGTTTAATCACCCTCATGAAAGGCCAGCCATTGGCCTACAACAAAGACAACCAAGAAGACAAAGAACCGCTATTTGACACCGTCGACACCCTCAAAGACACGCTACGGATTTTCAGCGAAATGGTGGGCGGTCAGCTGAACCCAGCTACGGGTAAAAAAGAAGGCGGCATCACTGTCAACCCGCATGCGATGGAGCAAGCCGCGCGTAAAGGCTATGCCACCGCCACCGATTTAGCCGATTACTTGGTCAAAAAAGGGCTGCCATTTCGAGATGCGCATGAGACGGTTGCGCACGCAGTCAAGGCCGCACAATCGCACCAAGTCGATTTGTCCGAGCTACCGCTGGCGGTATTACAAGGCTTTAACCCCAGCATTGAAAAAGATGTTTACGAATGCCTTAGCCTTCGCGGCTCGCTCAATGCACGCAACACACTGGGAGGCACTGCGCCCGCCCAAGTGCAGGCGCAGATTGCTCGGCACACCGCAAGACTGGGATAACAGCATGCCTTTGGCCTTGATGGTCTATGTATTTACTTGTATTTGTCTTTGTCTTTACCGCGAGGAATCACCGTGGTGGTGATGGTGGCGCGCACGGGCTCTCCGGTCATCACTTTGGGCGGTGACGTGTCTTTTTTGGTTTTTTTGACTTCTTTGTTGGATTTTTGTTGACCTTTGGCCATGCTACGCTCCTAAGTTAGAAAATAGTGATTATCCATGGCATTGGCTCCCATTTCAACTGAAAAATCCAGCGACATTGCGCCACTGGAAATTAACCCAAACGAAGTCGACATCACGGCCATTCGTGCCCAGGGTGCGGGCGGACAAAACGTCAACAAAGTCTCTAGCGCTGTGCATTTGCGCTTTGATATCGGCGCTAGCTCTTTACCGCCCGATGTAAAGCAGCGGCTTTTGGCCATGCCGGACTCCCGCATTACCCAAGAGGGCGTGCTGGTGCTCAAGGCGCAAAGCTACCGCACCCAAGAGGCAAATCGCGCAGATGCGCTTGCACGGCTTCATGCATTGGTGCAAAGCGTTGCAGTTGCCCCCAAGCTACGCAGGGCCACCAAACCCACTTATGGCTCTAAACAGCGCCGTTTAGAAGGCAAGGGGGCGCGCTCTGATCTCAAGGCCTCCCGTTCAAAAGTGCAGGATTGAGCCATGATCAAGCACTTTTAGGCCAGTTAGAAAAAATTTCAGCACCGCAGTTGGCGGTTTCATCTGTGTGGGCTGTCGCGCAAGATACGATGCAGATACATCTAACAGGAGACTATTGTGTCCATCATCACCAATATTGAAGACCTGCGCGTATTGGCGCAAAAGCGCGTACCCCGCATGTTTTATGACTACGCCGACTCCGGCAGCTGGACAGAGGGCACATACCGCGCCAATGAGGCCGATTTTCAAAGCATCAAGTTGCGTCAGCGGGTTGCCATTAATATGGAGGGCCGTAGCACCAAGACCACGATGCTTGGCCAAGAAGTGGCCATGCCCGTGGCGATAGCGCCCACCGGCATGAGCGGCATGCAACACGCAGACGGTGAAATTTTGGGGGCACTTGCTGCTAAGGCTTTTGGTATTCCGTTTACTTTGTCCACCATGAGCATATGCTCGCTAGAAGACGTGGCACAGGCCACAGACGGGCATCCGTTCATGTTTCAGCTCTATGTGCTGCGCGACCGCGACTTCATTGAACGCTTGATCGAGCGGGCCAGGGCGGCCAATTGCTCTGCGCTGCAAATTACCTTGGATTTGCAAATTTTGGGGCAGCGCCACAAAGACATTAAAAATGGCCTGAGTGCCCCCCCGAAATTGACCATCCCTAACATGCTCAATATGGCGACCAAGCCACGCTGGTGCTTGGGCATGCTTGGCACAAAGCGGCGCGAATTTGGCAATATTGTGGGACACGTCAAGGGCGTGGACAACATGGCATCGCTGGCCGACTGGACGGCCCAACAATTCGACCCGCGCCTCAATTGGGGGGATGTAGAGTGGATTAAAAAACGCTGGGGCGGAAAAATTGTGCTCAAAGGCATTCAAGATGCCGAGGACGCGCGCTTGGCTGTTGAAAGCGGCGCAGACGCGTTGATTGTCTCTAACCACGGAGGCCGCCAGCTCGACGGAGCGCCCTCGTCTATCAGTGCACTGCCTGCGATTGTGGACGCTGTAGGCAAAGACATTGAGGTGTGGATGGATGGCGGCATACGCAGCGGACAAGACGTGCTCAAAGCCCGCGCATTGGGCGCACGCGGCACGATGATTGGCCGCGCTTGGCTCTATGCTTTAGGCGCCATGGGACAAGAAGGCATCACCAAAATGCTGCAAATCATGCACAAAGAGCTGGATTTAACGATGGCTTTTTGCGGCAAAACCGACATCAATACCGTTGACAAGGGTATTTTGCTGCCCGGCACTTACTAAGCACTAAACCGCGCAGCGATTCAAAGCGGCATAGTGGCCGTGGAATCTGCGGAAATTGGCGCAAAATCTTCGTGCAATATGCGCTCTGGCAACTGAGCGGCGGCCTGCGCCAGTTGCTGCGCCAAATCCATGGCGGGCAAAGGGGCGCGGTGTGCTTTGGTGGTGAGAAACACCACGCCAATGCCCACATCGGGGGTATAGCTTATCGGTTCGCCCACGATTTCGCCCACATCCATCGGCTGGGAAATCCACTTGAGCAAGCGGCTCGCTGTTTTAGCCACCACAAGTCGGTCTTGCACCGCTGAAACTACCACCAAGTAGCAACGCGCCTGCATCAGCCCAATGACATTGCGCGAGCCTACCGCGCGGCGCAAATTGGCGGTCAGGCGCAGTCTGATTTCATGCTCGATGTGTTGCCCCGCTTGGTCGTTGAGTGCATAAAGGTTGTTCAACCAAATGGCCACAATGGCGGTTTCTTTGCCCGCCCTGAGGCTGCGCCACATGGCATCGTCTACCTTGCTTAGCAGCACCGAGCCCATGTGCAAGCCCGTGATGTCGTCGTGGGAGTGGTCGCCACGGGCGATTTTTTGTAGGTATTTTTGGCTGCGGTTACGTACCAAAGTTAACACAATCACCACGAAAAAATACGCCACCGCGGCTAGTGCGGTGAGCACCCAAAGCCATGGGTTGGCAGTCAGGTGCAATACTTTGGCATACAACCCTGCCACCATAACCCACAGAAATCCGCAGGCCAGCAGCATCCAACGCGCCAAGGGGTCACCCATAACCATGCCACGCAAAGCCACTGTGGCCGCCATGCCAGCAGACACCAAATTCACCACGGCACTGGTTGCCAGAAGCGTTCGGTCGTGTTGCGCATCTGCGCAAATAGCCCAAACTGCCATCCCTATCGCCACAAAAAACAGTAAAAATGCGCCCACAACGCTCAATTGGCGCTGCAGCTTGTCTTCGGCAACCATCCCCATCCAAATTCCCAGATAGGTCAAAGACAAAGCGCCACTGAGCGGCCCAAGCGCTACTTTTGCAGGCAGCAGCAGATGCGGGTCGGTGATACCGAACACGTATTCTGGAAGCCCTGTCAACAAAATGCAGCTCCCCCCAGTCAAGACCACAAAAACCAAGCCCCGCCAAGCGGGCAAACTGCCAGAGCGCAGCACATCGGCCGCCGCCGCAAAGCTAAGCAGCAGCAATGCGCCCAGCATGGCTGACCAAATAACGAGTTCTGTTGTGTCCACGCGCTATTATCCCAGTTATCGCTTACACATTGACACATGCTGCCCGCCCCACCGATTCGCCGCATTGCCCACCTCGACATGGATGCTTTTTATGCATCGGTGGAGCTGCTGCGGTATCCGCAACTCAAAGGTTTGCCTGTGGTGATTGGCGGTGGGCGCAGCAGGCTAGACCATGCCCTGCGTGAAAAATATGCCCAAACGCCGATTGCTCTGATTCCCGTGGAGGCCTTTCCCACCATCGCCACCTACACTGGGCGCGGCGTGATCACCACCGCCACCTATGCGGCACGCCAATTTGGCGTGGGATCGGCCATGGGCATGATGAAAGCGGCCAAACTGTGCCCTCAGGCGATTTTGCTGCCGGTGGATTTTGACGAATACCGCAAGTATTCTCACCAGTTCAAAAACATCATTGCAGACATAGCGCCGCTCATGGAAAACCGTGGCGTGGACGAGGTGTACATTGACTTTACCGATGTGCCCGGCGGGCAGCGCGAGGGTGGACGCACACTGGCGCGGCTGATTCAAAAAGCAATTTTTGATGCCACGGGCCTGACTTGCTCGGTGGGCGTAGCACCCAACAAGCTCATTGCCAAAATGGCCAGTGAGTTCAACAAACCCAACGGTATCTCGGTGGTGTATGCGCAAGACATTCAGCCTAGTATTTGGCCGCTGAAGGTGCGCAAAATCAATGGCATTGGCCCTAAAGCCGAGGAAAAGCTGGCCGCTTTTGGCATCCACACCATTGGCGAACTGGCCGCAAAAGACAAAATATGGTTGATGGCAAATTTTGGCAAAAGCTATGGCGCTTGGCTACACGATGCAGCGTGGGGGCGCGATGACCGCCCCATATCGACCTCCAGCGAACCCGTAAGCATGAGCCGTGAAACGACTTTTGACACCGACTTACATGCCGTGCACGACAAAGCCTCGCTGTCAGCCATCTTCACCCAGCTGTGCGACAGCGTGGCCGCCGATTTGCAGCGCAAAGGCTATGTGGGCAAAACCATTGGGGTAAAACTGCGCTACGGCGACTTCAAAATAGTCACCCGCGACATCACACTAGACACACCCACAGCCGATGCCAAACTGATTCGGCACAACGCTGGGCTGTGCTTAAAGCGCGTGGACTTGAAGCGCCGTTTTCGATTGTTGGGCGTCAGAGTGGGCAAACTTTTTTCTAAAGAGTTGATAGACAATTTACCAGATGTCACTACCAATACGCCATATATAGCTATTGAAAATATAGCAAATAATAGGGAGCTTTTTTAAATACAACCTGCAGCACTGCGCTCGCATAGCGCTGCCTGCCAAGCCGTCAAGGTGGTATATGCGGCGAAGGGTTGAGGGTTGACAGTGGCAAACTGCTGATCTCTTGCAATAGCAGTGCCAGTTGCAGCCCTGCCGCGTCCAGCAGCGCCTGCCCCTTGGCCGCCGTGGCAGCAGATGCATTGCCTGCTGCACCCATGGGGTTGTAGTCTTGCATCTGCCAGCCCAGCTTGGCGCTGCTGCCATTGCCCAAGATCGGGTATTTGGCCGCGCGGTCTTGCGAGCTGCTTTTAAAGTCGCGGGCTTGGGCCATGTCGACGTATTGCGGGCGCAGCGCCAGCATCATGGAGGTTTCTATGTCCCCCGCATGGATGCCAAAGCGGTGCTCTTCGGGGGGAAACATGCCTAAAACGCTATCGCCTAGCGGCAGGCTGTACCAATTGGTGCTGTACACCATCACATCGTGGGCGGTGCGCAAATCGCGCGCCACAATGTCCATTACGCTCACTTGGCCACCGTGGCTGTTGAGTAAAACAAGCTTTTTGAATCCTGCCCGCGCCACGCAAGCGCCCAGCTCCATCCACACGGCAATGGTGGTTTGCGCGTTCAGGGTGAGCGTGCCCGGAAAGCGGATGTGCTCATTGCTTTTGCCCACCTGCTGCGTGGGCAAAAACAGCACCGGCAAATCGGCAGGCAAATGCGCCAGCGAAGCTTCGACTACGCCATTGACCAAAGTGGTATCCACACTCACTGGCAAATGCGGCCCATGCTGCTCAATAGCCGCCACGGGCAGCACAGCCACGGCCTGGTCTATTGCTGGGCTGGCGGCTAGTTGCGAAAAATGGCGGCTGGTCAGGTCCGCCCAATACCGAGAGGGGAGTTGCATGCCACTATCTTAAGGCTTCAGCGCCTTTGGCACGCTAAATCGACCGTCGTTTTGATCTTGGCATCTATTGTGCTTATACTGGCATATTCTAACCACTTTTGCCTAGGAGAACAGTATGAAACCCATCACCGAACTGCTCAAAAAACGCGATTCCAACCTGTTTCAGGTAGCGCCACAGGTAACGGTGTTTGACGGCCTCAAATTGCTGGCTGATTACGGCGTGGGTGCTATGCTGGTCATAGAGCATGGCAAGCTGGTCGGCATATTTTCTGAGCGCGACTACACCCGCAAAGTGGCACTGCAGGGCAAAAACTCCAAAGAAACCACCATTGCCGACATCATGACCCGCAACGTGGTGAGTGTCACCCCCAGCACCGGCACCCGCGTGTGCATGACCCTGATGAGCCAGAGAAAAATCCGCCACCTGCCCGTGCTAGACGGTGACAAAGTGCTGGGCCTGATCTCGATCCGCGACATCATGGACGACATCATCGCCGACCATGAGCAGACGATTTCGCAGTTGCAGACTTATATTACGGGTTGAATCACCCCATCTCCCGCACATCCGCCACCGCATCTCTCCCAAAATGCGGCAGCGCTAGATAGGCAACCAAGCGGGCGGCCGCGTCCTGCGGACTGGTGAGTGCGCCGCTGGTTTTCATGCCTACGAAGGCGGCCTTGTCAGGAAAGGCGGCTTCAGGTGCGCCGCGCAGTTGGATTTGCATGTCGGTGTCGATCACGCCGGGGGCTAGGGAGCAGACTTTTGCACCATGGGGTTTAAGGGCTTCTTCTAGCGCTACGCAGCGGGTGAAATGGTCCATGGCGGCTTTGGCAGCGCAGTAGCCTGCTTGGCTGGCCATGGCGCGCCGGCCTAAGCCCGACGATATGTTGAGCACTTTTTTGGGCACTGTCCAGTCTGCCGTGGCTTGCAGGAAAGCGCTGGTCAGCAGCATGGGGGCTTCTGCGCCTACGCGCAAGGCGGCGCTGATGTCGGCGGCTGGCACGTCAGACAGCGGGGCAATGGCGGGAATCATGCCGGCGTTGTTCACCAAGGTGGCGCTGGCAAAATCTGCGCTCCTGCCAGCTAGCCAAGCCGCCAAACGCTGCGCGGTGCTGGCAGCGTCGCTCAGATCGGCCGTCCACTGGGTGAGCGCTGCGCCTTGCGCTTTGGCCTGCGCTTCAAGCGCAGAATTGGTTTGGCGCGAGATGCACAGCAGGCTGCTGCCAGAAGCTAACAACTGCTGGGCAAGCGCCAAGCCCATGCCGCGCGATGCGCCTGTGATGATGGTGAGGTGTAGTGTCATGGGCATGATGGTAGCGCATGGCATGGGTAAAGCCAGAACGCTTGCGACTGCCTGCGTATCTACGCCAACTTAAGCACCCGCTGCACAATTGCCGCCGCATCGACCTTGAAATACGCCCGAAGCGCCGCCCGCGTGTCGCTGCGGCCAAATCCGTCCGTGCCCAGAGTGGCGTAGCTTCGGCCTGCGGGCAGGTAGGCGCGTATGCTCTCGGGCAGGGCGCGCACGTAGTCGGTGGCGGCTACGATGGGGCCTGTGGTTTGGCTGAGGACTTGTTGTAGCCAAGGCGTGGTGAACCCTTCGACAGGCTCAGGGCGAACGGGAGTGGGAGCGGCAGCGGCAGTAACGGAAGTGGCAGCGGCAACTGGACTGGCAGCAGTGCTAGAAGCTTCACACACCGCCCCATCACGCGCCAATTCGCTCCAACTGGTCACGCTCACCACGTCCACCGTGTAGCCCAGAGCCTCTAATTGCGCGGACGCTTTGATAACCTCGGTCAAAATCGCGCCGGAGCCTAGTAGCGTCACATTTTTAAGGTTTTTAGGTGCAATGTCACCGTCATATGGTCGTAGTGTGCTGCTGTATTTATAGCATCCACGGATCACCCCTTGGTGGGCCTCTGGCGGCAAACTGGGCTGTGCGTAGTTCTCGTTCATGAGGGTGATGTAGTAAAAAACATCAAGCTGGTCTACCAACATGTCGCGCATGCCTTGGTCTAGTATCACCGCCAGTTCACCTGCAAAGGCGGGGTCGTAGGCTTTGCAATTGGGGATGGTGGCTGCTACTAAGTGGCTGCTGCCGTCTTGGTGCTGCAAGCCTTCGCCGCCCAGTGTGGTGCGCCCTGATGTAGCGCCCAGCAAGAAGCCACGCGCGCGTTGGTCGGCGGCGGCCCAGATGGCATCGCCCACACGCTGAAAGCCAAACATGCTGTAGTAAATATAAAAAGGCAGCATGGCCAAGCCGTGCACGCTGTAGCTGGTGGCTGCGGCCGTCCAACTGGCTATAGCGCCCGCCTCGCTGATGCCTTCTTCTAAAATTTGGCCGTCTAGTGCCTCGCGGTATGGTAAGACCGAGCCAATGTCTTCGGGCGCATAGCGTTGGCCCACGCTGCTGTAAATGCCCACTTGCTTGAACAAATTGGCCATGCCAAAGGTGCGCGCCTCATCGGCCACAATCGGCACAATGCGTGGCCCCAAAGCCTGGTCTTTGAGCAGGCCACCCAGCATGCGCACAAAGGCCATGGTGGTGGACATTTCTTTGCCGTTGGCCTCTAAGGCAAATTGCGCATAGCTGTTGACAGCGTCGGGCATGAGCGGCGGCACGGGTAGCGTGTCAGCCGCCGTGTAGCGTTTGGGCAAATGTCCGCCTAACGCAGCGCGGCGCTGGTGCAGGTATTGCATTTCTGGGCTGTCATCGCTTGGCTTAAAGTAGTGCAATGATTTGGCCTGCTCGTCGGTGAGCGGCAGGTTAAAGCGGTTGCGGTAGGCAATCAGTTCGTCTTCGTCGAGCTTTTTTTGGCTGTGGGTGGTCATTTTGCCTTGGCCTGCATGGCCCATGCCATAGCCTTTTTTGGTGTGCGCCAACACCACGGTAGGCTGGCCAGTGTGGGCAGCGGCGGCTTGGTAAGCGGCATAAATTTTCACAATGTCGTGGCCGCCACGCTTTAAGCGGTCAATTTGCTCGTCGGTCATGCCCTGGGCCAGCGCGGCCAGCTCGGGGCTTTGGCCAAAAAAGCTCATCCGGTTGTAGCGCCCGTCTTTGGCGGCAAAGGTTTGCATTTGGCCGTCTACGGTATTGGCAAAAGTCTTGGCTAGCGCACCAGTGATGTCGCGGGCAAACAGGCCGTCCCAGTCGCTGCCCCAAATGAGCTTGATGACATTCCAGCCTGCGCCACTAAAGAGGCGCTCCAGCTCGTCAATGATGCGGCCGTTGCCACGCACTGGGCCGTCTAGCCGCTGCAAATTACAGTTCACCACCCAAACCAAATTGTCCAGCCCCTCGCGCGAGGCCAGTGTGAGGGCGCTCATGGACTCGGGTTCGTCCATTTCACCGTCGCCAAACACTCCCCACACTTTGCGCTGGGTGCAGTCCAGCAGCTTGCGGTGGGTTAAATAGCGCATGAAACGGGCATGGTAAATGCTGCTGATGGGCCCGATGCCCATGGAGCCAGTGGGGAACTGCCAAAAATCGGGCATGAGCCATGGGTGCGGGTAGCTCGATAAGCCGCGTGCACCGTGCTGCGGGGCTTCGATTTCGCGTCGGTAAAAGTCTAAATCTTGTTCGCTCAGTCGGCCTTCAAGGTAAGCGCGTGCGTACACACCGGGCGAGCTGTGTGGCTGGAAAAACACCAAATCGCCTAAATTTGCCCCCACGCTTGCCACTGCGTGTGCTGCGCTGCCCCCCAAGGGGGCTATTTTTTCTAAGGACGGCCTGTCGAAAAAATGCTGCGCATGGGTGGTGGTGGGGTCAACGCGCGCTTTAAAAAAATGGTTGTAACCCACCTCAAACAAATCTGCCGCGCTGGCGTAGCTGGCAATGTGGCCGCCTAGCTCTCCGTATGCGGCATTGGCCTTGGCGACCATGGCCAGCGCGTTCCAGCGCATCAGTGAGCCCAGCTTTTCCTCAATGGCCAAATCCCCCGGAAAACTCGGCTGCTGGCTCACGTGGATGCTGTTCACATAAGGCGTGGTCAGCTCTGGCTGCCAACCCACGCGCTGCTCGCGGGACAAAACCACAAGGCCGTCCAGAATTTGTCGCGCCCGCGCTGCGCCTTGGGCTGCCACCAAGGCTTTAAAAGCGTCGTGCCACTCCTGCGTTTCTTGCGGGTCGGGATCAGTCTCCTTGGCTCGCTCGGGGCTGGCTAAACGGTGATCGCTGGGGTGATCGGGTGCTTGGGGCATGGCTAAAAGTTGGGCGGATGTGGCAGCATTCATGGCTACAAATATAGCCAAAACCGCGTAGCATATGCTGCCTTAATACGCTTTTAAAGCCGTATTTAACAGCATAAAATGCTTTCAATATCCATAATCAAGCAGTTAACCATGGCTTATGCACTAGACACCGTAGATATACGCATACTCGACGCCTTGCAACGCGACGGTAGCTTAAGCAATGTAGAGCTCGCCCGCCGCGTGCACCTGAGCCCCTCGCCCTGCCTAGCGCGGGTCAAAGCGCTGGAAGCTGCGGGCGTGATCAGCCGCTATGTGGCGCTGGCAAGCGCTGCGGCACTGGGCTTGGGGCTTAATGTGTTCATCAGCATCAGTCTCAAAACCCAAAGCCGCGAGGCGCTGGCCGCCTTTGAAGCACGCATTGCCGAGCACGACGAAGTGATGGAATGCTACCTGATGACCGGTGACAGCGACTATTTGATCCGCGTGGCCGTGGCCGATATGGCCGCGCTAGAGCGCTTCATCATGGACCAGCTCAGCCCCATCGCAGGCATTGAAAAAATCCGCTCTAGCTTTGCGCTTAAGCAGGTGCGCTATAAAACCGCGCTTCCACTGAAAAATTTATAGTAAATTGACAAATGTCACCGTCATATGGTCATTATTAGCTATATTTATTATAGTAATTATTGGTGACTTTCAGCCTTGGATTGGCCGCAGAAATCGCGAATGCTTTGGCAATTCCAGTCCAAACGGAATTGCCGAATCCTCGCCTTTTTGCAGCAGCGCAGGTGCTAGGGTCCGCGCTTGCTAAATTTTTTTGCATGATTACCATGCTACCCAGCACTCACTGCATTTGATTTTGCATAGTGCAGTGGTGCTGCTGTTTGGCTTGCTTTTGGGCGGCTTGTGCTGGTGTTTTTGGCTTTGATCAAATAGCTATATTTTTAATAGCATACTATGACCATATGACAATGACATTGGCCAAATTTCTTATAAAGTCCGCTCAATCAAAGCCCCAGTGAACAACACGGGCCCGGTAGGCCCGCCCGCGCTGGGCACGCCGCCTAGGGGTTCTAGGCTGACGGCCAAAGTAGGCACGCCTTTGATTTGTGCGCCATCGGCAGCCAACTTGACCAATTTGTCGGGTTTGAGCACCCCCAGCGACTGCGGCGCACCTGCTGGTGGCAGTGCCCACAGTTGCAAGGAGCGGTCGGCTGCCTCTTGGTAGCCGCCTACGCGCTGCAAGCTCAGGCGCTTAGACACGGGGTCAAACGTGACCAAAACCTGCGCGGCGGCTTTGTCGTTGGACAAAACGGCTACATATTGCACCTGCGGGGCGCTGGCTAACTGGGCTTGCAGGCGGCCCACCTCGCCATCGAGCCCGCGCGTGGTTTGCACGCCCACCACCACAGCGGCCAGTGCGGCCAAGCCGCCAGACAAAGCGGCAAAGCGCCAGCGGCCAAGGGCTTTTTGCAAGGCGGCAAGGCTGGCCTGCCACGCGTTTTGCAACGAATCTGCGTTGGGCATGGCTGCCATGGCGTTGGGCAACAAGTTCTCAATGCGCTTCCAGACATTGGGGCTGGGCGTGATGGGCGGGGCGAGTTCGGTCATAGCATGCATCCTTGTCCGCCACAGCAGAGCAGCAGTGCGCACCGTGGCGCTTTGTCGCGCCATGGCTTCAAAACGCCGCCGCGCACCGCCGCGCAGTGTACCCAGCGCATAGGCAGCGGCTAGTTGGTCGAGCAATTGCGGGTGTTGGGCAATATTCATGCAAACCTCGCCATGCAGCCGCGCAGTTGTTCAATGCTGCGGCGAATCCAGGTTTTAACGGTGCCCAGCGGCATTTTGAGTTGCCCAGCCAGTTCGCCATGGCTCAAGTCTTTAAAGTAAGCCATGGTCAGCACCTCGCGCTGGGGCGCGTCGATTTTGCGCAAGCATTCATGCAGCGCCCAAGCCTGCTCACTGGCCGAGCTGGTGTCCATGGGGTTGGCCGCGTCGCCCGCAATGGTTTGCGACAACTGATCGTCCAACTCAGGGCCACTCAGGCTGCGCTCCACCTTGCGCCGCCGCAAAAAATCCAGCGCCCTGCTGCGCACCACCACGCCCATCCACGCCATGGGCGGGCTAAGGCTTGCGCGGTAGTCAGGTGCAATGCGCCAAATGTTCAGGTAAGCGTCTTGCAGCACGTCTTCAGCATGCTCCTTGTTGCCCACCACGCGCATCGCCACGCCATAAAGCTTGGCGCTGGTCGCGTCATAGAGCGTGCGCAGGGCTTGCGCGTCTTGCGCCGCCACGCGCTTGATTAAATCCATTAAGTCTTTGTCGTCAAGCATGGGGTTTCCGAAAAGTGTTATTGCATCTTATCGGGATTTTGCAGTCAGTCATTGGGTTAAATACGTGGCCTTTTCATGGACAGATTCAATTTTTAGCAAAAAAAGTTGAATCCAATCGCAAAACAGGCGCGTAAACCAGACTCAAGCCCCTGAAAGCCCCTTTAAACCCCCCTAAAACCCCATTACCTACTGGAGAATTTATGCGATTTAGTCCTTTTTATATGCCCTGTGTGGCGCTGGCCGCAGCCGTTTTGGCGGCTCCTGCCTTTGCCGACTCTGGCAAACTCCTGCTAACTGGCGGTGTAAGCACCATCGACGGTGCTGCTGGCGGTGGCCTCACGCCTTGGGCCGTGATTGCCAGCAATGCCAGCGCTGGCGAGATTGGCGCTACCGCCCACATCACCCGCGTCAACACCCGCGACTACGGCCTGACTGCTTTTGGTGCGGCCGTGGGCATCCACGACAAATACGAGCTGTCGATAGCGCGGCAAGACTTCAATACCGGCATTACCGGCACACTGCTGGGCTTGCCCGGCCTGCATTTAAAGCAAACCATCATTGGCGGCAAAATCAAATTGGCGGGAGACGCCGTGCTGGACAGCGACAGCCTGATGCCGCAAATTGCTGCGGGCATTGAGTTCAAGTCGCTTGACGGCAGCGGCCTAGACGGCACACTGGCCGCACTGGGCGCCAAAAAGAACGGCACAGACTTTTATGTCAGCGCCACCAAACTGTTTTTAGCACAGGGCATATTGCTCAACGGCACGCTGCGCGCCACCAAAGCCAACCAAAATGGCCTGCTAGGCTTTGGCGCCACGCTCAACGGCGCTAACAACAACTACGAGCTCGTGCCCGAAATGTCAGCCGCGCTATTGCTGCGCAAAAACTTGGCCGTCGGCTTTGAAATTCGCGGCATGCCCAACAAGCTAGAAGCCGCTGGCGGCGGCGCTGGGCTTGGCAATGGCCTGCGTGCACAAGCTTGGAAAGACATTTTCATTGCTTGGGCACCCAGCAAAAACCTCTCGCTGACCTTGGCCTATGTAGATTTGGGCACGATCGTGCCCGCCACCACTGGCCAGCGCAAGCAAACCGGCACGTATTTGTCAGCCCAAATCGCCTACTAACCCCCTCTATTTGACTGGAAACACCATGAAAAAACTCCTCACCTCCCTTCTTATTGCCAGCGGCCTGCTAACCTCCACCATGGCACAGGCCGACGACATGTTGTACAAAAGCTTGGGCGAAAAAGCAGGCCTAGTCGCGCTGATGGACGACTTTGTGCCCCGCTTGGTGGCCGACCCGCGCATGAAGCCATTTTTTGAAAAATCAAACCAACAAAACCTCAAAGCCAGCTTGACCGAGCAAATTTGCCAAGTCTCAGGCGGCCCTTGCGTATACAAAGGCCCTGACATGAAAAGCACCCACCGTGAAATGGACATCACCAAAGGCAACTTCAATGCTTTGGTCGAAGTGCTGCAACTGAGCATGGATGCCAAAGGCATTGGCTTTCGCACCCAAAACCAGCTCTTGGCACTGCTCGCGCCCATGCACAAAGACGTGATCACAGTGAAGTGAGCTTGCCATGCCTAAAACTACACTTTTAATAGCAATATATGCCGCTGCTGCGATGACATCGGCCAGTATTTTTGCAGGAACATTGTCTGTCAGCGTGGTGGACAAAGAAGGCAAGCCAGCGCTCGATGCGGTGGTGGTCTTGCTGCCCGCTGGCAAGGGTAGCCCTAAAAATGCCTTGCCCATGCAAGCTTCGGTAGTGCAAGAAAAAATGCAGTTTATACCGGCTGTGAGCGTGGTGGCCAAGGGCGCAAAAGTGCGCTTTTCAAACAACGATGCATGGGACCACCATGTGCGTGCCACACCCGCAGGCATGGCGCAACTGAGCGCGGGCGCTGCCAACGGGCTAGAACTGCGCCTAGAGGGCAAGCCCGACGGAAAACCCGCCAAAAGCGCCGAAATGAGCATGGACAAAGCCGGCGCCAACAGCGCCATGCTTCTGGGCTGCTTTTTGCATGGCTCGATGCGCGGCCATGTGTATGTGAGCGAATCTCCTTGGGCCATGAAGACGGCAGCTGACGGCATGGCCACATTTGACGATGTGCCAGAAGGCGGTGTGCAAATCAAAGTGTGGCACGCCGACCAGCTGATTGATTTGCCGCCCAGTCAAGTCACTTTAGGCACATCGCCTGTGAAGCAGCAAGTGCAGTTGCAAATTGTGCCGCGTAGAAAGCGGGTGTGAACAAGCGCATTTAGTTTGTAGTGGGCTACACTCCAAAGCAAATTTATGGAGCTACACACCATGACCTGCTTTGCCCTCACCGAATCCCAACACATCGCGCACCTAGTGTTAAACCGCCCAGAGGCGCTCAACACCATGCATCCCACATTTTGGAAAGAGCTGGACGACATCCTCACCCGCATCCACAAAGAAGGCACAGCGCGGGTGCTGGTGATCTCGTCTACAGGCAAGCACTTTAGCGCGGGTATGGCGCTGGAAACTTTTAGCAGCGCCATCAGCATGCAAGACGACAGCCCCGAGGGGCGTGCGGCGATTTTTGACTCGCTGACCAATATGCAGTCTACCTTTACAAAAATCGAGAATTTGCGCATTCCAGTGATTGCGGCGATTCAAGGTGGTTGCATTGGCGGCGCGGTAGACATGGTGACCGCCTGCTGTATACGCTATGCGGTGGCCGATGCTTTCTTTTGCATCCAAGAAATCAATATTGGCATGGTGGCCGATGTGGGCACATTGCAGCGCCTGCCCAAGCTAATTCCTGAGGCAATCGTGAAGGAATATGCCTACACGGGACGGCGTTTGCCTGCCGCCAAAGCGCTGGGCTACGGCTTGGTCAACGAAGTGTTTGCAAGCCAAGAAGAAATGCTGGCTGCGGCCATGCAGTGCGCCGCCGAGATTGCCAGCAAGCCGCCCGTGGCGATTTGGGGCACGAAGCAAGCCATCCATTACACCCGCGACCACAGCACCGAAGATGCACTCAAGCAAATGGGCTGGCTGCAAGCGGGCATATGGAGCAATGCCCATGTGCGCGAAGCCGTGGCGGCCATGAAGCAAAAGCGCAGTGCGCAATTTCCTGCGCTAGCGCCCCTGCATTATTTCAACGATGCGGCAACCAGCAGCTGAAAATAGCTGCGCTGGATACCCCGCAGCACACTTATTCGCCCCAAGGCAGCATCAGGGTCACGATGCTAAGTTTGGCAAACTCGGGCTCAAATTCATCAATGATGGCCTGCGGGCTTGGGCACAAACCTTCATCCGTGATCAAACCAAACTGCACGCCGCCCCCATAGGACAAAATACTAACGCCCACACCCACATCGCCGCTTTGGGGCACCCAAAACATATTCTCTTCCAAGGTAGCACCGCAAAACTTGAGTTTTTCGCGCGGACCGGGCACATTGGTCATGACCGCCGTGGTCTTTTTGCCAAACAGGTTGAGCATGGCTTCTTGGGCAGGTTTAATCATCATGCCCGCTACCGCCAGCAGGCTAAAAGCCAAGAGCGGCTGGTAGCTGCCCTTCATTTCGTTCATGCGGCGGCGCACTTCGTAGACCCGCTCAATGGGGTTGTCGACCCCAATGGGCAAGACCAGCGGCGCTAAACCAAAGCGATTGCCCAACTTGTAGGCTTGGTCTAAAGGGCGCAGGTTCACAGGCACCATGGCACGAATTTCTTGCCCTTTGGTGTTGTCGCCCAAGTTCTTGAGGTACGCGCCAATGGCACCGGCCACGCAGCTGAGCAACACATCGTTGAGCGAGCAGTTGAGCGCTTTGCCTACCGCTTTGACTTCGTCCAATGGAATGGGCTGGCACCAAGCCACTTTTTTGGTCAGACCGGGCTTGCCCTTGAGGCGCGTCTTGGAGTCGTCGGGCATCAAGGCCAGCGAGGCCAAGTCGGTCACTAGCTTAAAGCCTAACTTAGCGACATCCATTGAACCATTCATACCTTTTTGCGGGTCTGAGATCATTTGCATGGACTTGGCAGCGCCTTGCCCCGCAGCGCCCAGCGCCTTCACTGTCAAGTCGGTAAAGGGCTTGAGCAGGGTTTCCGTAATCCAGTCTTCCGCACCAGCGGGCGCGTCTTTTTTCTTGCGCTCAGGCGGTGGCAGCCCCCCGTCAACCAAGGATGTGGTGACGGAAATCAGGGCAATACCGTCTGCAATGCAGTGGTGAATGCGCACAATCAAGGCGCAGCGTTTTTGCCCCGTCTCGCTGTCGTATTTTTCAATTAAGTGAAACTGCCACAGCGGATGGCGGCGGTTCAGGGGAGTCGTGGTCAAAAGCGCCACGCGGTCTTGCAACGCAGACTGGATGGTTTGGCCTTTTTTCGGACTGAGTTTTTCACTCACCACATGGTTGTTGATGTCAAAATTTTTGTCGTCCACCCATGTAGCGCCTGCTGCGTCTTCCACCACCCGCTGGCCAAATCGGCGGTATTTGAGTAAGCGTTCTTCAATACGCTCGCTCAGCGCTTGCCGCGTGATGCTGGGCGACAGCACCCACACACCCACAATCATCATGAGGTTTTGTGGCGAATCCATGCGCAGCCAAGCCGTATCCACCTTGGTCATGCGCTCGCCAGAAATCCCCAGCGCACCGCTGACTGCCCGCTCGACATTTTTTTGCACCACTTTGGCCGCTTTTTGTGCAGTATCGGCAGCATCTGCTGTCGTGTTGGCAGCCCGGCGGGCAGTTTTACGGGCAGACTTGACCACCGTTTGCGCGACTTGCGCGACCTTGTCTTCCACCTGAATTCGGGTAACCATCAATAGCTCCTCATGGGTTGACCCCCGCTTGGGGTTAATGCCCTATTTTGAGGCTAAATTAGGCCTTAAGATAACGGGCAGAAACCCTCGTTTTCTCTCGTTTTGACTGTAAATTTAATCTGGAGTACCCCATGGCAGACCTTAAAAAAGCTTTTGAAGCCGCAATGGCCGATTCAAAAAATCTCACCGACCGCCCTGACAATGCTACGTTGCTCAAAATCTACTCGCTGTTCAAGCAAGGCAGTGTGGGCGACAACACCGATAAAAAACCCGGCTTTACCGACATGGTGGGCCGCGCCAAATGGGACGCTTGGAATGGCCTCAAAGGCACGGACCAAAACGATGCCATGCAGCAATATATCGACTTGATTGATTCGCTGAAGTAAACCGCTTGTGCACTGCGCAAGGACACCGGTTTATTGAACAATGCCCTTGCTTCGCAATTCTGTAATTTGTTGGGGGCTCAGGCCCATTGCGGCCAATATGGCATCGCTGTCTTGGCCTATGCTGGGCGCGTTGCGCCGATGCGCCCCCGGTGTTGCTGACATTTTTGGCACGATGCCGGGTATATTCAGCCGCGTGCCATCGGCCATTTGCACGGCCTCGAGCATGCCTCGGGCTGCGTAGTGTGGGTCGGCGGCAATGTCGGCCACCGTGTAAATCCGCCCTGCTGGCACACCCGCCGCATCGAGTGCCTGCAATACTTGCGCCACACTGCGTGGCAGCGTCCAGTCGCCAATCGCGGCATCAATCTCTAGCACACGCGCCACGCGACCTGCATTGTCTGCCAGATCTGGCGCTTGGCCTAGGTCGTCGCGGCCAATCACCGCCATCAGGCGTTTGAAAATACTGTCTCCGTTGCCCGCCACCAAGGCGTAGCCATCTTGGCAGGCGTAGGCATTGCTAGGCGCTATGCCCGGCAGCGCACTGCCCGCTGCCGCGCGCACCGCGCCAAAAGCGCTGTATTCAGGCAGCAAGGATTCCATGCAATTGAACACCGCTTCGTACAGCGCCACATCTACCACTTGGCCACGGCCTTTGGGCAGTAGCGCTGACTGGGTATGCTTGCGGTGCTGCAAAGCCAATAGCACGCCAATGACACCGTGCAGCGCAGCCAGTGTGTCGCCAATGCTCACCCCCACCCGCACTGGCACACGTCCGGGCTCGGCGGTGAGGTGGCGCAAACCACCCATGGCCTCGGCCACCACGCCAAAGCCTGTTCGGTCTTTGTAAGGGCCTGTTTGGCCATAGCCGCTGATACGCAAGACCACCAAACTAGGGTTGATCGTCAACAATGCATCTGGCCCTAGCCCCCAAGCCTCCATGGCACCAGGGCGGAAGTTTTCAATCAATACATCAGCGTTTTGCACCAACTGGCGCACAATGTCTTGCGCTTCGCTCTGGCGTAAATCCAAAGCCAGCGATTGTTTGTTGCGCGACTGGATTTGCCACCACACCGATGTGCCGTCTTTGAGCAAACGCCATTTGCGCAAGGGATCCCCCGCGCCGGGTGTTTCGATTTTGATCACTTCCGCACCAAAATCTGCCAACGTTTTGGCGGCAAAAGGGCCCGCAATGAGCTGCCCCAGCTCAATCACCTTGAGCCCAGCCAAGGCTTGCACAGGCGTTGCGGCAAAGGCTGGCTCGCCTTTCAAGTCGTCTCTTTGTGGGGCTGCTTGCGGCGGCTTGTGCATTTAAGCCACTTTTTTTGCGGGTTTTTTCTTGAGCAATGCGTCCAGATTTTGGGTGATTTCGCCCTCTATTTTGTCTTTGAACGCGCCCAGTAAAAAACCCAATTTGGCATCTAGCACAAAGCTGTCCTTGGTCACCGACAGGCTTCCATCCACTCCGCTGCGTTTGAAGGTCACCTGGTCGCTGGTTTTACCCTCTGCATAGGTACACGCCATGTCAAATTTGGTTTCGACCTGTTCTGCCCATTGGAAAGCGATTTTGCGGGCTTGCGCCAAGCCTAGGCTGTGTGCGCGTTCAATATGGATGTCGGCCATGAATATGTCTCCGGGTTAAGGTGTGGCAAGTGTAGCCAATGCGGCGCGGCGCGCAGCGCGTGGCAATGCGGTGGTGTGTTCAATCGCGCTGTAAAACTTGGCAAAATCGTGGCCATTGCGTGTTAACACCGCCTCAAATTGTGGCACCAGCTCGTCGTATGCGGCCTGCGCACCAAAGCTGGCGTTGTTGGCTTTAGCCACCCAAGCGTCGTAGCCCGCATAGCCGCTCCAGCTGGATTTGAGCTTTTGGTAATCTTGTTTAAAGACTTCTATTGCTTCGTTTTTCATAGCGTACTTTAACGTATTGACGGTGACATTGGCATATATTTCCTCTAACTTTGTTCTGGTAGCCAAAGTGAGCGCACGAAACGCTTGGCGGCGTGCTTCAAAGGCGGCGTATTCGGCCTGCGCAGACTGCGAGCCATGTTTTTGTAGCCACCGCTGCCCCCCTGCACGCTCCACCGCAGTAGCAAATGACTCATTGAACATGGTGTCGTCTTTCACATACAGCACTTGGTGCGCGAGCTCATGAAACACCAATCGCGCCAATTCACCCTCTGGGTAATGGATAAAAGTCGACAAAAGCGGGTCGCCACCGGCCCAGTTCAAATACCCCAAGGTGGAATAGGCGGGAACTCCGTAAACACTGACCTCAAGACCCTCGGCACGCAGGGTTTGCGCCAGCGCAAGAGCCTCTGACTCGGCGTAATAGCCCCGGTAACCCACGCATCCGGCCACGGGGAAGCACCATGTTTTGAGTTTGAGTGAATCCGGCGGCGCAGCCACCACGTTCCATACCACGGCGCGGCGCTGCAGGTCGGCATAGCGGCGGTAGCTGGCATTGTTGGGCAGCGCCAATTCGTCACTGGCAAATTGCCGAATGCGCTGCGACAAAGCGAGTTTTTTCTTGGTGGCTTGCGGTGTTTTGTCGTCATCCAACCAGTCTTGTACGGGGCGGGCGCGGTTAATCACCTCTAAATGGCCGCCCACACTTTGCCAGTAATAACTAAGGTTTGCGCAGCCTGTAAGGCACATCATAGCTACACATACAATAGCAAAACTTGCCAGCCCAGCCATGATCCACCTTGCCTTGGTCACGCCGTGCAACTATGTGGCACTGACTTGCACCAAGCAGTCATAAAACGTGGGGCCACGCCCCATGTCGGTGAGTTGCTGGCTCGTGAGCTCATTGACATTTGTGCCATTAAGCCCTAATTTTCGCCACCAAATACCCATGCCATGCACCACACCAGCACGGGCGCGGGGGCTGATACGGGCCTTGCATTGGTAGCTGCCCCTTGCATTGAAGACGCGCACGATTTGGCCATCTTGCAGCCCTCTTGCGGCGGCATCGTCGGCATGGATTTCTAAAAGCGGCTCGCCTTCCATGTCGCGCAGGGTTTTGACATTGACGAAGCTGGAGTTTAAAAAATTACGTGCAGGTGGCGAAATCATGGCCAGCGGGTAGGCCCGCATATCGCCTGGTTTTTCATAATTGGGCACATGGTTGGGCAAGCCATCTTGGCCTTGCGCAGACAAGCGTTCGCTCAAAAATTCACACTTGCCAGAAGGCGTGGGGAAACCGCCTTGGGCAAAGGGTGCCTCTGGCAAGCGCAAGCTGGCAAAGCCGTGTTCTAGCAGTTCGTCAAAATTCACCCTGCCGTCAAACGCGGCGCGGCACATGGCCTCGTCGCTGTCTTGAAAGCACGGATCGGTAAAACCCATGTGCACGGCCATTTCGCGGAAAATTTGCGCATTGGATTTGGCCTGCCCCACTGGCGCAATTGCAGGGCGGTTTAGCAGCACGTCGGTGTGGCCGTAACTGGCGTGAATGTCCCAATGCTCTAGCTGGGTGGTGGCGGGCAAAATATAGTCGGCGTAATCTGCGGTGTCGGTTTGGAAATGCTCCAGCACGACTGTGAAAAGATCTTCTCGCGCAAAGCCCTGCACCACTTTGCCAGAATCGGGGGCTACCGCCACCGGATTGCTGTTGTAGACCACCAGCGCTGCGATTTTGGGGCCAAAGGCCTGCGAATCAGGCCGCAGCAAATCGTCGCCTATGGTGCTCATATTGACGGTGCGTGGGCTGCGCCCTGCCAGCAAGTCGGGGCGCTGCAATGCCGCTTTGTTGATGGGGAAACTGCCAGATGCCGACAACAGTAAGCCTCCAGCGCGGTGGCGCCAAGCGCCAATCAGCGCAGGCAAACAAGCCACCGCCCGTGTGGCATTGCCACCGCCGTGCACGCGCTGCATGCCATAGTTCAGGCGTATAGCGGCGGGCTGCTGCTTGGCATAACTTTGGCCGTAATCGCGCGCTAAGGAGGCAATTTGCGCTGGCAACAGCCCGCAAATCGCCGCGCTGCGCTCCAGCGTCCATTCCATGGCACGCGCCTTAAGCGCCTGCCAGCCTAAAGTGTGTTGGGCAATATAGTCGTGGTCCAACCAGTCATGGACAATGAGTTCGCGCATGATGGCCAGCGCCAGCGCGGCATCGGTGCCCGGCAGTAATTGGAGGTGCTCGTGGCACTTGTCGGCCGTTTCGGTTTTGCGCGGGTCAATGCAAATGAGCTTTGCGCCTGCGCGTTTGGCCTCTTGGGCATAGCGCCAAAAATGCAAATTGCTGGTGATGGAGTTGCTGCCCCAAATGAGGATCAATTGGGACTCTGCAAAAAACTCTACGCGCATGCCCACCTTGCTGCCCAAGGTTTGCGCCAATCCTTCGCCGCCAGCGGACGAGCAAATCGTGCGGTCTAGCTGCGCAGCACCTAATTGGTTGAAAAAGCGTGCGGCCATGCCTTCGGCCTGCACCAGTCCCATGGTGCCCGCATAGCTGTAGGGTTGAATGGCCTCAGGATTTTTAGCGGCAATTATTTTCAGACGCAGTGCAATGTCGGCCAGCGCTTTTTCCCAGCTTATGGCTTCAAATTGTCCGCTTCCCTTTGCCCCCACGCGCTTAAGCGGTTGCGTGATGCGCTCGGGGTGGTAGGTTCGTTCAGTATATTTACTTACTTTCGCACACAGCGTTCCGTTTGTTTGTAAGTGTAAAGGATTGCCCTGTACTTTGATGGCAAGCCCTTGCACCACCGTGGTCACCAAGGAACAGGTGTCTGGGCAATCATGCGGACACGCGCCAAGCACCTGTTTGCTTACTGACACCGGACTGACGCTAGCACCAGAAGCTAGGGTAATTGAGGGGGGGATATGACTGCTTAAGCCCATACATTGGCAATGTGACGGTGAATGTTACGAAAAGTTATTGGAGATTTGACCATGTCAACAGTTTATAGCGTGTTTACCCGTTTTGTCTTAGCTGGTGCCATGCTTGGCCAGGCGATCATCGCGCCCGCTGCTTGGGCGCAAGAAGGCGTGGGCAAAAGCACAATTTCTATTGGCCAGTCTACCGCGCTTACAGGGCCAGCAGCGGAGCTGGCTTTGCCATTTACCCAAGGCGCACGCTTGTATTTTGACCGTGTGAATGCCCGAGGCGGAATCAATGGGCGTGAGTTGCAACTGACCAGCATCGACGACGTGGGCGTTACAGCGGCCACCAAAACCAACACACAAAAGCTGATTCGGGACGGTGTTTTGGTGCTGTTTGGGTTCTATGGCTCCCCCCAAACCACGGCAGCGCACGAATTGGCCAAAGACAACGAGGTTTTGATTTTTGCGCCCATGGCAGCGGCGGACGAGCTGCGCGGTTCGCTGTATCCGCAGGTCTACAGCATGCGCCCCGGTTACTCTGAGGAAGCTGCCGCCATCACGCGCCATGCCGAAACGCTGGGCATGAAAAAACTGGCTATTTTGCATGCCAACGATGCCGAATCGCTCAGCGCCGCCGAGGCGGCTGAGCGCACCATGACCAGTTTGGGGGCCAATTTAGTGGCCAAAGCCAATACATCGGCCATTGACAAGGCCATGGCCGCCAAACCCGAGTCTGTATTGGTCATCAGCGATTTTCGTGGCGCGGCGGCGGCCATCAAAGTTTTGCGCAGCAAGGCCTACAAAGGTCCGATTTATGGCTTTTCCAATACAGGCGAGAGCCTTTTGTCTGACCTCTTGGGCAAAGAAGGTGCAGGCGTGGTACTGGCGCGGGTAACGCCCAAGTCTGACAATGCCAAAAGTCCGCTGGTGCGCGAGCTCATGGCCGATGCTGCGGCAGCCAAACTGGGCAAACCCAATGTTTACATGCTAGAGGGCTACATTGCCGCACGCACGCTGGTGGAGGCCATCAGAAAAGCAGGCAAAGAACCGAACCGCGCCAAACTCAAAAAAGCGCTCGATGCCATGAGCGATCTTGATTTAGGGGGCTTTCGGGTGCATTTTGACGGAGACCGTGTGGGGTCTAAACTGGTAGAACTCAGTTTGATCGACTCTCAAGGCAAAATGCGCGATTAAATGCTTTTTTGACCAATGTCACCGTCAATTGGTCATTGTAAGCTATATTATTTATAGCAATATTAATTATAAATTTTCGACCAATGCCAAGTTCAGCATGAATGCATCACAGCGCGCCAGTTGGCTCAAACTGACGAATTCGTCGGGTTGGTGCGCCTGCGTGATGCTGCCCGGGCCGCACACCACGGTTTGAACGCCTGCGCTTTTAAACAAGCCCGCTTCTGTGCCAAACGCCACCAAGGTGGTGGCGGTTTCACCGCTCAAATGCTGCGCCAAACGGGTGATGGGATCGTCTTTTGAACCTAAAAAGCTGGGTACTGCACAAATTTCCTCAAAAGTAAAACCCGCTTCAGACGCTACTTCTTTCATAGCTAACTCTGACTGCCTGGCTGTGGCAATGACCTGTTTTTGCATCAAGAGTGCATCTGCCGTTGGCAAATTGCGAAACTCGTAATGAAACCACGCATCGCGCGGCACCACATTGTCTGCAATGCCGCCTTGAAACTGCCCGACACTGGCGGTGCTAAATGGCACATCAAAGCCTTCGTAACGCGCTTCGTGGGCTCGAAATCCATCGGCCATGCCGCGAATATGCGCCACCAGTTTGGCCGCTTCTTCTATGGCATTGACCGAACTGGGGGTTAACGACGAATGTGCCTCTTTGCCGCGCACGCAGCAGCGCCAGCGGTAAACACCTTTGTGGGCAATAGCGGGCACCATACTGGTGGGCTCGCCCACAATGCAAGCCAGCGGCTGGATGCCCGCTTCTTGCAGGTCGGCAATTAACTCGCGGGCACCAAAACACCCCACCTCTTCGTCGTAAGAAAGCGCCAAATGGATGGCAAAAGGCGCAGGGCTGTTGGCAAAACGCTCCGCATGCGACAGCGCAATGGCAATAAACGCTTTCATGTCCGCACTGCCACGGCCATACACCTTGCCGTCTTTGACCAGTCCGCCTAGCGGATCTACGCTCCAATCTTGCCCGTCCCAGGGCACCGTGTCGGTGTGGCCGCTGATGACAATGCCTGCTTTTTTGCTGTCGCCCAAGGTGGCAAACAGGTTGGCCTTGGTTTTGTCAGGGTTGTAGGTCAGGCGGCTTTTCACCCCGATGCGAGCGAGCGTGTCGCGCACAAAATGGATCAGCTCCAAATTGGAGTTGCGGCTGACGGTGTTCATGCGCACCAAGTTTTGTACCAGCGCGAGGTAACTTGGCGACTCTAGGGGGGGCGATTGTGTGTGCATAGTCACAATTTTCACGTATTTTCCCTAGGTGTGCTTCGCCGTCCAGCGGATACACTGGCATGTTGGAGGAATCACCATGAAAGTTATTGACTCAATCGTCACCCAAGCGGCCAGTATTGCCGCCATTCGCCGCGACATCCACGCCCACCCCGAGCTGTGTTTTGAAGAGGTGCGCACTGCTGATTTGGTGGCCAGTAAACTCACCGAATGGGGCATTCCTATTCACCGTGGCATGGGAAAGACTGGCGTGGTGGGCATTTTGAAAGCGGGCACATCCAGCCGTGCCATAGGCCTGCGCGCCGATATGGACGCGCTGCCTATGCAAGAGCACAACACTTTTGCGCATACTTCCCAGCATGCCAACAAAATGCACGCCTGTGGACACGATGGCCATACCGCCATGCTCTTGTCAGCGGCTCAGCATTTTGCCAAAAATCGCAATTTTGACGGCACGGTGTACCTCATATTCCAGCCCGCAGAGGAAGGCGGCGGCGGTGCACGGGTGATGATTGAAGACGGCTTGTTCACGCAGTTTCCTATGGAGGCGGTTTTTGGTATCCATAACTGGCCAGGAACTCAGATTGGTAAATTTGCCGTCAGCCCTGGTCCGGTGATGGCATCGAGCAACGAATTCAAGATCACCATTCGCGGCAAAGGTGGCCATGCGGCTTTGCCACACGAGAGTCTTGACCCAGTGCCTGTGGCTGCTGCATTAGTGCAAGCTTTTCAAACCATCATCAGCCGTAACAAAAAACCGGTGGATGCGGGCGTGATCAGTGTCACCATGATCCACGCTGGCGAAGCCACCAATGTGATCCCCAACAGCTGCGAGCTGCAAGGCACGGTGCGCACTTTCACATTAGAAGTGTTGGACATGATTGAAGAGCGCATGCAAGCAATCAGTGAAAACCTGTGCGCGGCTTACGGCATGGCGTGCGATTTTGAATTTGTGCGCAACTACCCCCCAACCATCAACCACGAAAAAGAAGCCTTGTTTGCAGCCAAAGTGATGGCCGACATTGTCGGCGCAGACAATGTGCTGGCGCAAGAACCCACCATGGGCGCGGAAGACTTTTCCTACATGCTGCAAGCCAAACCCGGTTGCTACGCTTTCATCGCCAACGGCGACGGTAGCCACCGCGCCATGGGCCACGGCGCAGGGCCTTGCATGCTGCACAACCCTAGCTACGATTTCAACGACGATTTGATCCCTTTGGGTGGTACTTACTGGGTCAAGCTCGCCGAGTCCTGGTTGGCCCCGCGTTGAAAGACACCGAAAGCCCAACATGATGGAAGTAACCACCGCCTTCTCGGCCACCTATGCGCAAGCACGCATCAAATTTTTAGAGGCTGCCGCGACTGCCGGCTTGAAAATTGATTCGCACCCGCACCCGCTCTTAGGCAAAGACGGCGAGGCACTGGCGATGGATGTGGCACTAGACGGTGCCCCCGATGCCAAGCATTTGCTGGTGCTCAGCAATGCCTGCCACGGTGTGGAAGGCTATTGCGGTTCAGGTGTGCAAGTATTTGCGCTGCATGATCTTGAGTGGCGCACAAAAGCCCGCGAGGCGGGTATTGCCGTCTTGTATATCCACGCCCTGAACCCCCATGGTTTTTCTCACTTTCGCCGCGTCACCCACGAGAATGTAGACTTAAACCGTAATTTTCAAGACTTTAGCCAAGCGCTGCCCGAAAACACTGGCTATGCAAAACTTCATGCGCTGATGCTTCCCACTGCGTGGCCACCCACGGCAGAAAACAGCGCAGATTTGGCGCAATTTGTAGCCACTGCGGGCGACAACGCGATACAAAATGCCGTCACACGCGGACAACACAGCCACGCAGACGGGCTGTTTTTTGGTGGTGTAGCGCCCACTTGGAGCAACACCACGCTGCGGACAGTGCTCCAACAATACGCTAGGCAGTGTGCGCATTTGGCTTGGATTGACATCCACACCGGTCTCGGCCCGCGCGGCTTGGGCGAGCGTATTTTTGCTTGTAAAGATGACAAAGCTGCTTACGACCGTGCACAGGCGTGGTGGGGCAATGCGGGCAATCCATCGGGCGAAACACCAGTAACCAGCATTTACAACGGCACGTCTAGCTCAGCGTATTTAACCGGCTTGATGTGGACCAGTGCCTACCAAGAAGCGCCGCAAGCGCAATACACCGCCATTGCCATGGAATACGGCACACAAAGCATGCCAGAAGTGATGCATGCGCTGCGAGCTGACCATTGGCTTAGCCTGCATCCTGAGGCCCCTGCTGCACTCGCCGGGCAAATTAAACAACAAATCCGCGATGCTTTTTATGTGGACGCTGATGACTGGAAAGGCATGGTAATTGCGCAAGCGCGGCAGTCCCTGTTCCAAGCGGTAGAGGGACTTGCGGCTAGCTAGTTTGTGGCCAAGTTCGCAGTGCGGCAATTTCTAGCAAGCCGTCAAATATCAGGCTTTCTACCAACTCTACCTCTATGCCCATAGTCGGTAGCATTTTCCAGCCAGCTCCACCTGTCATCACCACCAAAGGCTCTGCACCTGTGCGCTGCTGCACATGGTGGCGCATGCGGCGCACAGCACCTGCTATGGCATAGGTGCCACCACTGGTCAGCGCGTCGCTGGTATTGGTCGGAAATTCACTGACCTCGCCTGTAGGCACATGCAAACCTGCCGTGCCAGACTCGAGCGCCTTGAGCATGATGCCGTGTCCGGGCAAAATAAAGCCCCCCAAAAACTTGCCATGCCCAGACACAGAGGCATCCACCTCGATGGCTTCTACGGTAACGGCCGTGCCCACCATCACCACCACGACCGGGCGTGGTTTGTTCGCGCAGCGGGCTAACATATACTGCCAAGCCCCAATCATGGCAACCCAACGGTCCGCACCCAAACGCGTGGGATGGTCATAGCCATTGCTTAGCCCTGCCTCACCTGTGCTAGATACGACCCAATAAGGCGTGATGTCGTCGCTAGGCCAGCGCTCATCGATTTGCGCCTCTACGCGACGCTTAATGGCATCGCCAGCCACAATGCAACCCAGCATGCGCGCTGGCGCAGCCAATGGAGCCCAAGCGCCATCGGATAATTTGTCGATATTTTCTAAAAATTCAGCACCCTGCCCCAAAAGTTCTGCGGCAGGTTGCGCAGAACTATAAAGCGCCCATTTCAGGCGCGTATTTCCAACGTCTAGTGCAAGAAAAGTCATACAAATGGGCGCAGCAGCGTGTGGGGTAAATAATTTTACGCAGTCAATACTTGGCATTATCATCAATAAATATGCACCAACAGGTGGCTAGCGCTGACGCACTGGGGTATGCACCTACTAACCTAGGGTTTACCCATGTGTAGACGTTTTTACACGACGAATTCAAGGGGGTTTTGTCCATTTGTAGACACCCTCCCCCTCAATTACCAACTGTCACAGGAAATAAGTCTAGGGCGGGTATCATCCCACCGGCACGCTAGCGGTGCATCAGGATTACACCCAATCTACTACGCAGCGTGGCATTTGTATTGGTTAATTTTTTTTTCACCCACAGCACTTAAGGAGTACACCATGGGCATGTTCAGTTTTATCAAAGAAGCCGGTCAAAAATTATTTGGTAGCAAAGAAGTCGAGCAAGCCGCCGCCGCCGTGGCCGCCGACCCCGCTGCCCAGCCCACGCTAGACGAGCTCAATGCATCGGCTGCCGCTGGCATTAAAACCTATATTGAAGCGCAAGACTTGGGCGCGAATGGCCTGTTTGTGAGCTTTGACGGTGCATCGGGCAAGGTCACCGTGCAAGGCGAAGCGCCCAACATGGAAGCGGTAGAAAAAGTAACGCTGTGCTGCGGCAACGTAGCAGGTGTGACGGAGGTGGAAAACCTCATGAGCGCTGCGGATGACAGTGACGAGAGCCAATACCACGACGTGGAGCGCGGCGACACGCTGAGCGCGATTGCCAAGGAATACTACGGCAATGCCAACAAATACAACGCCATATTTGAAGCCAACAAACCCATGTTGTCGCACCCCGACAAAATTTATCCAGGCCAAAAGCTGCGCATTCCGGCTGAGGCTTAATTTTTATGGTTTTTTGCACGATGTCATTGTCAAATGGTTAAAGCTTGCTATTATTTTAGATATTGGCTTTGCGCACCCAATGACTCTGCTTCGCGCTCAAACGGGTTGTCCAGATAGCGGCAAGCGCCGCTGTTTGAAGCATGTATGCTAGCCAAAATATAGGCGAGCGGGAAGAAAACGCCCCAGCGCATGGCCTGCGCTACATGCACACGTTCATGCAGCCATGCGCGCTGCAAAGCCTGCGCATCCTGAGCCAACACACAGCAACCCAACGCGGCCGCTTGCATGGGACCCATGAGGTGGCGCTGCAAAAGCCATTGCACACAGGGTGAATAAACTACAATTACCATAGCATACTGTGACCATATGACGGTGACATTAGCCTTTTTTCTCTTAAAAACCCATTTTTCAATGGCTGCCAGTAGGCACAGCGGCAATGCGTAGACAGTGAGTGGCAAAGCCCAGAGCCAGCCTATGGTTTGGCGCAGGGTTAGCACATATCTTGAGGTCAGCATATGGATACAACGCATGGTCTGGCCATGCGTGCACATGGGCGGTTTACATGGACGGTTTACAAGGCTGGCCGCGCAATCGGGTGCAGCCGCTCGTAGGCGCGGGCTGCACGCAGCACCAACGCGTCGCCAAACATGGGGCCCACCAGCTGCAGCGACATCGGCAAGCCCGCCTTGGTCAGGCCGCAGGGCATGGCGCAGGCGGGCTGCTGGGTGAGGTTAAAGGGGTAGCTAAAGGGAGTCCAGCCCAGCATGGTCTCTGGGCTCATGGGGCTGTGGCCTGCGGGCTTGGCATCAAAAGCGGGGATGCTCACCGAGGGCGTGAGGATCAGGTCGTAGCGCTGCATGAACTGGCGCATATGGCTGCCCAGCGTGCCGCGTCGCATGTTCAGTTGCGCAATATCAAGTGCGGACAGCCTCGCACCCAAAGCGGCCTCGGCTGCAAAATCTGGGTCGGTCAAGGCTTGTTGGGCAGCACTGAGCGTACTCCAAACCGTCCAAGCCCCCATAAACCACAGCCCTGTGGTGATTTCCAGTGGGTCTTCAAAACCGGGGTCTACTTGGCTTACGATTGCGCCCATAGCTTCAAATTCTGTAGCAGCGTGCGCCACCGCAGCGGCAATTTCGGGGTCTACATTTTTAGCATAGCCCAGGGTGGGGGAGTAGGCTATCCGCAAACCCTTCACGCCTTTTTCTAGCGTTGCGAGATAGTCCACACCGTCAAAAGGCAGGCTGGTCCAGTCGCGTGCGTCGGGCTGGGCGATGACGTTCATCATGCGGGCGGCATCTTCTACGCCCATGGTGTGTGGGCCCAAATGCGCCACGCTGCCAAAGGGTGAGAGCGGGTAGGCAGGCACGCGGCCAAAGCTGGGTTTGAGGCCAAAATTGCCACAAAAAGCCGCCGGAATCCGCACGCTGCCCGCGCCATCAGTGCCCACACTGAGCGGACCCATGCCCGCTGCCACTGCCGCCGCCGTGCCGCCCGATGAACCGCCCGTGGTTTTGGAGCTGTCCCACGGGTTGCGGGTGATGCCAGTGAGCAGGGAGTTGGTTTCGCCTTTGCAGCCAAATTCTGGCGTGGTAGTTTTGCCCAAGATCACGGCACCCGATTCTTTGAGCCGCGCGGTCACGGGTGCGTCTATGTCCCAGGCTTGGTATTTGTCTACGGTATGGCTGCCGCGCAGGGTGGGCATGCCTTTGGTCAAGATCAAGTCTTTGATCGACGTGGGCACGCCTTCTAGTGTGCCCACGGTTGCGCCCGTTTTTCTGTGGGCCTGCCATTTTGCTTCACTTATCGTAGCAAGCTTTGACCTTTCTGCGCTGACATTGTGGCAAAAAGCGTTGAAAACTGGGTTGTATTGATCGATGCGTTGCTCCACGGCTTTGAGCGCTTCTACGGGGGAGGCTTGGCCGGATTTGTAGAGTTCGATCAGTTGGCTGGCGGTGCATTCGGCTAGGTTCATTTTTTGTCCTTCGTTACGGGTGAGTTTTTAGCATTGCGTTGCGCTCTGAGGTTTGTACGTCGTTACTACGTTTGCATTTGTCATTGCGTTGCGCTCAGAGGTTTGTACGTCGTTACTACGTTTGCATTTGTCATTGCGTTGCGCTCAGAGGGTTGTACGTCGTGGCGGCGGGGGGGGGGGGGGGGGCCCCCCGGGACAGTGGGGGGGACCCCCGAGAACGAGGGCAGCCCCCCCACCCCCGCCGCCACAAAAGGGGGGGGGGGGGGGGGGGGGGGGGAGAGAGGCAAAAAGAGGGGGGGGGGGCG
>JANOYR010000145.1:0-1524 GCA_031428975.1 Polaromonas sp. | reverse complement strand
CTCTAATCGCGCGGCCATCCGCATAGCATAGCAATTCGTGCATCCTGCCGTGAGAACGTTGCATCCGGCGACCGGATTCCAAGTGGCATCGGTCCATTCGATTGACGATGAACTGCCCACTATGCTGCCTTGCAGGGGAATGTGACTATGGTCTTCTCAGCGAACGTGCGTTCGCCTTTCCACATTTTCCGTAAATGCGCTGGCGGATCGGCAACGATCCGACCCAGCCCTTCCATCTGACCAAGGACCGCCTTGTAGTTTCTCTCAATAAATGGCGTGCCGACATGATGAGTTTCGAAAATCGTTTTCATTGACAATGTGCGTCCTGCGAACCGTTCGAGAAGATCGCCAGCAAGGGTGTCCAGAGGGCGATTCAATGAGAAGAGCAGAGGGCAGCGCGCATCCGCAGGTGAATATTCGAAGGAAGGCACGCCTTGATCCTCGGTGGAACTCTCACCGGCCATGATGTCTTTCATGATGCGGTAGCCAAGCTGGTTCTTCGTCACAAAAATCAACGCGTGAGATGTTCGACTGCCATCAGGGCGACGGAATCGAAAGGGCAGCATATATTTTGCCCCAAGCTCGTTGAGGGCTTGTGCTAACTCTTCCAGAACAAAAGTTTCACGTTCATGCGGTAGTCGATTGATCAACACCTCGCGCATGCGGGAGATGCGTGCCGAACCGAAAAGCACATCCATGTGATCCCGCACTGCGTCATTGTTGATCCCCGCATTTATACGGCTGTAATTAAAGAAAAATACGCAATCGCAACCCCAGTTTTTGATGACTGACTGGATGATACCGCGCGACAGCCCTTTGTAGCCGAATGGGTCAATGAACGAAAAAGTGGGGCAACCCCGAGCCTTGGCAAACATTGACTCCGCATCCTGCCCAACTTCAGAGCAAAGGATCATTGGTTCATTTTTCAAGCGTTCACGTCCCGGCAGAGCATCAAGACAGGATTTCAACGAGGCAACATTGTTCGGATCGGCGTCGTTGAACATCGCAATGAGCAGCCGTGATAAGGAGTCGTCGGCAATCGCGCGTTCGAGCACCATGAGTGGGGTGGACTTAGAGCCGTCCTTGTAGCGTCCCGGCCCAGCAAATAAATCGATGTAGGCGAGTTGCGTGATGGGTATTCCCTTCGCCGCATTCGAGATCATCACGCGGCTCCACGCATCGAAATATTTTGCCACGATCGCCGCCTTTACGAGCGATTGGTCTCGCTGTTCGTCGAAGAAAGATTGAACCATCGTGCCTCACTTCCGCCTCCGGTTTACAAGAAAACGAAAAGGGAACAACCATGGAGAGGGACAGATTGTGGAAACGCGAGCGTTTCAAAATTTCTCACTCGATAGCTGACACGCGAGAATCTAAATGCAGCATTCATAAAACCCCACTGCTGAGGCCGCGTTTTAAGCACGTGATCCTGCCGATCCTGAGCCTTCATTTTGGCCATTCGAAAAGCGAGTGATTTGGGAAACGGTCGCCGTCGGTAGGGCTTGACCGATCGGTTAGAATGCC
>JANOYR010000144.1:0-24350 GCA_031428975.1 Polaromonas sp. | reverse complement strand
GGGGGGGTGGGGTTGGGTGCTTCTCCCCCGCGGGGGTTGCCCGCGGCGCCGACCGGGGGGCGGCTCCACCTCTTTTTGGCGGTGGGGTTTTTTTTCCACAATGGGCCGGCCCCTACTTGTTTGGTAGCGCATTACCCCACGTGCAGAGCATATCGCGCCTGCATAAAAATGTCTTCATTTTGCCTAGAAACACCTTTCGGTCGCCTCGGCGCTTGGAATGGACGGCGCAGCGGCATAAAGGAGGAGTCGCCGACCCTAGGTCGGCACGGAGGACAGCCGCGGAGCTGAAGTAGCACCATCGCCCTGCGCCCGTACAAATGCTAACCCGCTGTCCAAACCGTATCAGCACCTATCCGCAGAAATCCAAAAAGCGTCTATTTCCTGACGTTTCCCTTGATCTGCATCAAGCGCAGATCAAGCATTAGCCTTGAAAATCTCCCCAATGGCCTAAGTTAAGTCCTAGTTCGGAGAAACACCATGCGCCAAGACAAACTGACCACCAAATTCCAAGAGGCCTTAAGCGATGCGCAGAGCATGGCGCTTGCCAATGACAACGGCTATATTGAGCCAGCGCATTTGCTGGCCGCTATGCTGCGCCAAGAAGACGGGCCGCGTGCCTTGCTCGAACGTGCGGGTGTGAACGTGGCGGCGTTGCAGCTGGCAGCGGACGCGGCGGTGAAGCGCCTGCCCCAAGTAGACGGCCAAGAGCAGATCAGTGTGGGGCGTGATTTGGCGGCGCTGCTGCAAGGCGCAGAAAAAGAAAGCCTCAAGCGCAACGACCAATTCATTGCAGGTGAATTGTTTTTCTTGGCATTGGCCGATAGCAAACAAGACGTGGCCAAAACCGCACGAGAAAACGGCCTGAGCCGCAAAAGCCTAGAGTCTGCCATTACCAAGGTGCGCGGCGGCGAGGGTGTGAACAGAGCTGATGCCGAAGACCAGCGCGAATCGCTCAAAAAATACTGCCTAGACCTGACCGAACGTGCCCGCATGGGCAAGCTCGACCCCGTGATTGGCCGCGACGACGAGATTCGCCGCGCTATTCAGGTGCTGCAGCGGCGCACCAAGAATAACCCTGTGCTCATTGGCGAACCCGGTGTCGGCAAAACCGCTATTGTGGAAGGGCTGGCCCAGCGCATTGTGAGTGGCGAAGTGCCCGATTCACTCAAAGGAAAACGTGTGCTCAGCCTCGACATGGCGGCGCTGCTGGCGGGTGCAAAGTTTCGCGGTGAATTTGAAGAGCGGCTAAAAAATGTGCTGAAAGACTTGGCCAAAGACGAAGGCCAAACCATTGTATTTATTGACGAACTGCACACCATGGTGGGCGCTGGCAAGGCCGAAGGCGCAATGGACGCTGGCAACATGCTCAAGCCCGCGCTGGCCCGCGGCGAGCTGCACTGCGTGGGGGCCACCACGCTAGACGAATACCGCAAATACATTGAAAAAGACGCGGCGCTGGAGCGGCGTTTTCAAAAGATTTTGGTGGGCGAACCCACGGTGGAGGCCACCATTGCGATTTTGCGCGGCCTGCAAGAAAAATACGAAGTCCACCATGGCGTGGAGATTACCGACCCTGCCATTGTGGCCGCTGCCGAGTTGAGCCACCGCTACATCACCGACCGCTTTTTGCCCGACAAAGCGATTGACCTGATTGATGAAGCGGCGGCCAAAGTCAAAATAGAAATTGACTCCAAACCCGAGGTGATGGACAAGCTGGAGCGGCGCATCATCCAACTCAAAATTGAGCGCGAAGCCGTGCGCCGCGAAAAGGACGACTCCTCGCGCAAGCGCTTTGGCTTGATTGAGGAAGAAATCACCAAGTTGCAAAAAGAATACGCCGACCTTGAGGAGATTTGGAAAGCCGAAAAAGCCCAAGCCCAAGGCAGCGCCCACATCAAAGAAGCCATTGACAAGCTGCGCTTCCAAATCGAGGAGCTCACCCGTAAGGGCGACTTTAATGCCGTGGCCGAGTTGCAGTATGGCAAGCTGCCCGAACTTGAAAAACAGCACAAAGCCGCGCAAGCCAAAGAAGACAGCAAAAACAAATCTGCCAAAGCCGCGGGCCGCCCCACGCTCTTGCGCACCCAAGTGGGCGCGGAAGAAATTGCCGAGGTGGTGGCGCGCGCCACGGGCATTCCAGTGTCCAAGCTAATGCAGGGCGAGCGCGACAAGCTATTGGTGATGGAGGACAAAATCCACGAGCGTGTGGTGGGGCAGGGCGAGGCGATTACGGCGGTGGCCAACGCCATTCGCCGCTCGCGGGCGGGGCTGTCAGACCCGGGCCGCCCCACGGGTTCGTTTTTATTCCTTGGCCCCACGGGCGTGGGCAAAACCGAGCTGTGCAAAGCGCTGGCTGGCTTTTTGTTTGACAGTGAAGACCATTTGATTCGCATTGACATGAGCGAATTTATGGAAAAGCATAGCGTGGCACGCATGATTGGTGCGCCGCCGGGCTATGTGGGCTACGAAGAAGGCGGCTACCTGACGGAGGCCGTGCGCCGCAAGCCTTACAGCGTGGTGCTGCTCGACGAGGTAGAAAAAGCCCACCCCGATGTTTTTAATGTGCTGCTGCAAGTGCTAGACGATGGCCGCTTAACGGATGGCCAAGGCCGCACCGTGGACTTTAAAAACACCGTGATTGTGATGACTAGCAACATCGGTTCGCATCTCATCCAAAGCATGGTGGGCAAGCCACACGACGAGATCAAAGACGCGGTGTGGGACGAGCTAAAAAACCATTTCCGGCCCGAGTTTTTAAACCGTATCGACGAAACCGTGGTGTTCCACGCCTTGGACGCGAAAAACATCGAATCGATTGCCAAAATCCAGCTCAAAACGCTCACCGCACGGCTAGAGAAAATGGACCTAGGCCTGAGCGTGTCGCCCGCCGCTGTGGCTGAGCTGGCCAAGGTAGGCTTTGACCCTGTGTTTGGCGCAAGACCGCTCAAACGTGCCATCCAGCAGCGCATAGAAAACCCGCTCTCGACGCTGATCTTGCAGGGCAAGTTTTTGCCCAAGTCCACGATAGAGGTTAGCGTAGACCCGATCCGCGACCCGGGGGTGTTTAAATTTGGGGAAAGTCGCATTGAAACAGCGTAGCAGTGCGATACTTCATTGATGCGCATAGTCGGTAACAAATCTAGCAGTTTGGGGCAGTTGCCAGCCACGCCTGACGAGGCATGGCTGCGTGGCCGCGCACTTGATGCCATGCTTGCTCCTAGGGTTCAGCACGTGCCCAGCGTCTTGCGTCTGACACATGCGCAGCGTAATGCGCTCGATGAAGCGCGAATGGTAGACATTGCGCGTCGATTTGCTGCTGGTTGGCAGTCAACATGAATACGGATCAGTTTTTACATTTGCTACGCCGTTTTGAACAAGAAGGTGTGCAGTACGTTTTGGTGGGCGGACATGCCGTTCGGCTCAATGGATTTGTGCGTAGCACCGAAGACATTGACATTTTGTTGCCATCATCCATTGATAACGGCAAACGCGTAGCAGACGAATTACTGATTGATTTGCTGTTTGCTGCCAACGGGCAAACCTATGAGTCGCTTGGAAGCCATGTGCGTACAGTTTTGGTGCAGGATGTGTCATTGAATGTGCTTGACATCGAGGGCTTACTCAAAACCAAAACCGATTACAGAGAAAAAGACTTGATCGACAAGCAGGTGCTTCGCCGAATCGCACAAGGATTGAATTCCCAAGAGTAAGCACCCCCCCACTTTCGTTATTTATTTTTTAAACGATGCACTTCATTTTTAGACTTATTTTTCGCCTTTCTCTGCTTGCATTGGGCCTAGTATTTGCCACTTTTCTATTGCTGCTCATGGTGCTTGGTTTTGCGCTATGGGGCGCTCGGGCAGTGTGGTTCAAGTTGACTGGCCAAGCCGTCAAGCCTTTTGTGATGCGCATGAACCCGCGTGCGGGTTTTGGGCAGGTTTATAAGGCTGCCAACTCGCGCACACGCGCTGCGCAGTCGGGCGAGATAGTGGACGCAGAAGTTAAAGTGATCAAAACGTCGCCTTTTTAAACTCGGTACACGCACTATGTCTCTTAGCCGCAGCATTGAATTTTTCGATACGCAGTTCCAGCAGCAAGTCTACGGCAGTGAACATCTGCTCAATCCATTTGAGCAAGCCGCTATCCCCTATTTGCGCGGGCGAGTGCTTGATTATGGCTGTGGCATGGGGAATTTGGCATTCGCTGCGGCGCAGCGCGGTTGCTCGGTTTTAGCACTAGACGCGAGCCCGGTGGCAATCGGGCATATTCAAAAGCGTGCAGCCACTGAGGCGTTAGCGGTGCAAGCGGCGGTTGCAGATTTGCGAGACTTTGAGCTCAACGAGGATTTCGATGCTGTGGTTTCTATTGGTTTGCTGATGTTTTTTGACTGCCCAACCGCATTCAAAGCCTTGTCTGCATTGCAAGCCCGTGTGCGCGAAGGCGGTGTGGCCGTCGTGAATGTATTGGTCGAAGGCACCACCTATCTGGACATGTTTGACACTGCAAGCCATTGCCTTTTTTCTCGACATGAGATGGAGACACGCTTTGCAGACTGGAGCATCCTTCACTCAGAATTTAGCGATTTTGCTGCACCCAACGGACAAAACAAGGCTTTTGCAACCGTGATTGCGCGTAAACATGTACCTGATCTGCAAACAAGAAGGCATTAGCACCATGCCAAGACAGAGCTGAACGCCAAGTAATACAAGCGAAGCTCAAGCGCTGCGCCAGCGCACAAGCTGGTCTGGGCCGCTGGCATCGCTGTGCGCCAGTCCCAAGGCTTGCAGGGTAAGCAAGATACGCGGCAGGCTTTTGCGCCATGCGCCTTGGCTGCTAAAGTGCGCCTCCAGCGCAGCCACGCTCAGGGCGGCGGGGGTTTGTTGCAACACGTGGGCCACGGCGGCGACTTGCTCGGGCAGGGAGCCGGGCCATGGCAGGCGTGTGGCTGGCGTGGTTTGCGGGGCGGCAAATGTGCCTTGCTTGGTGGTGCCCTCTGCAGTGGAAGAAGCGGAAGCTTGGCTGTCTTTGCTCTCATTTTCATGCAAATTATCTAACGCTAAATTAGTCTGTAGCGCAACTGGGCTGTGCGCAAGAAGCTCATTATTTGATAGCGAATTGCTTGAAGATTTTGCCAAGCTAGGGTCTTGAAACGCGGGGCGCAGCCAGCGGATATAGCCTTCGGTTTCTTCTTGGGCGCGTTGGGCATTGAGCGCCAATAAGCGGGCTAGCAGCGTGTCTTGGCGGTCGGTCTGGTCTGGGCTGCTTGCAAAGCGGGCTTGGTCGGCTAGGTCGCTCCAGCCATAGGCGCTGAGCACGGCGGCATCGAGTTCGGCGTGCAGGCCGGCCAGCACAGACAGCAAGCCTTCGGTGTGGATGGTGATTTCTTTGTCCGTCAGGGCGCGGCCATCGGCTAGCACTTGCAGGCCGTTGTACATGCCAGTCAGCGTGAGGCTGGGGTGCGCCGCCTGCTGGCGCTTGCGGTGCGCGTCGATCTGCTCGGCTAGGTCGGCGATGCGCTCGCGCAACGCGGGCGTGAGGCCGGTGTCGTCGGCGGGGACTGGGAAGGTTTCGAAACAGCGGGATTTGACGTAAACCGGATCGTTGCCCACTCCAAGCCAGCTCCCCGTGGCCAGCGCCCAAGCGCCGTGCAAGTGGCTAGACAGTACACCAAGGTGAAAAGCATCTGCCGTAGCGATGGCGACTAGCTTGTTGTCTGGCAAGATGCGGGCATCTAGGAACTGGAATGTACGGTGTTTGGCGGTTTCTACCGTGGCGATGTAGCGTGGCAGGCCAGAAAGAGCAAGTCGTAACTCCATTCTTGGCTCACCAAAAAACCACCAATTTTCACGATATGAAGCGCGATTATTTGACTCACGCTCAGGCTTTACGTGGCTTAAAACATGTTGATATACGGCTGGAAAACTCGAATGTACTTGCTCTACAGACAGTCCTGATAAATCAATTACCAGTACGTGACGTGGTGTATTAGTCAAATCTCTGCCGTTTCTGTATTCACGAATGTGTCGATCCAGTTTTGGCGTTTTTCCTAGACCCAGCGAAATTGCTTGTTCTTTAGTGACGATAAAACCTGAGCCGTGCAATTTAACACCTGGGCAAGAAAGATCAAAGTTGGACTGAAGGCCAACCGCCCGCGTCACATTCGCCCCTACACTCAAATCTGAGTGGATAAGCCCCACCAGCTCGCTCACGGTCACCGTGACTTCACCATAAGCCCCCGTGGTCTCAGAGGTAACGGTCTGCAAGCGGCCAGGGGCAGATGGCACCGCTTTGGCCCTGGGCTTGAACCCGGGCTTGGCCGCAGATTTTGCGGTCATTTTTGCAGTGGCGCTGGCTTTGCCGCGCTTGGCAGCAGCGCTGGCCGCGGGCGCACGCTCGCCCACCGTCATGGCAATGCGCACGGCTGCGCCTCTGGCGTTGTCAACCCACGGGTGGTCGGCTATAGCAAAAGTCAGCACAATGGGCTGGGCGCGGCCTTTGCCGCTGTGCAACACGGCTTGGCCGTCAAGTGCGGCTTGCACCACGCGGCGGTTAAAAGTTTGGCGTAGGCTGTTGGTGGTGATCAAGCCAAAGCGCTTGGCGCTGCCGTGGGCCACCAGCGCGGCGGCGCGTGCCCACCAGTGCATCACAAAATCGGCGCTTTCGGGCACTTCGGGCCAGACTTTGCGCAGTGCCTGGACATAGCCGTCGCCCAAGGCGCTGCGCATGGTGCTTGCGCCTATGAAGGGCGGGTTGCCAATGATGTAATCGGCTTCGGGCCACGTGGCTTGGCGCGGGGCAATATACGTCCATTCGGCAATGGCAGCGGCCTCGTCGGGCACGGGTTGGCGGGTAGTGGGGTGCGGTTTGTAGCTTTTGCCGTCCCAGCGGGTGATGAGTTGGCCGTTGGCGTCGTAGGCCAGCTCGGTGTCTGCTGCGGCTAACACCGCATCGCGGTGCTCAATATTGCCAAAATCATGCACCACGGGCTCGGCCACGGCGCTGTTGCCTCGGGTGCGAATATGCCACTGCAAATAGCCAATCCACAGCACCAGCTCGGCCAGCGCGGCGGCGCGTTCGTTGAGCTCTATGCCCAGCAGCTGGCGCGGGCTGACGGTTTGGCCCTCTAGGCCCAGGGTGCCTTGGGTGTCGCCAAAAGCTTCTAGTTGGTTGACCACCTCGCCCTCAAGGCGCTTTAAGTGTTCTAGGGTGACGTATAAAAAGTTGCCGCTGCCGCAGGCGGGGTCGAGCACGCGCAGGCTGCACAGCTGCTGGTGAAACTGGCGAATGTGGCCGCGTGCGTCGGCTAGCTTGGCATCGGCGGCCTTGCCCGAAAGCTCGGCGGCTTCGCTGGCCAAGACCAAGGCGGCGGCCAGCGCGGCCTGCCACTGCTGGCGCAGGGGTTCGACCACGGTGGGCAGCACCAAGCGCTCCACATAGGCGCGGGGCGTGTAGTGCGCTCCCAAGGCGTGGCGCTCGTCTACATGCAGGGCACGTTCTAGCAGTGTGCCAAAAATGGCGGGCTCCACCTCGCGCCAGTTGCACATGGCGGCGCGCGTGAGGCGTTCAATTTGCTCTGCATTTAAGAGCAAAGAATAACCATCTGCCGCTGACATCTTGAATAATTTGCCATTAAACCGCAGCACCTGCGTGGCCAGCGCCGCGCTAAATCCGCCCGTGTCCATGTCGGCCCACAGGGTGCGCAGCATGCTTTGCAAGGTGGCAGGCGATTTGCCGTGTTGGCGCAACAGGCCTACAAAGCTGCCTTTGGGCAAAAGCTCTACGTCTTCGGCAAACATGCTGAACAAACAGCGCGTTAAAAAGGCGGCCACGTGTTCAGCGCGGTGGCCACTTTTTTCAAGCGAGGTGGCAAGCGCAGCGAGCTGGTCAGACACCTCGCGGGTAACGCGGGCGCTGGCGCGGCTGGGGTCTAGGCTGAGCGGGTCAAGCCAAATGCTGGACAGCCGCTGGCGCAGCGCCGCGTCGTGCAGGTCGCTCAGGCGAATGCGGTGGTGGCGCGGGTCGGGAAAAGGGGTGTAGGTGGCGCCGCTGCGGGTGAAATCGGCGTAAATCTCCAGCACATGGCCCACATCGGCCACAATTAAAAAGGGTGGGCGGCCGTGGGCAATGTCAGCAGCGGGGAGGGCGCGGGCGTAGCCCTCGGCTTGGGAGCGGGCGGTGAGCATAGCTGAATCAAAGCGTTTGCCGCCCAGCGCGGTGTAGCGCAGTTTTTTGGATTCCCAGACAAAGCTGGCGCGGCGGTAGCAGTCAATCCGTCCCGCGCTGGTGCTGCCGTCGCCATGGGCGAAGGTAATGGGGCGCTCAAACATGTAGTCGCGCTCGGCACTGGGCAGCGGCGTGGGCACGCCCAGCAGGGCGCACAGCTCTAAGACAAAGGTTTGGGAGCTCGACAGCTCGCTGGCATCGGTCAGCTGCACGCCGCTCCAGCGGGCGATGAATGCCGCTGTGGCTGCGTCTTGTGTGGTATTGGTTTTTTGATCTGCCATGACGCAATCATAAACGACTGGTATGGGGCGCTAAAGCTGGGTAATTACTATATTTAAAATAGCATACTATGGCGTTACGACGGTGACATTGGCCTTATTTTATTAAATAAATTTTTGATTTAAAGTCTGCGACGAATCAAGCGTAGCCAATTAAGCTGCCCGTTGTAATTCCTCGCGGATCACGCGGCGCAGTGTTTGCTCAACCTCTTGGCCGCGCATGGCTTCGCGTAGGGTTGCATTGATCAAGGTTTGGTAACCCCGCCCACCTGCTTTAAGCCGATACCAAGACAGCACATCGGGGTCTAGCGTGATGTTGATTTTTTGTTTTTTTAAGGCTGCGCTGAAAGCCGCGCGGCCTTGCTGTGGCGAGACCTGTAGGCCAGCCACGCGCCAGACTGCGTCTTGGCGGCTTAAGTCGGCATCGCCAAGTTCAGGCAAATCGTCGTATTCGTGCGTTTGCAGCACATGCGCGTCCACCAAGCCCATATCACTGCCCAAACCGTGTTTGTTCGCGTTCATTTGCTTTCCTCATTGAAAAAATATGGCGCATCTGGCCACGTTGCACATACCCCACCACCACCAAACGGCCTTGCAAAAGTCCATAGCAAACCATTCTGCGTTCGCCATAGTCTTTGTGTAGGTCTTCAAACTCAAACGTCATGGCTGCAAAAACTACGCTCGCGTCGCTAAAGTGCAGCCCCCGTTCATGTAGCGCATCTTGCTGTTTTTTGTCATCCCAAGTTAAGTTCATATAGATAATTATCTTACTTTTTGATCTTGTGTGCCAATCATTTACGGCTAACTAAGCTTAACCACCCGAAATGACAAGCTAGGAGTGAATAAATTTCTGCAAAATAACTATAAATAAAATAGCAAACTATGACGTTTTAACGGTGACATTGCCTGTTTTTTCTGAAAAATACCCAGGTGAATGTCCCATAGCGGCTTTGAACATGGCGGTGAAGGCGCTGACGCTGTCGTAGCCGCACAGGGGAGCTACCTGGCCTACCGCTACGCCGCGTGCCAGCAGGGGCAGGGCGTGTGACAGCGCAACTTGCTGGCGCCACTGGGTGAAGCCCAAGCCTAGCGTCTGCGCAAACAGCCGTGCGGCGGTGCGTTCGCTCATGCCCGCAGCGCCTGCCCATTGCGCCAGCGTTTTGTGGGCGGCCATATTGTGCACCACTGCCTCACATAGAGCGCGCAAGCGGCGGTCGGCGCTGTTGGCGGGGGGCATGGGCACACCTAGGCTGATGGTGCTGGCGGCACTGATTTCCATGGTGATCAGCGCTGCCAAGCTGTGCTCGCGCTCGGGGGCGGGTGCTTCGTCTAGCGCCAACACCAGCTCGCGCAGCAGCGGGCTCACTGCCATGACATGGCTGTGCGCCCAATTTTTGTGTGCAATCGGCGGCATGCTTGCAGCGGCGATATACAGGGTGCGAAACTGTGCATCTTCTACCACCACCACCGAATGCAGCGCGTCGGGCGGAATCCACACCGCACGCGAGGGCGGCACAATGGTGGTGACTTCACGTTGGGTTTGCACGGTGACTTGAAGCACGCCGCTAGAGCAGTAGGCCAATTGCGCCCATGGGTGGCGGTGGGGTTCAAAATGCGTGTCGGCGGGCAGTGTGCGGGCACGCACGCGCACGGGGCGCAGGGCAGTGGGCACAAAAGGGTCGATGTTGAGCAGGGCTTGCATAGGGTTTGGCAGAAATTCACTTAATTATGGCTTTATTGCGCAAAAACGTAATGCGCTCTGTCGCTACAGCTGCTTAAGATCAAAGCCATGACCAATGAAACCACCGAACCCCAAGAAACCTCCCCCCACAGCCCACGCGAGGAATGGACCACCATTTCTGTCGTGGGCGTGGCGCATTGCACCTCGCATTTCTTTCACCTCATGCTGGTGCCTTTGTTTCCGTGGATTAAAACGGAGTTTGGCCTGAGCTACTCCGAGCTGGGTTTGGTGATGACGGCATTTTTTGTGGTCTCGGGCATGGGGCAGGCGCTGTCTGGCTTTGTGGTGGACCGGTTTGGGGCGCGGCCTGTGCTGTTTGCCTCGTTGTCGCTGTTTATCACGGCTGCATTAACGGCCTCAGTGGCGCACAGTTATGCGGTGTTGGTGCTGGCTTCTTGCCTTGCTGGGCTTGGCAATGCCTCGTTTCACCCGATTGATTATTCGATTTTGAATGCGCGTATGGGCAAAAGCCGCCTTGGCATTGCCTATTCCCTGCACGGTATTTCGGGCAATCTGGGTTGGGCGCTGGCACCTGCGTTTTTAGGCGGTTTGGCGGTGGCGTTTGGCTGGCGCACTGCTGTTTTGGGTGCGGCGGCTTGGGCGGCGGTGGTGCTGTGCTTGGTGCTGGTGTTCAGAGCCAGCTTGGACGAAAGCGCCTTGCACCGCAAAGCCAAAGCGGCGCAAGCAGGCGCTGGGCAGGCGGCTGGCACCTTTGATTTTTTGAAACTTCCAGCGGTGTGGCTGTCGTTTGCTTTCTTTTTAACCTATGCGGTGGCACTGGGTGGGGTGCAAAGCTTTTCGGGCGAGGCGGCACGCCAGCTGCACGGCCTGAGCGTGGCGTGGGGCGCGATGGTGCTCACACTGTACATGGTGGCCAGCGCCTGCGGCATGGTGGGCGGCGGCTTTTTGGTGCGCAACCCTGATCGCTGCGAGCGCATCATCACGGTTGGCTTTGGCGGCGCAGCGGTGTGTGCGCTGGTGATTGGTTTGCTGCCGATTCCTGCGTGGGTGGTGATGGTCTTGGTAGCCTTCATGGGTTTTTGCGCAGGCATGGCCGGACCCAGCCGCGATTTGTTGGTTAAACGCGCCGCCCCGCCCAATGCCACGGGCCGCGTCTACGGCATTGTGTATTCGGGGCTAGATGTGGGCATGGCCATAGCGCCCGCCGTGTTTGGCTGGATGATGGACCGGGGCCTGCCAGTGTGGGTGTGGGTGGGGATTGCGCTGTTTCAGGCGCTTTTGATTGCCAATGCGCTGCGGGTGGGCAAGAGCGCTAGTCGGCAGGTGTTGGCGGCTTAACTTTTGGCTGAGTTATGTAGCTGTGCATTAGGGGCGGGGTGCTTTGTGCGCCTAACAAACACCTTGATGGCGCTGCACACAAGTAGCCAGCACCTCAATACCAGAGCGTTGCCACCAGTCGAGACTAGAAAATATTTCCACCTCACTAAATCCTGCATAACCCGCCGCTTCCATCCAGCCGCGAATTTTGCGCAATTCAATCACGCCGTCGCCCATCATGCCGCGGTCGTTGAGCAAATCGCGCGTGGGAGTGAGCCAGTCGCATACGTGCCAAGCCAACAGGCGCTCGTTGCCTGCGCGCGCAATTTGCGATTGCAGTTTGGGATCCCACCAGACGTGGTAGGCATCCACCGCCACGCCCAGTGCGCCTGTGCGGGTGGGGTCTAGCGCATCGCAAATGTCCAGCGCCTGTTCTAGGGTGTTGATGCAGGCGCGTTCGGCCGCTTGCATGGGGTGCAGAGGCTCAATGGCCAGCGGCATGCCCAGGCTACGGGCGTATTCTAGTGACGCGGCTATGCCGTCAAACACCTCGCTGCGTGCGCGGGCGATGTTGGTGTAGAGCGCTTTGCCATTCAAAGCACCGGGCAGTGAGCCCACCACCAAGACTAGGCAGGGGGCGTTTAAAAGCTTGGCCTCATCAATGGCTCGGCGTGTGTCATCTTGCGCGGCTTGTCTGCCTGCCGCATCACCAGCAGGATAAAAGCCACCACGGCAATAGCCACTGAGCACAATGCCCGTGCTACGCAGTTGAGCGGCGATTTTGTCAATGCCCACTGCAGCCACTTGGTCGCGCCAAGGGCTGATGGCGCGAATACCCTGCGCTGCGCAGGCACTGATGATTTGATCTAGCGGCCAGTCTTGCCCATTACTTTTGCGCACAGTGGCGGTGTTGATGGAGAGCCAGTGGTGGTCTTGGGAAAAATCGCGCATGGTCATTTGGATTTTGGAGAGCGTGTGAGTCGGTGTGCAAGCTTGCATTAATGGTTGGCGTGCGAACTGACCTAGCGCGATGTTGTCTCGCGGCGCATTTGGCGGATGATGGCGGCGTTGTCCAGTTCGCCGTCGCCTGCGTCTACTGCGGCTTGCATCAGCGCGGCGTGGGTGGCCGACAGCGGCAAGTGCTGCCCGCAAGCCTGCGCAGCACCCAGCATGAGCCGCACGTCTTTGAGGTGCTGGCGAATGCGCGATTGGGGCGCAAACTGTCCGCTAACCATTTGCGCCCCTTTGGTGCTGGCAGCATCTGATCGTGCAGGCGTGGCCAATACGAGCTGCAAAAAAGCCTGTGGTTCTATGCCCAGCTTCTGGGCAAACACCATGCCTTCGGCTAGCGCGGCGCGGTTAAGACCCAGCACCAAATTGGTAGCTAGCTTGGCGCGCGCGCCCATGCCCGCGCCACCCACATGGATGCGCTGGCTGGAAATTGCCTCCAACACCTGCTGCTGCGCTGCAATGGTGGCAGCGTCGCCCCCCAGTAGCAGGGTGGCTTGGCCGGCTGTAATTTGGGCGCTAGAGCCCGACAAGGGCGCTTCAATCAAGCCTATGCCACGTGCTTGTAGGCGCTGCGACAGTGCGGCGAGCTGGTCGGGCTCGCCTGTTGAACAATCGATCAAGGTCAGGGCGCTGGCATCTGGGGGCAGGCTAAACACCACGTCTTGGCCTTCACATAACTGCAGCACACCAGCCGTGTCATACACAGCCAGTACCAAGCAGCTACAGGTTTGTACAAGTGCAGCCACACTTGGCGCACAGATATACCCCGCTTGGCTAAATTGTTGCATCGCTTGTGGGCTCACATCAAAGCCGATGCACTTAAAACCAGCGGCATGCAAGCGCAGCGCCAACGCTTGGCCGACCAAGCCTAGGCCGACGATACCGATGTTGACGGTTTGGCTTGGCATGCTGCTTAGCCCTGCACCGAAGCGCCACCGCACACGGCAATGTCTTGCCCAGTGATGGCGCTGGCATCGTCACTGAGTAAAAAAGCCACCAGTGCCGCCACTTCGTTTGGGCGAATCAGGCGGCCAATGGGTGGCAAGCGCACATTGCTGGCGCTGCGTTTGGGGTCAGCCAACATGGGGGTATCGGTAGCAGCGGGCGAGACCACATTGACTGTGACGCCCGCGCCAATCGATTCGGCGGCCCAGCTGCGTGCAAGCGACACCAAGGCGGCCTTGGTGGCCGCATATTGGCTGCGCCCGGCCATGCCGCCCGAAACGCGGCTGCCAACCAAGACCATGCGGCCACGGCCAGCCGCTTGCATGGCGGGCAGCAGTTGGTTGGCCAGGCGGGTAGCGGCATCTACATGCAAGCGCCACATCGCATGGCCTGCAGCAGGGTCAAGCATGCCAAGCGAACCCACCCGCAAAATACCGGCTGCGTGCACGAGCGCATAGGGCGTGTGCCCTGCTAAGGCACTGGCGAGCGTGCGTTCGGTCGCATTGGCATCGGTTAAATCGACTGTGTAGCCTGCAAACTGCGAGGCTGTCAAAGTAGCGGCTGCGCTGTCTAAACCGCACACTTGCCAGCCGTCGGCTAGCAGCCGCCGCGCGATGGCTAGCCCAATACCAGAGCTGCTGCCAGTGATGACGGCCAAACGCGAGGGGCTGGCAGACATGAGGTTATTCGACGGCAATTTTTTTGTCCGCAATGATCTTGCCCGAAGTGGCAATGTCGTCGGCTTGGAACTTACTAAAGTCGGCTACGCTTCCGCCGCCGGGCACAATGCCGTCGGCCACCAAACGCTCGCGCAGCTCGCCAGACAATGCTTTGTTGACCGCTGCGTTGATTTTTTGCACCACATCGGCAGGGGCTTTGGCTGGTGCCCACAGGCCATACCAACTGGCGCACTCAAAGCCGGGCAGCGTCTCGCCCACCGTGGCCACATCAGGCAGATTGGGCAGGCGCTTGGCCGAGGTGACGCCCACCACTTTGACTTGGCCGGTTTTGTGGAACTGCACTGAGCCCAACACAGGGTCAATGAAGCCCTCAATTTGCCCACCCACCAAATCGGTCATGGCCGGACCTGTGCCTTTGTAGGGAACGATCGACAGCGCAGTGCCAGTGGCTTGCTCTAATTTAACGGTGCACAAATGCCCCGCCGAGCCGATGGAGCCCACGGCAAAGTTGAACTTGCCGGGGTTGGCTTTGACAGCAGCGGCCAAACCTTTGATATCGCTTACCCCCAGTTTGTTGCTGACGGCTACTGACAATGGAGCTGAGGCCACATGGGCAATGGGCGCAAAGTCAGTTTGCACTTTATAAGGCACGGACTTCATGGTCATGGGTGCGGTGACAAAGGTGCTGGCATTGAAGAGCAGGGTGTAGCCGTCGGCAGGAGATTTGGCGACCGCGTCGGCACCAATCACACCGTTGCCACCGGGGCGGTTTTCTACCACTACGTTGTGCCCAAACTGCTCGCTCAGCTTGAGGGCAAGCAGGCGGCCCACCTTATCCAGCGTGCCACCCGGTGGGAAAGGAATGATGAATTTGACGGGTTTGTCGGGAAAGCTGGCCGCCGTTTGCGCAACTGCATTGGCGCAGGACAGCGCCAATGCCATACAAGCAGCAGAAGCGATCGCATGGGAGTTAAAAGTGTTTTTCATAAAAGTCTCGAATAGTAAAGTTAACGCGAAAGATGAGTAAGAAAATGCTACAGAGGTGACAGCGGTTGACGCTGGTTTACTCAATCCCATGCAGCCTACACAGGGTTTGCATACGGTGCGCGGCCAACTCTGGGTTTTGCAACACTTTGGCTGCATCGGCTAGGCGAAACAGCTCTGACAGGTGCACCATTGAACGCGTGCTTTGCTGGCTACCCACCATGCTGAAATGGCTTTGGTGGCCGTTGAGCCAAGCCATAAAAACCACGCCTGTTTTGTAAAAGCGCGTGGGTGGTGCAAAGATATGGCGCGACAGGGCTACGGTGGGCTGCAATATGGCATGAAACTGTGCAGTGTTGCCCACACTGAGCTGCGCCAAGGCCGCGCTGGCTGCGGGTGCGATGGCATCAAAAATGCCCAGCAGCGCGTCGCTTTTGCCGTGTGTGGGAATGCCTTGGTAGCTATCGCCTGCAATCAACTCGGCGTAGTTGAAATCATCGCCTGTGTACATGCGCACGCCTTGGCCATCAGGCCCGCCGGTGGCTGGCAGCCTGCGGCGCATGGCGACTTCTTTGTCTTTGTCGAGCAATGAGATTTTGATCCCGTCGACCTTGCTGGAATGCGCGGCAATGACCCCTAGCGCGGTGTCCATGGCGGCATCGACGTTGGGGCTTCCCCAGTATCCTGCCAGCGCGGGGTCAAACATATCACCCAGCCAGTGCAACACCACAGGTTGCTTGGCTTGGCGCAGGATGCGGTCATATACCCGCTCGTAGTCAGCAGGACTTTTGGCGACGCGGGCTAGGGCGCGGCTGGCCATCACGATCAGTTTGCCGCCCAGCTTTTCAATCGCCTCCATTTGCTCTTCATAGCCTTGGATCACGTCCTCCACGGTTTTCACGTCGTCTAACGCCAAATGGTCGGTGCCGCAGCCGCTGGCTACCAGCGCTGCGCCACCCTGGGCTGCAAAGTCTTGCGCCGCATCGAGCGAGCGGGCAATAAGCTCCAGCGAGGTCGGCCAGTCCAGCCCCATGCCGCGCTGCGCTGTGTCCATGGCCTCGGCCACGCCAAGGCCAAGTGACCACAGGTGTTGGCGGTAGGCGATGGTTGCGTCCCAGTCCACGGCGCATTGCAGCCAAGGGTCGATGGCGGCGCGCGGGTCGGCCACCACATGGGCAGCGGAGTAGGCAATGCGGTTAAACGGCTGGGTGGGCCTGGAGTAAGCGGGGGCGCTGCCGACTGGCTGATAAGCCTCTATGCGACCGCTTGCATTTAGAAGTTTAAGGTTTTTTAGCATGATGTCGTTGTCATATCGTCATAGTATGCTATCAAATATGAAGCGTTTTGACATCGATCCAGCGCCGCTCTTTCCAGCTTTGCAGGGCGGCTTCTACCAGTTGCACGCCTTTTGCACCCTCGGGCAGCGTCCAGCGCCAAGGCGCGTCTTCCACCACATGGCGGATGAAATGCTCCCACTGAATTTTGAAGCCGTTGTCATACACCTGCGTGTCGGGCACTTCTTGCCATTGGTCAAAAAAGTACATGGTTTGCTTTTCATCTGGGTTCCACACTGGGCGCGGCGTGGCCACGCGGCTTTGTGCGCGGCAACTGCTCAGGCCTGCCACCGCCGAGCCATGGGTGCCATCCACATGGAATGTCACCAAATCGTCGCGGCGCACGCGGGTGGCCCAAGACATGTTCATTTGCGCAATGACGGGCTCGCCGTTGTGGCCAATCAGTTCAGCTGTGGCGTATGCTGCGTCATCGGCTGTGGCTTGGTAGGGCTTGCCCGCCTCGTCCCAGCGCTGGGCAATGTGGGTAGCGCCTATGCAGGACACCGATTTGACCTCGCCAAACAGGTTGTCCAATACATAACGCCAATGGCACATCATGTCCAAGATCATGCCGCCCCCGTCTTCCTGACGGTAGTTCCAGCTAGGGCGCTGAATCGGCTGCAAATCGCCCTCAAACACCCAGTAACCAAACTCTAACCGTACACTGAGCATTTTGCCAAAAAATCCTGCGCGGCGCAGCATATCGAGTTTGCGCAGGCCGGGCAAAAACAGCTTGTCTTGCACCGCGCCATGCTTGAGGCCCGACTGCTGTGCAAGGCGGGCAATTTCAACCGCTTCGTTGAGATTAGTGGCAATCGGTTTTTCGCAGTACACATGTTTGCCAGCGCGGATGGCTTTGGCCAGCAGTTGGGGGCGCATTTGCGTGGTGCCAGCGTCAAAAAACACCGTATCCAAGGGGTTGGCCAGTGCAGCATCTAGATCTGTGCCCCAGCGCTCAATGCCTTGCGCCTGAGCCAATGCCTGCATTTTGTCGGCATTGCGGCCAATCAAAATCGGGTCAGGCATGACGCGCTCGCCGTTGGTAAGGGTGACGCCGCCTTGCTTGCGAATGGCGCAAATCGAGCGGATCAGGTGCTGGTTCATGCCCATGCGGCCTGTAACGCCGTGCATGATGATTCCGAGTCTTTGGATTGGCATAATTGAAAAAAATCAGTAAGGGTTAGAGGGCGGGTGTTCAGTGTTGTGAGTGGCGCAAGCTTTATTGTGCTACCTGTAGTCCCGCCGCCTTGACCAGCGAGGCATTGGTCTTGATTTCGTCTTTGATGTACGCGTCAAACTGTTCGGGTTTGAGCGTCCAAGCCTCAGCGCCTAGCTTGGCAAAGCGCTCTTTCACCTCGGGATTGGCCAGTGCTTTGGCTACCTCGTCGTTCAAACGGTTGATGATTTCGCGGGGTGTTTTGGCAGGTGCCATCATGCCTATCCAAAAGTTAAATTCTGAGTCAGGCACACCCGCCTGTGACGTGGTGGGCACATCGGGCAAGGCGCTGGCGCGGCGTGGCGAGCCCACGGCCAAAGCCAAAAGTTGACCTTCTTTGATTTGCCCAAGCACGGGAGCAATGGGCGAAAAATAATAATCCACACGGCCAGAGAGCACCTCGGTGACCGCCTCGGCCGAGCCTTTGAAGGGGATGTTGACAGCATCAATTTTGGCGGCCATTTTGAATTTTTCGGCATTCAGGTGGGTGGCACTGCCTTGGCCCGCGGTGGCAAAGTTCATGCTGCCGGGCTTGGCGCGTGCAGCGGCTAGCAGGGCTGGGAGGGTTTTGATGTTTTTAGACGGCGCAATCACCAGCACATTGGGCGTGGACGATATGGGCGAGATACCTACAAAGTCGGACACTGTGTCAAAAGGCAGCTTGGCAAAGGTGCTGGGGCTCACGGTGTGGGACGAGGAATGCACCATCAGTGTGTAGCCATCAGGCGCAGCCTGCGCCACAAAGGCTTGGCCTATGGTGCCGCTTGCACCGCCTTTGTTGTCAATCACGATTGGCTGACCCATGCTTTGGCCCATTTTGTCGGCAATGGCGCGGGCAATGATGTCGGTGGTGCTGCCAGCGGCAAACGTCACCACCACACGAATCGGCTTGTTGGGGTAAGGCACTGTTTGTGCAAGGGTGGCCAGCGGGGAAAGCGCAAAAAGGCAACTTGACAACAAAGCGGCGCGTCGAAAGTGTTTCATAAAAACTCCTAAGGATGAATTTAGTTAACTATTTGGTGAATTGTAGGTTTTCGCGAGTCATAGTCAACACCCACGATGGATTAAGCGACTAGTACATACCCTAGGATCACATCACACATGTGTGAAAGGCGCTCGTTGTGTGCTTTTTGCGTCATCAAATTGCGGCCAAAAATGGCAGACAGCGTGTGGTTGTTGGACAAATAAAAATAGGCCAAACCAGCAATTGAGACATACAGCTGGAGCGGATCCACACCACCTCGAAAACTGCCCTCTTTACGGCCACGCTCCAGCACCTCGGCCAGCGTTTCTATCAGCGGCGTGTTGACGCTGCGCACACTGTCTGATTCGGCAATATGGCGTGCACGGTGCAAGTTGGCGCTATTGAGCAGGGTCAAAAATTCTGGATGGCTTAAATAGTAGTTCCAAGTGAATTCTACCAAGCGGCGAATCGCGTCGGCGGGCTTGAGCGCCAAAAGCGCAAGCTGCTGCTCTTGCGTTCTGATGTCTTGGTAAGCCTGCTCTAAAACAGCTTGAAACAGCTTTTCTTTGTCGCCAAAGTAATAGTAAATCAAGCGCTTGTTGAGCTCTGCACGCTCTGCGATGCGGTCGACCCGCGCTCCACCCAAGCCGTACTCGGAAAATTCGTCGCGCGAGGCGCGTAGAATGGCATTCTTGGAGCGCACTGCGTTGCGCAAGCGCTCATCAGCAATGGGTGTTTTGGTTTTTAGCATCCCCCTATAATTCACTAAATAGTTAATAAAGTCAATACTATGCAACAACTCGCTGGCCATCTGTTGGTCGAATGCCTCGTCGCTCAAGGTGTCACCCATGCGTTTGGTGTGCCCGGTGAAAGCTATTTGGCGGTGCTTGATGGCATGCACACGTATCGCGAGAAAATTCGCTTTATCACCTGCCGCCAAGAAGGCGGCGCGGCCTACATGGCCGAAGCGCATGGCAAGCTGACTGGCCGCCCCGGCGTGTGCACGGTCACCCGCGGGCCGGGCGCCACCAATGCCGCCATTGGTGTGCACACGGCGTTTCAAGACTCCACGCCCATGGTGTTGCTGGTAGGCGATGTCGGCAGCGACATGCGCGACCGCGAGGCGTTTCAAGAAATGGAATACCTGAGCTTTTTCAGCAGCCTAACCAAACGGGTAGAGCGTATCGACGATGCGCGGCGCATCCCCGAATACATTGCTCGCGCATTTTCCACGGCCATGAATGGCAGGCCAGGCCCCGTGGTGTTGGTCTTGCCCGAAGACATGCTGACCCAAACGGTGACCCAGCGGCCGCTGGCGCGGGTTGAGCCCGTGGAGGCCTGGAGCGATCCAGGATCGCTGCGCCGCATGCGCGAGATGCTCCTTGAATCCAAGCGCCCCATCGTCATCGCAGGCGGCGGCGGCTGGACACCACAGGCCGCACAGGCTTTGCAGCGTTTTGCCGAGAATTGGCAGCTGCCGGTGTCCAATGCATTTCGTTTTCAAGACACTTTTGACAACCACCACCCTTTGTATGCGGGCGATGTAGGCATTGGTATCAACCCTGCGCTGGCCAAAACGGTCAGGGAGGCCGATTTAATCATTGCCCTAGGTCCGCGCCTTGGTGAGATGACAACAGGCGGCTACACGCTCTTACAAGCACCGCGCAGCGCTCAAAAGCTGGTGCACATCCACGCTGATCCACAGGAGTTAGGCCGCGTCTACCAAGCCGACTTGGCCATTTGCGCCACCATGAACGCTGCCGCGCGCAGCCTAGAGGTGCTAAATGCTCCTGTAAACGTAGCATGGAATGACCATTTGGCTGCGACATCTGCCAATTATTCTCAAAACTTAGTGCCCCAAGCCTTGCCCGGACCGATTGACATGCCTGCGATTGTGGCGGTCTTGCAAAAGCACCTGCCTACCGATGCGGTGCTCACCAATGGTGCTGGCAATTTTGCCAGCTGGGTACACCGCTTTTTCAAGCACCACGGCTTGGCCAAGGGCTTTAAAACCCAGCTTGCGCCTACCAACGGAAGCATGGGCTACGGTGTGCCCGCAGGCATAGCCGCCAACATTGCCACAGGCCGCGTGGCCTTCACCATTGCGGGCGATGGCGACTTTTTGATGAATGGCCAAGAGCTGGCCACCGCCCGCCAACACGGCGCAAAAAGCATCATTGTGTTGCTCAACAACGGCACCTACGGCACCATCCGCATGCACCAAGAACGCGAATACCCAGAGCGCGTGAGCGGATCTGGGCTTACCAACCCCGATTTTTGCCAACTGGCGCGGGCCTACGGCTATGCCGCAGAAAAGGTAGAAAAAACCGCCGACTTTGAAGCAGCGTTTTTACGCGCATTGGCCTGCGACACGGGCACCCTGATTGAAATTCCGCTGGATGCTGAAGTCATTTCTACGCGCGGCACACTGTCGTCTATCACACGCAATGCGCTACTGAAAAAATAGTAGACGAAAAAAAACCGCTGACATGCAGCGGTTTTTTGTAGGAAGCAGGAAAAAAAAGCTTATTTCACGTGCTTGCCAATCAGGCCAGCCATTTCAAACATGCTCACTTGGGCTTTGCCGAACACTTCTTTGAGCTTGGCATCGGCATTGATCATGCGCTTGTTGATTTTGTCTTGCAGGCCATTTTTCTTGATGTAGACCCACAGCTTGCTGACGATCTCGGTGCGTGGCAAGGCGGCGGCTCCCACTACAGCTTGCAGTGCGGGCGACAGAGCCAGCGCTTTCATGAAAGCAGCATTGGGAGTGCGTTTGGCGGCTGGGGCTTTTTTGGCGGCAGCTTTCTTGGCTGGTGCAGCAGCCTTCTTTGCGGGTGCAGCGGCCTTCTTAGCGGGCGCAGCAGCTTTTTTAGCCGGTGCAGCCGTTTTCGCTGGGGCTGCTTTTTTAGCAGTAGCAGCTTTCTTAGCTGGTGCAGCGGCTTTTTTCGCTGGAGCAGCCTTCTTTGCGGGAGCGGCTTTTTTAGCCGGTGCTTTCTTTGCAGTTGCCATGATTGAAGATCCTTTTTAAGTGTTGATAACAGCCAAATAACCGCTTGCGTATCTGACAAACCGGATGCTACTGGAGAAATAGCAATCTTCCCAGTGAAAAATGCATAAAACGCGGCTTTTTTTTAGTGTGCGCCACAGGGGAGCAGGGCTGACATCTTGTTAGCTCTTCTTTTGGCGCTTCGACAAGAAGATTAAGACCACACCCAAAAGCACCACGGCGCTGGCAAACCACTCGCCCGCGCTGACAATTTCACCCCCTAAAAGCACCCCTAAAAAAAGCGCAATCACGGGGTTGACAAAGGCATAGCTGGTTGCGAGCGCAGGCGAGGCATGGGCCAGCAAATACAAACAGGAGCTAAAGGCAATCAGTGAGCCAAACACCACCAAATAGAGCCAAGCAGCAGCTGCAATCGGCTGGGGCGGCCACTGCGGTGCTTCACCTAAAACCATAGCAATCAGCATTAAAGTCGCGCCACCACACAACATTTCACTGGCAAAGCCCATCGGGCCAGTGGCCAACGGCAGCTTGGTGGTTTGCAGCACCGAGCCTAAGGACCACATCAGGGTAGCCCCTGAAATAGCCCACAAACCCAGCTGCGAGGCACTAAAACTGGCACCGCCCACCAACAAAAACACACCGACCGAACCTACCGCCATGCCCGCGATTTCTAGTGGGCTAGGGCGCATGCCCCATAGCAAACCCCAAGCGCTCACCAGCATGGGCACCACCGCAATAAAAGTGGCGATTAGCCCCGAACCAATGGTCTGTGATGCGAAACCCGTCAGCCCCATGCCGCCGCCCAGCATGAGCGTGCCCACCACAAAAGCGTTGCGCCATTCCAACTGTGTAGGCCACTTTGCCCCCTGAACACGCATAAAAACAGCCAGCAACAGCCCCGCAAATACAAAGCGCGAGCCCATTTGCAGGAAGGGCGGGAAGCTAATCAGTGCAAAACGGATCGCTAAGTAGGTTGAACCCCAGACAAAATAACAAGCCAAGAGCGCGGGAATTAGGAACTTTGCGGCGGGTTTTGCTTGCGCAGTGGCCACTGTTAAGTGGCGGTTACTGTGAGGGGTGATGTCTGGCGTGTTGTGGGTTTTATGCATGCCTTTATTTTGATAAAGTGTTCGCTTTATATCTATGGAAAATAGTTTGTAATATGCTGCTTTCACCTTTAATTTAAAGATAAAAAATGGCAAATACTGATAATTATGATTTAGACAGCTATGACAGCCGTATTTTGGCAGAGCTGCAACGCGACGCGCGTGTGAGTATGAGTGCGCTGGGCAGGCGCGTGCATCTGAGCCAGCCTGCTGTGACTGAGCGGGTGCGCAAACTGGAGCTTTCGGGCATTATCAAAGGCTACCACGCGGTCGTGGATGCGCAGGCACTGGGCTACGGCATACGCGCCATGGTGCGTGTGGGCCGCTGTGACTACGCCAGCGTGGTCAAGCGCATCGAGCAAAGCCCAGAGGTGGTCAATGCCTATAACCTGACGGGTGAGGACAGTTGGATGCTGGAAATTGCGGTGCAAGATGTGGCGCATTTGGACTCTGTGGTGAGCAAGTTTTGCCTGCTGACTGAAACGTCGACCAGTATCATTTTGAATGTGGCACGCGAGAACCACCCACTGTTGCCAGCGCTTCGCTCGCGCAACGCGCCTGCGAATGTCAAGCGTGCGGCCAAGGATTCTGACGTAGCGGCCGTGAAAGCACCACGCAAAAAGTCCGGGGGGCGGGAGACCTGAAATCTCAGGGCTACGTGAAATGCCGCTGGTGGGAAAATTGGACAGAGGGTTTGTATCGGCATGATCAAAATCCCGCACCGCTCAAACCAACTGTTGCGCCAACAAACGCGCCACGTGCATGGCCTCGCGCTGCGCACCATCACGTATTTGGTGGCGGCAACTGGTGCCGTCAGCCACCACGATGGCATTGGGCTGCTTGCGCAGCGCAGGCAGCAGGCTGAGTTCGGCCATTTGCATGCTGACATCGAAATGCGCGGCCTCGTAGCCAAAGCTGCCTGCCATGCCGCAGCAGCTGCTTTCAATGAGCTCGGGCTTGGCGTTGGGAATGAGCCTGAGCACCTCCATGATCGGGCTGACAGCATCAAAGGCTTTTTGGTGGCAGTGGCCGTGCAACATAATGGGCTGTGCGCAGGGTTTGAGTGCCGCCTTGAGTGCTTCGAGCTGGCCGGCCTTGGCCTCACGGGCTAAGAATTCTTCTAATAGCAAAGCGTGCTTGGCCACCAGCACCGCGTCTTGTCCCAAGCCCATCACCAAGGCTTCGTCGCGCAGGGTCAGCAGGCAGCTAGGTTCTAGGCCAACTATGGAAATACCTTTTTGAGCAAAGGGCAGTAGTTCGGCCACGAGCTCGCGCAGTTTCTCGCGCGCCTCATGCACCATGCCGCTGGCCAAATAGGTGCGGCCGCAACACAAGGCTTTGCCGTCATTTACTCTTGTTTTAGTAGCAACATATGACGTGTAGCCGCTAACATTGAGTATTTTTAATGCTGAAATGGCGTTTTCAGACTCAAAGTAGCCGTTAAAGGTATCCACAAACAGCACCACAGGTTTGGCAGCTGCCAGCACGGCTTCTCGCGTGGCAGTTGCATGACTGGGCTTGGCGGTGTGCTTCCAAAAGGTGTCGCTGCGCCACTGCGGTAAGCTGCGCTGGGCGCTCAA
>JANOYR010000143.1:0-3835 GCA_031428975.1 Polaromonas sp. | reverse complement strand
CGGTTTTTCCATGGGAAATAAATGCCCACCGTCGATGAACGACATGCGGCCTTTGGTCACATGCTCGGTCAAACCCAGCCCTGCACGCTTCATTTCTTCGGACTGGCGGCCGCCAATGAAGGCGGCTGGGCATTTGAGTGGATGGCGTTTGAGCAGGCGCTCTAGGTTGTCGGGCAGGGTATTGTAGATTTGCGTTTCCACCTCCCGCGAGAAGCGCAGTACCCGCTTGCCTGTGGCTTTGCGGTTCACGATTTCGTCGTGCATGCCCAGATGCACATAGTCGCGCAGCACCTGCTCCTCCCATTTTGCAAAGCCACGTTTAGACTTGAAATGCGCGTAAGCGGCCTCTTCGCTGTCAAAGCTGAATTTGCGGCGGCTGCTCACCGTGCCCGGTGAAAAACTGCCCATAATTGGTGTGCCCTTGATGGCCCCCAACGTGGCCGCACGCCAACCACCCATCACAGGTGAGTCAAGCAGCACCACGCCCTTGACCAAGGCCGGGTGGCGGGCGGCGCACATGGTGCTCAGTATGCCGCCCAGTGAGTGGCCTACTAAATAGGCGGGCTCGCCAAATTTGGCGACTTCATGTGCGGCAAAGTCATGCAGCTGTTGCACCAAGTGAGGCCAATTGTTGGTCACGGGGTAGGCGGCGTCGTGGCCAAACCTGTCGATGCTTTTGACCGTGAAACCACGCTTTTTGAGCGATGCCAGCATCACGCCATAGGTGCTGGCCGGAAAACTGTTGCCATGCGAGAAAATCAGCAGTGCCATTTTTATAAACCTGCCATGTGCTAAATCAACTTTTCTTGTGGGGTACTGATTTTGCGCAAAACTGCGCTGCGTACCGCCTCTACCTTCAAAGGCGTATCCGTGTGGCCGCCATTCCACATGGGGTCGGGCAAGCTGTCAAATACCTCGCGCAGCTTGTTACCCCATGCGCCGCGCAGCATTTTTAAATACGGGTTATTTTCTTCGATACAGGCGATATTGTCGGATTTGAGCGTGTCCACTTCGTATACCGCTAAATCCAGCGGCAAGCCGACTGACAGATTGGATTTAAGTGTCGAGTCCATAGACACTAAGGCGCACTTGGCTGCTTCGTCCAGCGGCGTGTCAGGGGTGATCACACGGTCGAGCACTGGCTTGCCGTATTTGGATTCGCCAATTTGGAAATACGGTGTTTCTGGTGTGGCTTCAATGAAGTTGCCTGCGCTGTAGACGTTGAACAAGCGCATGGCTTCTGGGCCGATTTGGCCGCCAAAGACGAACGACACATTAAAGTCCACCCCCGCCTGCTTGAGCGCCTCGGCGTCGCGGGTATACACATGGCGAATGGCTGATCCCAAAATACGCACGGCATCAAACATGCTTTTGGCGTTCCAAATCGTCATGGACTCGCCAGTTTCGGATTTGATTTGCTCAACTTGCAAAATCTCGCGTACCGATTGGCTGATGCTCAGATTGCCCGCAGACAGTAACACCATGAAGCGGTCGCCCGGTTTCTCATAGACAATCATTTTACGAAAGGTGCTGATTTGGTCAAGCCCAGCATTGGTGCGTGAGTCTGAGAGGAATACTAAGCCTGCTTTGAGCTTGATGGCGACGCAATAGGTCATGGGTAACTCGCTAATTTTTTAAGTTGGTACAGGGCATCAAGCGCTTCGCGCGGGCTCAATGCATCGGGGTTAAGGGCTTGGATGGCAGATTCTAGGGCAGGGTTTGCTGGTTGAGTTGCTGCTTCCTCCATCGGCGCGGCAAACAAGTCGACTTGGTCTTGCGCGTCTTGCTGCTGCGCCTCTAGCGCGGCCAAGGTGTTGCGTGCATGCGTGAGCACCGCAGCTGGCACGCCCGCCAGCTTGGCCACCGCAATGCCATAGCTCTTGCTGGCCGGGCCCGCTTCTATGGCGTGCAAAAACACAATGTCAGTGCCTTTTTCTACAGCATTCACATGCACATTGACAGCGCGGCTGTGCTGGGCCGGAAAATGCGTGAGCTCAAAATAATGCGTGGCAAACAGCGTAAAAGCCTGTGTTTTGCCGTGCAAATGCGCCGCAATGCCGCTGGCCAAGGCCAAGCCGTCAAAGGTGGATGTGCCACGGCCAATTTCGTCCATCAGCACCAGAGACTGCGGGCTGGCGCTGTGCAAAATTTGTGCCGCCTCGGTCATCTCTAGCATGAAGGTAGACTGCGCATTGGCCAAATCGTCGGCCGCGCCAATGCGGGTGTGGATGGCATCTATCGGCCCCAAGCGGCAGGCGCTGGCGGGCACATAGGAGCCCATGGCGGCCAACAGGGCAATCACAGCAATCTGGCGCATATAGGTGGATTTGCCGCCCATATTGGGCCCCGTGATGATTTGCATACGGGTGTTGGCGTTGAGCAAAGTGTCGTTGGCAATAAAGCTGCCGCTGGACAGCTCGGCCAAGCGGGCCTGCACCACAGGGTGGCGGCCAGCGCGAATGTCGATGCAGGGCTCTTTGACAAATTGCGGGGCGCACCAGTTCAAGGTGAGCGAGCGCTCGGCCAAGGCGCACAGTGCGTCTAAGGTGGCCAAGGCCGTGGCCAATTGGCTTAGCTGTGGCACGAAAGCTTGCAGCTGGTCGAGCAGTCCTTCAAAAAGAAATTTCTCACGGGCTAAGGCGCGGTCTTGTGCCGACAAGGCTTTGTCTTCAAAGGCTTTGAGCTCGGGGGTGATGAAGCGCTCGGCGTTTTTCAGGGTTTGACGGCGGCGGTAGTCATCGGGCACATTGCCCAGCTGGCTTTGCGTGATTTCAATGTAAAAGCCATGCACTTTGTTGAACTGCACACGCAGGTTGGCAATGCCAGTGCGCTCTTTTTCGCGCACCTCCATAGCTAACAGGAATGCATCGCAGTTCTCTCCAATGCCGCGTAGCTCGTCTAAATCCGCATCGTAGCCATCGGCTATCACACCGCCGTCGCGCACCAGTGCAGCAGGCTCTGGCAGCAAGGCGCGTTGTAAGAATTCGGCGCAACCCGCAGGCGGTTTTAGGTATTCAGAGAGTTGCAACAAAAACCCAGGTTGACGCAATACAGTGCTCATAATAAGCTCTGATTTTAATAGCGTATCGCCTAGCGCTACCAGTTCACGTGGACGCACTTGGCGCAGCGCGATGCGGGCGGTGATGCGCTCCACATCGCTCACGCCTTTGAGTTGGTGGCGCAGTACCTGCGACAAGAGTTGGCCATCGGGCAGATGGCCGCGCAGTAGCCCAATCGCCTCAATGCGCATGGCCGCTTGCTCGCGGGCACGCAGCGGCTGCAGCAGCCAATTGCGCAGGGCGCGGCTGCCCATGCCGGTTTGGCAAGTGTCCAGCAATGAAAACAGTGTGGGCGCGTCTTTGCCGCTGAGCGTTTGCACCAGCTCTAAATTGCGCTGCGTACTGATTGGTAAATCCAGCAGTTCATCGCCTTTGTGCACTTTAAGGCTGCGCACATGGGGCAAGGCCTTGCCCTGCGTGTGCTCTGCATACGAGAGCAGGGCAGACCCAGCGGCGTGGGCGTGTGGCAGGTCTGCGGCTTCAAAAGCCAGCAGCGAGGCGGTTTGCATTTGCTCGCACAATTTGCGTGCACCTAAAGCGGCATCAAACTGCCAAGCCGGGCGCAGCGTGAAGCTCAATGCATGGGAAAAGCGCAATTGTTTGATTTTTTCTTCAAACGCGGGCGTGACATCGGCGCTGTAGATCAGTTCAGTGGGCGCTACGCGGCTCACCCATGCGGCCAGCTCGTCTTGGCCGCACTGCGCAAGGCGTATTTCAGCCTGCGTGACCGACATCCAAGCAATACCCAGTTGGTTGCGTGGCGCTTGGTGGATGGC
>JANOYR010000142.1:0-4502 GCA_031428975.1 Polaromonas sp. | reverse complement strand
TGCGCCAACGCAGCGCCACTGGCTAGGCCTACAGCACATGCTGCCGCCCAAGCTAGCGTCGTAGTTTGCCAACCATAGCGCTTAGTGTTCATGCTTCATGCCGCAGTTTTTGCCAATGCCCAAACCTTTGCAGGCGGCTTGCAATTCTTTCTCGCAAACGGCCTCTTTTTTGCCGCTTTCTAGGCATTTGGCTGCGCCTTCGTGGGCAGCAGCCATGGCGCGGTGGCGGGCAATGTCTTTTTTAACGTCGGCAGCAGAATGTGTTTGCGCTATAGTAAAAGTAGCAAACAATGACGACAGGGCTGCGACAATGGTCATTTTTTTCATAAAGTTCATGGGTGTTCCTCAAGGGTGCAGTCAATCAATCGGCAGTGGGCTAGTTTACGCCGTGTGCAGCAGTTTTGCCGCATCCACCCGATAAGCCCCCCAAGCCGGAATAGCCGCCGCCAGCAGCGCCACGCCCAGCGCCAGCGCGGGCACAGCCCATTCGGCTGGCAACAACAGCCAGCCCGAGATGTGCAAAGAGCGCTGCGCCGCCAGCAAATACCCCACGCCACCTGCCATCACATGCCCAAACAGCAGCCCCAGCAGGCAACCCACAGCCGCCAAACACAGGGCTTGTGCCACTAGCAAGCCGCCCAGCCGCGCAGGCGGCGCACCCAGCATGCGCAACATGGCCAAATCCGCTTGGCGCTCTGCCAGCGCGTGCCACAGCGCCACCCACACACTCAAGCCCGCCACCAGCAGCAACACGCCGCCCAGCGCCTTGAGCAAGAGCGTGCCCACCCCCAGCATAGCCAGCAGGCGGGTGATTTCTACCGCTGGCGCAGCCGCTTGCATCTCGGTATGGGCATTGACCCAGCGAGGCAGCGTAATGGCGGCCAGCGGCGAGCGGTATTGCACCAGCGCCACCGTCACCTCCCGCGCAGCCTCCAGCTCTTTTTGGTCGTCTGCGTCCAGCGCCACGGCTTTTTCGTGCACCTGCCAGACCGACTCGGTGGCCGTAAGCACCAAGCGGTCCAACACACAAGCGCAGGGCGCTAGCACCCCGCTGACGCTGTATAAAGTGCCGTGTTGTTCGCCGCCTGCGCCCAGCCCATGTGCGCCCGCAAACTGCGCCCCCACTTGCAGCCCCGTAGCCGCTGCCACCTGCGCCCCCAGCACCGCTTGCATGGGCTGCGCCCACAGGCTGCCGCTGGCCAGCACAGCGCCATAGTGCTGCACATAGTCGTGCGACGTGCCGACCATGCGAAAGCCCTGCAAACTGTCGCCCAAACTCAGCGGAATCACCCGTTTAACCAAGGGCTGCTTGGCCAATTCTTGCAGGTCCGCCAGCGCGATGTTGCCGCTGGGCACATCCACATGGAAGACCCCCGCCAAAATCAACTGCAGCGGGCTGCCCTTAGCCCCCACCACCAAGTCAATGCCCCGCACATCCCGCTCAAAAGCGCCTTCTAGTTGTTCGCCCACCACGATCACAAAGCACATGCTGCCCAAACCCAGCGTGAGCAGCAGCACATTGAGCGCCGCAGACAGTGGCTTTGCCAGCAAAAAGCGCAGCGCAAGGCGCACAGTAGACACTATACTTTGCATAGCTAACTATGACCATTTGACTGCGACATTGGCAGTATTTTTTGTAAATAGATCGGTTTAAGCATTTTGCACTTGCTTTGTCAGTGCCAGCACCTGCACGTGGCGGGGTAGCAGGGTCTGCATCACCCGCGCATCATGCGTGGCAATCACCAAGCTCGCCCCGCAGCGCCCAGCACAGACTTGCAGCCGACCCAGCGCCGCCGCCGCCGCCGCGTCATCTAAACTGGCCGTTGGCTCATCGGCCAAAATCACCTGCGGCGACAGCAACACTGCCCGCGCCAGTGCCACCCGCTGCGCCTGCCCGCCCGATATTTCGTGCGGCAAGCGCTGCGCCAAATCCGCCACACCCAACGCGTCTAAACTGCGCAAAATATGCGCTTTGTCTTCTTTTAAGCCCAGTGCAAAATACGCCAGCCCCAAGTTTTGTTGCACCGTCAAAGCCGCGCTCAGGTGCAGGCGCTGCGGCAAAAACCCAATCGCCCTGCCCCGCCAAGCATCCCGCGCCGCGCCGCGCAAAGCCCCCAAGTCTTGCCCCGCCACGGTAATCGTGCCCGCAGTGGCCGACAAAAGCCCGTAAGCCAGCGCCAAAAAAGTAGATTTGCCAGACCCTGAAGCCCCCCGCAGCACCAGCGTGTGGCCCTGCGGCAGCGCAATGTCGGCAAAAAATAGGGGCGCAGCACGACCCCCCCCATAGGCGTATTGCAAACTTTGTGTGACGATCATGAGACTGGCCTCACGCGCGGCGCATCAAGCGCTACTGCGCAAGCTGCTGGGCCAGCGGTGTGTAATCAAGCACCTCCAACCCCACAAATTTGCGAAAATCTTTGCCATTGCGCGTCAACACTGCGTGGCCGTGATGCAAAGCGGTGGCCGCTATCAGGGCATCGTGCGCACCCACCGTTTGGTTTTTGGGCACCGCTGCCACCATCAAGGCATGTGTTCTGGCAACATCGGCATCCACCGCCAAACACGGAAATCCCGTGCTCACTTTTTCTATGAATGCCACGCGCCGATTCACAGTGCTTAATTCTGTTGCATGGTGAACACCCGCCATTAATTCTGCCACCGTGATCGCACTGATATAAAACTCTTCGTAGGCGCTGTAGGCAGACAAATCCAACGCTGCACGGCTGCGCTCAGTAAAAATAAATACATCGCTGTCAACAATTAATCCCATGCGCTCACCTCTAGCTTGTACACCGCATTGGCAGAGTTGATGTCGCGCATAAAGTCTAGCGCTTCGCTTTCGCTAAACACTGGTAAATCCTCAAGCAGCACTTTCAACTCTGACATACTGAGCCCCTTCACACGTTTTGGCGGCAGAACCTGCGCCAAAACCTCATTGCCACGCTTGATCTCAAAGCGTGCGCCTTGGTAACGCACTTGGTTCATAAACGACGAGAAATTGCGTGCAAACTCTGTGGCGGTCACCGTTTGCAGTGGCGTAAGAGGTGGCACTCCACGCACAGCCAGTGTAGACATGGCAAACTCCTAATAATCAAATAATATAAAAATACGATAATCAGATTATGTACTGAGCTGTACTGACATGCAAGTACTGTAGCAACAGTAAATGCTTTGCTGCAAAGCCAGCGCAGCGATCATAATGCCCCACCCACCTATCTATATTTCCCATGAGCGATCCCAATCTTTCCTCCTTTATTTGGTCAGTTGCCGATTTGCTGCGGGGCGACTACAAACAATCTGAATACGGCAAGGTCATCCTCCCGTTCACCGTGCTGCGCCGCCTAGACTGCGTGCTTGGCAGTAGCAAAGCCGCCGTATTGGCCGAAAAGGCCAAACGCGAAAAGGCAGGCTTAAACCCCGAGCCCTTTTTATTCCGTGCGGCAGACAACAAGTTTTACAACACCTCGCCGCTGGATATCAAAACCCTCATGGGCGACCCAAGCCAAATTGCTGACAACCTACGCAGCTACCTACAAGCCTTTTCCCCAGCGGTGCGCGACATTTTTGAAAGCTTTGAATTCCACAGCCAAATCGACAAACTCGCCAAGTCTGGCCTGCTGTACATGGTGGCCGAGAAGTTTGCCAACATCGACCTGCACCCCAGCGCAGTGAGCAATGCGCAAATGGGCGCCGTCTTTGAAGAACTCATCCGCAAATTTGCCGAGCTGTCCAACGAAACCGCTGGCGAGCACTTCACCCCGCGCGAGGTAATTCGCCTCATGGTCAACCTGCTGTTTATAGAAGACGACCAAGCCCTCACCAAACCCGGCATTGTGCGCAGCCTGTATGACCCCACCGCTGGCACGGGCGGCATGCTCAGCGTGGCAGAAGAACACATCAGCAGCCACAACCCCGCTGCCCGTTTGGTCATGTATGGCCAAGAGCTCAACCCCGAGTCGTATGCCATCTGCAAAGCCGACATGCTCATTAAAGGCCAAGACATTGCCAACATCATCTTTGGCAACACCCTGTCCAACGACGGCCTGAGCGGCCAACACTTCGACTACGCCCTGTCCAACCCGCCATTTGGTGTGGAATGGAAAAAGATAGAGAAAGAAATCCGCAAAGAAGCCGAGCAACAGGGCCACCAAGGCCGCTTTGGCCCAGGCCTGCCCCGCGTGAGCGATGGCTCATTGTTATTTTTACTCCACCTGATTGCCAAAATGCGCCCCACCCAAGACGGTGGCAGCCGATTTGGCATTGTGCTCAACGGCTCACCCCTTTTCACTGGCGGCGCAGGCAGTGGCGAGAGCGAAATACGCCGCTATGTGCTAGAAAACGACTTGGGTGAGGCCATCATCGCCCTGCCCACCGACATGTTTTACAACACCGGCATCAGCACCTATGTGTGGATAGTCAGCAACCGAAAGCCCAAGGCGCGCCAAGGCAAGGTGCAGCTGATTGATGCCAGCAGTTTTTGGCAAAAAATGCGCAAAAGCTTA
>JANOYR010000141.1:0-37160 GCA_031428975.1 Polaromonas sp. | reverse complement strand
CGCCAGCGGTTGGCCATGTGCACGCGGGCGTTGTCTCGGGTTTCGCTGGCCACGTCGGTGTAGCTGGTGCTGAAATGGCCAATGCGCGGGTCGGCCAAGCGCACGGCCATGGGCTGCTCGGGCAGGCGGGCGAGGCTGTAGACAAAGCCCACAAAAAAGCTGCGCGCATCGGGCACATTGCCCGGCGGGCTCACGCTGGGCGCACCGGGAGCGAAAGAAGGAGCAGGAATGCGGCTTGTAGCAAAATGCATTTTGGTGGAGATGACCGTTTGTTCCGCGTTCGCGCTGGATGCGGTGAACTGCGAGTTGGCGCGGTCTAAGCCGTAGCCAATGCGAAAGGCAGACTCTATTTTTGCGCCATAGCTGGGAATGTCGGCCAATAAAAAGCTGGCATCCACCAAAATGCTTTTGCGCTGCGGGTGGGGGGCGCCAGCTTGGGGCATGCTGGCCAACAAACTGTCGGAAAAGCCTTGGCTGATTAAAAGTGCGCGGGTGGTGTCTGGGGCGGCACCCGGCGCACCCGCACGAAAAGCCGAGTTGAGTGCCACCAGCTGTACCGTGTTGCCTAGTTTGCGCCACTCCACCATCCAATCGGGCCCCATTTGGCTGCCATACAGGCCGCGCTCGCCAACAGACTGCGAAAAGTTCACATGCAGCATAAAAGGCTTGCCAAACTGCGCTTCGTTGATTTCCAGCCAAGCCCGTTCGTCTTTGCGCCAAACCGCAATGAAACCGTCGCTGCGGCTGGCATCACGAATGACCTCTGCAAACGGGCGCAACGGCGGTGGGTCGCCCGGGCGTGGTGGAGCGGCGGTGGTTGTGCCCGTGGGCGTGCCAGTGGCGAGGCTCGCTGCCCTGCCGCTAAGGCGCATACTGGCTGTGCCACTGTTGCTAGAAATGGCCGTTGTGGCGCTGCCAGTGGAGGCAATGGGGCTGGTTTTGTCCAGCGAAGGCATCTGGGCGCAGCCCGCCAGCAGCCAAGCCGCAAAAGCCAGCATGGCCAGGCGCAGCCACGGCCGCTTGGGGGCAGCCAAATTTGCCAGTGGGCTGCGCGGGATTGCGACAAACTGCATAAACGGTCTCCAGATGGGGGATGCCAAAGTTTGGCATTTCCCCTCTGATTGTAGATATGCCCAGAAGTTGCCAATCGCCATGGGGACTCTTCTCATGGAAATCCCGCTGTCGGTTGCTCGGAATTTAGGGTGTAATAGTTTTGTCACATTCAAGGGCTACGCTGCGTAGTTCATTCAATTTGGAGCTTATATGAAATTGCGTTTATCCGCCCTAGCCTTGGCTGCCTTTGCAGTAGCCGCCCCCGCCCATGCACAGGTTGAAATCCAGTGGTGGCACAGCATGACCGGTGCGCTGGGCGACTGGGTAGGCGGCTTTGCCAAAGAATTCAATGCCAGCCAAAGCGAATACAAGGTCATTCCCGTATTCAAAGGCACTTATGACGAGAGCTACGCCGCCACCATAGCCGCTTACCGCGCAGGCAATGCGCCGCACTTGGTGCAAATTTTTGAAGTGGGCACGGCCACCATGATGTCCAGCAAGGCCATCAAGCCGATTAGCGAAGTTTTTAAAGAAGGCGGCGTGAAGTTTGACCCCGCAGCCTATGTGCCCGCCGTGGCAGGCTACTACACCTCGCCCAAAGGCGAGATGCTCAGCTTTCCATTTAACAGCTCGACCACCGTGTTTTACTACAACAAAGACATGTTCAAGAAAAACGGCTTGGGTGACAAAGCCCCCACCACATGGCCCGAAGTGGCCTTGGCCGCAGCCAAGCTCAAAGGCGGAGGCGAAAAATGCGGCTTTACCCCCGCTTGGCAAAGCTGGACCCAGCTCGAGAGCTTTTCTACTTGGCACAACACCACTTTTGCCAGCAAAAACAACGGCTTTGGCGGCATGGACGCGCGCCTGAACTTCAACAGCCCCGTGCATGTGCGCCACATCGAGAATTTGGCCAACATGACCAAGCAGGGCCTGATGACCTATAGCGGCCGCCGCACCGAAGCCGAGGCCAAGTTTTGGACCGGAGAATGCGGCATGCTCACCAGCTCGTCAGCCGCCTACGCAGGCATCAAGCGCAACGCCAAGTTTGACTTTGGCATAGCCGCCATGCCGTATTACCAAGACGTGGCAGGCGCACCGCAAAACACCGTCATTGGCGGAGCCAGCCTGTGGGCCATGGCGGGCAAAAAACCCGCCGAATACAAAGGCGTGGCGCAATTTTTGGCCTACCTGAGCCAGCCCGAAGTGCAGGCCAAGAGCCACCAAGCCACGGGCTATTTGCCCGCCACTACCAAGGCCTATGACATCACCAAGGCCAGCGGTTTTTACGAGAAAAACCCCGGCACCGACGTGAGCGTCAAGCAAATGATCGTCAAAACCACCGACAAATCACGCGGCATCCGCTTGGGCAACCATGTGCAAATTCGCGGCATTGTGGACGAAGAGCTCGAAGGCATCTGGGCTGGCAAACAGTCGGCTAAAGAGGGGCTGGACAAAGCCGTGTCGCGCGGCAATGAGGTGTTGGCTAAGTTTGAAGCGGCCAACAAGGGCGCTAAATAAAGGCGGCGGTCAGTGGAAAAAAGAGTCACCTTTTCGCACCGCTGGCTGCCTTGGGCGCTGATTGCGCCGCAGATGGCGGTGGTGCTGGTATTCTTTTTTTGGCCAGCGGGGCAGGCGCTGTACCAGTCGCTGCTGCTCGAAGATGCTTTTGGCGGCAACCGCCAGTTTGTGGGGCTGGACAATTTTAAATCCTTGTTTGCCGACCCTACCTACTGGGCATCGTTTAAAACCACGGCGGTTTTCTCGGTGCTGGTGGCAGGGCTTGGCATGTCAATCGCCCTGCTGCTGGCCGTGTGCGCCAACCGCGTGATTCGCTTAGGCGGTGTTTATAAAACGTTGTTGATTTGGCCCTACGCCGTAGCGCCCGTGGTGGCGGCGGTGCTTTTTGTGTTTTTGTTCAACAGCACCTTTGGTATTTTGGCGCACTGGCTGCGCCTGCTGGGGGTTGACTGGAACTACCACCTTAACTCCAGCCAAGCCATGACCCTGGTGGTAACCGCTGCGGTGTGGAAGCAAATTAGTTACAACTTTTTGTTCTTTTTAGCAGGCTTGCAGTCCATTCCTAAGTCATTGATTGAAGCCGCATCGATTGACGGTGCAGGCTCGTTCAAGCGCTTTTGGACCATTACCTTTCCGCTGCTCACTCCCACCACCTTTTTCTTGTTGGTGGTGAACATTGTGTATGCGTTTTTTGACACTTTTGCCATCATCGACGCGGCCACGCACGGCGGGCCTGGCAAAGAGACTTCCATTCTCGTTTACCGCGTGTATTACGACGGCTTCAAGGCGCAAGACTTGGGCGGATCGGCCGCGCAGTCGGTGGTGCTCATGGCCTTGGTGGTGGTGCTAACCTTCATCCAATTCAAATACGTGGAAAAAAAGGTGAACTACTGATGAAAGCCCCGCATGGTTGAGCGCAAACCCATCCTCGACTGGATCTCGCACGCCGTCCTCATCATCGGCATCGCCATCATCGCCCTGCCGATTTGGGTAACCTTTGTAGGCTCGACCAATACGCTAGACGATGTCGTCTCTAGCCCCATGAAGCTGAGTATTGGCGACCAGTTTTTGGCCAATTATTCGCAGGTGCTGGGCACAGGCGGCACAGCGGGCGGCAGCAGCGCGCCCGTGGGCCGCATGTTGGTGGTGAGCCTGATCATGGCACTGCTCATTGCTTTTGGCAAAATTTCTATCTCTTTGCTCAGCGCATTCGCCATTGTGTATTTTCGCTTTCCGGGCAAGCAAATCGTTTTTTGGATGATTTTTATCACCCTCATGCTGCCCGTGGAGGTGCGCATATCGCCCACCTATCAAGTGGTGAGCGATTTGGGGCTACTCAACTCCTACGCAGGCTTAACCCTGCCGCTCATAGCCTCGGCCACCGCCACGTTTTTGTTCCGCCAGTTTTTCATGACCATTCCCGACGAGCTGGTGGAAGCCAGCCGCATGGACGGCGCATCCCCCATGCGCTTTTTCTTTGACGTGCTGCTGCCGCTGAGCCGCACCTCCATTGCTGCGCTATTCGTCATCATGTTCATCTACGGCTGGAACCAATACCTGTGGCCGCTCTTGGTCAGCACCGAAGAAAAGTATTACCCCATCGTGATCGGCATCAAGCAAATGATTGCAGGCGAGAGCCAAGTAGAGTGGCACTTGATGATGGCCACCGCCATGCTCGCCATGGTGCCACCGGTGCTGGTGGTGGTGCTGATGCAAAAATGGTTTGTCAAGGGCTTGGTCGATTCGGAGAAATAGCGAGATTGGGGTCAGGGTCAGGACTTCCGGACGCAGAGGACGCAAAGGTTACGCAGAAGACGCAAAAGGAATACCAAAATCGGGTGAAAGTATGAAATTTATGGAAAATTCTCACAATGTCAGCGTCATATGGTCATATATTGCTATTAAAGATGTAGTAACTATTTGAATTTTTATTTATTTTTCACATTTTTTCGAAATTTTTACAATTCAAAACTACACCCTCACCATTCAATACAACATCAAGCATGTAATTTTTGGCTGTTCTTTTGCGTCTTCTGCGTAACCTTTGCGTCCTCTGCGTCCGGCAGTCCGGCAGTTCACCAGTTCGCCAGTTCAAAACCGCAAGCTAACCGCCAATCATTGAGAAACTATAACTATGGCTTCCATCACTTTAAATAACATAGTCAAGCGCTACGGCAAAGACACTGCCAAGGCCAAGGCTGTGAAGGTTATCCACGGCATCAGCGCGGAGATTCAAGACGGCGAATTTGTGGTTATTGTGGGCCCATCGGGCTGCGGCAAATCCACCCTGCTGCGCATGGTGGCCGGACTTGAGGAGGTGAGCGACGGCACCATCAGCATAGGCCCACGTGTGGTCAATGATCTAGAGCCCGCCGAGCGCGACATTGCCATGGTGTTTCAAAACTACGCGCTCTACCCGCATATGAGCGTGTTTGACAACATGGCCTATGGCCTGAAAATTGCCAAAGTGCCGCCTGAGCAAATTCGCCAGCGTGTGGACAAAGCCGCCGCCATGCTAGAGCTCGCCCCCTACCTTGAGCGTAAACCCGGCCAGCTCTCCGGCGGCCAGCGCCAGCGCGTGGCCATGGGCAGAGCCATTGTGCGTGAGCCGCAGGTGTTTTTGTTTGACGAGCCACTCTCCAACCTCGATGCCAAGCTGCGCGCATCCACCCGCCTGCAAATCCAAAAACTGCACCGCGACCTAGGCATCACCAGCCTATTCGTCACCCACGACCAAGTAGAAGCCATGACCCTGGCCCAGCGCATGATGGTGCTTAACGCCGGCCATGTGGAGCAAATGGGCACGCCCGAAGAGGTCTACCACCACCCCGCCAGCACCTTTGTCGCCAGCTTCATCGGCTCACCCCCCATGAACTTGCTAAAAAATGCCCCCGGCGGCCAAGAAGGCAAGGTCTTCGGCATACGCCCCGAGCATTTAGACCTAGCCTCCGACGGCTGGAGCGTCACCGTCGAATCCATCGAAATGCTGGGCGCCGAGCGCATCATTTACTGCAAATTAGGTGATGAAGGCCTCATCATCAGAGCCGACGAATCCGCCGTATCGCCCACCATTGGCCAAGTGCTCACCGTGAAGCCGCGTGCTGAGCGGGTGCATTTCTTTGATGCAAAGACGGGGAAACGGGTGGGGGCTTAGGGCTCAAGCGTCGGCTTGCGCAGGTGTAGCCACAGCAGCCGGCGCATCAGCCAAGCGCGGTACTTGCGGCGCAATCACCTCAAACCCATTTTGCTGGGCAAATACAGTAGCCGCCAAGCCCATAGCCGCAAGATCGCCCGCCGACTCTTGCGACAGCTGCTCCCGAACAGTGTGCAACTGCGCCACCACAGGGTCGCGCCAATTCAAGGCTGCGTTCATAGTGCGTTCTCCATCAATTCAAAAGGCGTAACCAGCTCAGGTGCGGTGTAGCCAAGCTGCTGGCAAAGCTTGCGTATAAGAGGTAGCTTAACAGGATTGGCAATATGCGTGCAATTCCACGTTAACAGCACGTCCATTCCGTTCACGGTGGCGCAGGCTATGTGCAACGCATCAAGCAGCGCCTTTGCGGGCAGGCCGCCGCCCACCAGCAGATTGTTTGCCAAACGCTCAATCTCGGGGCTTGCGGCAAATAAAGGTAACGCTCGGATCGCTAGCAAGCGCGCCTGTGCAGCCCCCGCATCACCCCTGCCAGCTTCTTGCGCCACATACACCGATGCAAACGCTTGTACCGAGCTGCGCCTTGTATCCCACCAAACCTTGGTCACCTGCTGGCAAGCGGCCTTGAGCTCGTCACCACTGGGCAGTGCGGTGAGGTAGCTCACCACCGATGTTTCGATGTAGACTTTTAATGGCATTTGAACGATCAGCGCAGTTGGGAGTTACGCATTCTGAGCAAAGTTTGGTTTTCTGTGGATGGCGAATATACTGTAATTATAATCAGTTTTAAGTGGGTGAAGCACAATGAGCAAACAAAGCCTAACTCAATACTTATAAAACTGCCATCAGCGACAAGCTCAACAAGCTGCGCTTGAACTGGCGGCTAGCCCACGTTTTGGCAAAGCTGGCGTGCAAACATAGATCAGGTTCAGAATGCATTTAAGCCAGACACACCACCACCCGAAATCCAACTGTGTCGGACCAGCCGCCGGGTCGAAGCCTGGGACGAATAGAGCACGCGCGCCGTCGACCGAGCCGTCCCACGAGCCAGCGCGCAGCGCAGGGAGCGCTGATTCTTCCCATTTTTCATCGGATTCGAGCCAGTCAGCTCATGCTGTGGAATCAGGGGACACCTATTCACCTAAATGACAGAGCGTAAACTCTCACCCCATGCGCCCACACCTCCTAATTATTCCCATTCTCACCATGCTTTTAAGCGCCTGCCTAGGCGTGAGCGATGGCAAGCTCACTTTGGATTTGTCGGCAGCGCAGTTGCAGGAGCGGATTGCGCCTAAGTTTCCGCTTGAAAAGTGTCCGCTGCCATTTGCTTGCATCAAGCTGCAAAACCCCAAGGTGCATTTGCTGGACCATTCTGAGCGCTTGCAGCTTGGGCTGGACACTGGCGTGGCTATTGCGCAGCAAACTGCAACGACGGGGACGGCTGTGGTGTCGGCCAAACTGCGGTTTAACGCGGCCAATGGCGATATTTATTTGGACGATCCGCGCGTGGAGAGTTTTGCGCTGGAGGGGGTGCCGCCCGCGCTTGCTGCGCTGTTAACGGAGCATGGCGGTAAGTTTTTGGCGGCTAGCCTGCAAAACACACCGATTTACACCTTTAAAAATGCGCAAATGGACAGGTTGGCTAGGATGGCCATTACCGATGTGAAGGTGACGGGCGGCAAGCTGCACGTGGTGCTAGACCCGGCGGTGAATCCGTATGGCGATGCTTCTAAAAAGTGAGCATAAAACACTTACCCTATAATCGATAAAGGCCTTTTTTCTTTATAAAATTTTGGAGCTTTGTATGTCCTCCCCCGCACTCCCCCACTGGCCCTATCCGCGCTGGGTGGCGCACCGTGGCGCTGGCAAAATCGCGCCTGAAAACACGCTGGCGGCCTTTCGGGTGGGGGCAGCGCACGGCTACCGCATGTTTGAATGCGACGTCAAGCTTAGCCACGACGGCGTGCCTTTTTTAATGCACGATGCCACTTTAAACCGCACCACCAGCGGCCACGGCACAGGCGGCGATCTGCCGTGGAGCGATTTGAGCCAGCTTGACGCAGGCGCATGGCACAGCCGCGCCTACGCAGGCGAGCCGCTGCCCAGCATGGAAAACATCGCCCGCTTTTGCATCCGCAACGGCTATGCGCTCAACATTGAAATCAAGCCCACACCGGGCACGGCGCAGCACACGGGCGCGGTGGTGGCGGCGCTGGCTGACAAGCTCTGGAAGGACGAGGCGGTCAAGCCTTTGCTGACATCGTTTGAGCCCGAAGCGTTGGGCGGCGCGCAAGAAGCCGCGCCGCACTTGCCGCGCGGCCTGCTGTGCGACACGCTGTGGAAAGGCTGGCTAGAAACCGCCATAGGGCTAGACTGCGTGGCCGTGGTGCTGAACTTCGCCCTGTGGGACAAAAGCAGCGTCACGCAGGTGCACAGCGGTGGTATGCGCTGCCTGTCGTATACGGTGAATGACGAATGGGCGGTGGCGCACCTGCTGGCGCTGGGCACGGATGGGATCATCACCGACCGGGTGGATGCCTTTAGCCCAGCGGGGTAAGCGCTGAGGCTTAGCGCTTGGCTTAGCCGCGCCAGCCCTTATTGAGCACCCACTGGCTAGTTGCCGCTGCGGCCACCATCAGGGCATAGGTGGCCATTTTCCCGTCTCGGCCAAAAAAAACTAAACCAGCCATTAAACACACTGCGCAAACTATAAAATTAATAGCAATACATGACCATATGACGCTGACATTGCCATTTTTCTTTATAAAAATTCGGGAGGCAATGGCCAAAAAGGCTGCCACCGCCGCCGCAGGCAGCAAAAAATTAAACAGATGGTTGAAAACGTCAAAAATACCCATGCGCCGATGGTAACAGTTGGTTTGGCTCAACAACCCATGCTGAGCGCCTGCATCGGCTGCCCCGTTTTGGTGTCAAACACCACGAGGTTGATTTGGCGCGGATGGGCGGCGCTTGCTGGCAGGGCGTTGAGCTTTAGCTTGCTGCTGCCTGTGTAAGCCCCCGCCACGCTGTATTGGCGCACCACAAAGTCGTGTTTAAGCGCTTCGCCTTTGTTTTCACCCGCGGTGACGCGGCTGCTGTGGCCGTGTTCGGTGACGGTCCAGTAGGCGGACCAAGCGGCTTTGGGGTCTATCGGGGTTACGCTGGCTTCAAAGCGGTCGGTGGCGGTTTGGGTGATGGCCAATGTGGCGCGGCTGGGCGGCGTTGCACCGCCGCCGGATTTGCTGCTTGGCATGTCGAGTGCGCCCGCATAGTCGCGCGAATCGCGGCCGTTTTTAATGAGCTGGGGCGTGTAAATGCCGCTTTGGCCGCTTGCACGCGCCATCTCGCGCTGGCGCGTGGTGTGGGTGGGCACGGCAAAGCGGTCTACCCAGCCAATGTAATCCCAGTAGTTCACATGAAAAGCCTGCGCCACCACGCTGCCGCGTTTGTTGGCGTCTTTGAGGGTTGACATCCATTGGTCTGCTGGGGGGCAAGAGCTGCAACCCTCCGAGGTGTAGAGCTCAAGCACGGGCGTGAGGGTGGCGGCGGACTGGGCGGTGCAATTGGAGGCTTGGGCGGCTAGGCTGAAGGCGCTTAGAAGGGCTGTTAAAAGCAAGCGGGGGGCAGTATGCATGGCGAATCACTCCTAATGTGAGTGCAATAGTCGCTGCATCAGCGGGGTTCTTACAGCCGCTTTGCCTTGTTGCCAGTTGACGGCGTGTGTCTTAGCGCAGCCCCACAAACGCTTTCACCACCGCCACCGTTTGCACCGCATCTTCCTCGTGCGGCACATGCCCCAATTCTGGAAACACCACGCGCTGTGCCCCTGCAATGGCTTTTTCAAAGCGCTCGCCATGGCGGGAGGGAATCAAGCGGTCTTGGCCGCCCCATAGAATCAGGGTGGGGGCTTTGATAGCGGCCAGTTTTGAGGTGTCGGCGGTGTAGCCGCCTTTAAAGCGCTCTGACAAAGCCGCGCGGTTTCCCTCGCGGCGGGTCATGTCCATGAACAAATCCACCAACTCTGGCGTGACACGTTCTGGCTGGCCATAGACATTGCGCAGGCTAGACGCGACCACGCTGCGCGGCAAAATGTGCTGCATGATGGGCGCAAGCGTGGGGTTGCGCGCTAGGCGAAAGCCCAGCGGCACGGAGGTGGATTCCAGTGGAAAGCCCGAGGCATCAACCAAAATGAGCTTGTCCACGCGCTGCGGCGCGGCCAGCGCGGTGTGCCAAGCGATTTGCCCGCCCAGCGAGTTACCAGCTAAAACAAAGCGCTGCACCTTGAGCGCATCCAGCACCGCCAATACGAAAGCGGGGTAATCGCTGCCAATGTGGTAAGCATTGCGGGGGCTAGGGCCCGTGAGCGCATAGCCGGGCAAGTCAAAGCGAATCACCCGCCGCTGGCCGCGCAAGGCGCTGGCCCAGCCCTCCCAAGTGTGCAAACTGGCGCTGGTGCCGTGCAGCAACACAATGGGGCTGGGGTCGTCGCGCGGGCCTTCGTCGCGCAGATGCACCTGCATGCCGTCGATCAGGATGAACTGCGAAGGCGCAGTGGCCCAGCGGGCTTTGAGCGCACTAACGGGCAGCTCGGGTGCCCAAGAGTGCGCCACAAAGGCGGCTACGGCCACCACCAGCAGGCCAAGCAAGCCTGACACCCCGCGCAGCAGTTTGCTGGCAAGCGAAGGCGGTTTGGCGAAGAGTCGGGGTTGTGCCATAGAAAAGGTCTTTCAGGAATACCGCAGCTTAAAAATTGCCGCGCAATTGTTTCAAGCGCTGAATGTATGAAAAAACAAGCCGATGTCACGGCCCTATCGTCATATTATGCTATGTAATTTAAAGTAAATTGGTGGCCATGCAGACGAACGCCCCACCAACCCTGGCGTATTCCCAGCGCACAGCAAACCACATAGCGCCAATTTATAATAGCGCCATGTCAGTCTGGGCCTTAGGCATCAACCACACCACGGCACCGCTGGATTTACGCGGGCGGTTTGCCTTCGCCTTAGACCAAATCGAGCCGACCTTGCACGGCTTGCGCAGTGCCTTCGGTGGCGAAAAGCCCGAGGCCACCTTACTGTCTACGTGCAACCGCACCGAAATTTACGGCTCAGGCGACATTGCCACCCTTACGCCCACCCTGCATTGGCTGGCACACGCTGGCGGGGTGAGCGTTGACACCCTGCAAAGCCACGCCTACATTCGCCATGGCAACGATGCCGCCCGCCACGCTTTTCGGGTGGCTGCGGGTTTAGATTCCATGGTCTTGGGCGAGCCGCAAATTCTGGGGCAAATGAAAGACGCCGTGCGCGCCGCCACCGACGCTGGCGCTTTGGGCAGCACCCTACACCAGTTGTTTCAGCGCAGCTTTGCCGTGGCCAAAGAGGTGCGCAGCAACACCGAGATTGGCAGCCACAGTATCAGCATGGCGGCAGCCGCTGTGCGCCTGTGCGGCCAATTGTTTGAAGACCTGCGAAAAATACGTGTGCTTTTTGTGGGGGCGGGTGACATGATTGAGCTGGCTGCTACGCATTTTGCAGCTAAAAACCCCCGCAGCATGACCATCGCCAACCGTTCAGAGGCGCGTGGCGCAGCACTGGCGGCGCAGTTTAATTCCCCCTCGCTGCCTGTCAACACCATGCTCTTGAGCGAGTTGCCCCAGCGCCTGCATGAATTCGATGCGGTCATCAGCTGCACCGCCAGCACCCTGCCGCTAATTGGCTTGGGCGCGGTCGAAAGCGCCATCAAAGTGCGCAAACATCGCCCTATTTTCATGGTGGACTTGGCCGTGCCGCGCGACATTGAGCCCGAGGTCAAACACCTAGAAGACGTGTATTTGTACACGGTTGACGACTTGGCCAGCGTTGTGCAAACGGGCCAAGCCAGTCGGCAAGCTGCAGTGGCGCAGGCCGAAGTCATCATCGACGCAGGCGTGCAAAGTTTTATGCACTGGATGGATGTGCGCAGCACAGGCGGCGCAGTGCCGCTGATACAGCAGCTCAACCAGCAGGCCGACGAGTGGCGTGCTTTAGAGATCGCCCGCGCCAAAAAGCTTTTGGCAAAAGGCGAAAACATTGATGCGGTGCTCGAAGCCCTGAGCCGTGGGCTGACGCAAAAGATGCTGCACGGCGCTTACAGCCAGCTCAATGCAGGGGACGAAGCGCAGCGCTTGGCCTCACAAACTGCGATCGAATCACTTTTTTTGCGCAAAGAGCGTTAGCGAATATCCGCTAGTGCGTGGCATTTGCAATGCCCACCTGATCGCCTCAAAAGGTGAATTCCTCCTCTTTTTCAGTGACTCCATGAAACCTTTTCTTCGCACCCAAATCCAGCGCTATTCAGAGCGCTTACTAGACCTAGAGAGCCTGCTGGCCAGCCCAGACATCATGGCCGACATGGAGGCTTTTCGCAAGCTCTCGCGCGAGCATGCCGAGGTGAGCCCCGTGGCGCAGCGCCATGCACGCTACCTGCAGCGCGAATCTGACATAGCGGCCGCCAACGACATGCTGGCCGACCCGGACATGGCGGAGATGGCGCAGGGCGAAATTACCGAGGCGCAAGAAGAATTGGTCAAGCTCGAAGGCGAGTTGCAGCGTATGCTGCTGCCCAAAGACCCAGACGACGCACGCAACGCATTTGTAGAAATCCGCGCGGGCACCGGCGGCGACGAGTCGGGCTTGTTTGCGGGCGATTTGTTTCGCATGTACACGCGCTTTGCCGAGCGCTCGGGCTGGCAAACAGACATTGTGAGCGAGTCGGCCAGCGAGTTGGGCGGCTACAAAGAAGTGGTGCTCAAAATCAGCGGTGAAGGCATTTATGGCAAACTGCGCTTTGAGTCGGGTGGCCACCGTGTGCAGCGCGTGCCTGCCACCGAAACGCAAGGCCGCATCCACACCAGCGCATGCACCGTGGCGGTGTTGGCCGAGCCCGACGAAGCGGTGGCCATCAAAATCAACCCCGCAGATTTGCGCATTGACACCTACCGCGCCAGCGGCGCAGGCGGCCAGCACATCAACAAAACCGACTCTGCCGTGCGCATCACCCACTTGCCCACAGGCATTGTGGCCGAATGCCAAGACGGGCGCAGCCAACACAGCAACAAAGCCTCGGCACTCAAAGTGCTGACCGCACGCATCATTGAAAAAGACCGCTCCGAGCGCGCCGCCAAAGATGCTGCCGAACGCAAAGGCCTGATTGGCAGCGGCGACCGCAGCGACCGTATCCGCACCTACAACTACCCCCAAGGCCGCATGACCGACCACCGCATCAACCTCACGCTGTACAAGCTAGGCTTCATCATGGAAGGCGACTTAAGCGAAACTGTGCAGGCGCTTTTGCATGCCCGCGAGGCCGAGCAACTGGCCGAACTCGAAATAGGAGTCAATTGACATGGCACGTTCTATCGCCAAAGGCCCCAAACCCCGCGCAGGTTTTGCCACCATCAAAAAAGGCGCACCCAAGCCCTATGTCAAAGTGCCATGGAAAGCCCCCGAGCAACCCAAGGCCAAGGCTGCCCCCAACGAGCCACTGGCCACCATTGCCGTGGCTTTGCTGCGGGCGCAAAAGCACGGCATTGCCAAGGTGGACGCACGCATTTTGCTGCTGCACTGCTTAGGCATTGACACTTCCAATGCCGCGTGGCTGGTGGCGCATGATGCAGACCCGATCACCACAGCCATAGCCGATGCGTTTGGTGCGCTCTGCGCGCGCCGCCGGGCAGGCGAGCCTGTGGCCTACATTGTGGGCCACAAAGCCTTTTATGGCCTGCGCCTGCGCGTGGACAAGCGCGTGCTCGACCCCCGGGACGACACCGAGACTTTGGTCGATTGGGCGCTGGAGCTACTGCCAAAGGATGCCAGAGTGCTCGACTTGGGTACGGGCAGCGGTGCGGTGGCATTGGCCATTGCATCCAAGCGCCCCGACGCGCAGGTGCATGCCACCGACCTTAGCGCACAAGCTTTAGAAGTGGCCACAGGCAACGCCGCCCGCCTCAAACTCAAAGTGCAGTTTCACCAAGGCAGTTGGCTGCAAGCGGTCGGCGATGCAGCATTTGATTGCATCGTATCCAATCCGCCTTACATCGCCGCCGCAGACCCGCACCTAGCCGCACTTACGCACGAGCCGCTCAATGCCTTGGCATCGGGCCCAGACGGTTTAGACGACATCCGCCAGATCATTGTGCATGCAAGTGCCCACTTACACTCTGGCGGCTGGCTACTCTTAGAACACGGCCACGACCAAGCCGCTGCCGTGTGTGCCTTGCTGCTAGCGGCGGGCTACACACAGGTGCAAAGCTGCCCAGATTTGGCGGGCATTGCACGCTGCTCTGGCGGGCAAAAATAGGACTAATCTAGCGTTCGAGACGTTCTGCAAAAGACACGGCGAGGGAATACCCCAATATTCAAAAACCTTTTTGGAAATGAAAATAATGTTTCAAAAACGTTTTTGATGTAAAAAAGCCATGTCTATCCAAGTTCTCGCCGATTCTCTTGGGATTTCAATATCCACTGTGTCGCGGGCGCTAAATGGCTACACGGATGTCAGTGCGTCCACTCGTCAGCGTGTGCTGAATGCAGCCAAGGCTGCAAACTATTCTCCACATCCCATGGCGCATCGCTTGGTTACTGGAAAGACGGGTGCCGTAGCAATTATCAATACTGTGCGACTAACTAACGCGATCGATGGCAGTGCGGTTGCGCTCCACGCGGGCGTAGCTGAGGTGCTTAGAGCGCACAAATATTTTGCTTTATCTCTTGGTCTGCCCAGTGATGAAAATGAAATTATTGAGCTAGCGAGGCTGCTTGACGGACGTTTGGTGGATGGTATTGTGTTGACGCGCACCCGTACTTATGATCCACGAGTCAAACTTCTACAAGATCGCAAAATTCCATTTATCACGCATGGACGCACGCTCGACAATGCGCCGCATGCTTGGCTCGATACAGACAACGAAGGCGCGTTTGAACTGGCGACGCAAGCGCTTATTAATTTGGGGCATCGCCGCATCGCGCTGATCAACGGGATGTCAAATATGACTTTTGCCAGCTTACGAGAGCAGGGCTTTCGTAAGGCGCTCGACCTTGCAAAAATAAATGCTAGCGCATGTCCAGTTCATTACACCGAACTCACCGCCGAATCAGGCGAGCACATCGCCATACAGTTACTGCGCCAAGAGATGCCACCCAGTGCCATACTTTGCGCTACGGACACAGTGGCTTTAGGTGTTATGGCCGCAGTACGAGCCGCAGGCTTGCAAGTAGGACGCGATGTGTCTGTGATGGGCTATGGCAACACCGAGGCTGGGCAATATGCTTGGCCACCTTTGGCCAGCATTGATCATTCTATTGTGGACAATGGCCGCCACATCGCTCAATTGCTACTGCGCTTGATGGCCGGCACGAGCCCAACAGATTTGCAAAAACTTGAACCCCCCCTATTACTTCTACGCGCTTCGGTTGCCGCTTATGCCAAATGACAGATACTTTTTTTGCTTTCCTTCAACCATTAAACAGGAGACTTTAGTATGAAAATCAAACAACTTTTAATTGTGGTGTCCGCTTTTGCTGCCACCGCATCTTTCGCTCAGGTCAATGTGGTATCCACCCAGTTGCGCCCAGTTCAAGAGATCGAAAAAGTGCGCACTGTGCTGCTCAAGGATGCCAAGCCCGAAATTAATTGGATTGGCGAGGATCCCAACACATACAACACCCGCTTGATGGCTGAGTCGCTAGCATCAACAGGCAAAGTACATGTCACTATTGCCCTAGACTCCGAGCTTTCTCCGCTCAACGCCGCTGGTGCACTGCAAGACATTGATGATGTGATGAATCGCCTCGCCACTTCGCGCGAGTTCTCTGGTTCATTCAAAGATTTGGCCAAGATGGGCGGTAACAACACGCGCTTTATTCCCTTCTTAACCAATACCTTCCAGATGGCTGCTAATAAAAAGGCGCTGCAATACCTGCCACAAGGCGCGAATATCAACAACCTCACTTGGGCGCAAACCATTCAATGGGCAAAGAATATGAAAGCCGCAACGGGTGAAGATAAGTTCGGCCTACCCGGAGGTCCTTCTGGCTTGATTCACCGCTTCTTCCAAGGCTATGCTTTGCCTGCATATACAGGCGGCGTAGTTCGCAATTTCAAGAGTGCCGAAGCTGAGAAAATGTGGGCAGATTTAAAAGATCTGTGGACGGTGACCAACAAGCGTTCAACCAGCTACAACGCGATGGAAGAGCCTCTCAAAACAGGTGAAGTCTGGGTGGCGTTTGATCACACCGCGCGCCTTTTGCCCGCACTGAATGACAAGCCCGATGATTTTGTGGCTTTCCCCGCGCCCTCTGGCCCCAAAGGCCGCTTTTTCATGCCTGTGATCTCGGGTTTGTCGATTCCGAAAAACACGCCGGATCGAGCAGCCTCTGAAGCTGCGATTGCCCATCTGACAAGTCCCGCTGTTCAAGCGAAGGCGCTCGCTGAAGTGGGCTGGTTCCCCACGGTCAAAGCGGATATCGGCACGCTGCCACGCGGAGTGCAAATTGCAGCGCTCGGTGTAGGTCAAACCTTCTCCGCCCCTGGTGCCCGTGGTGCATTACTGCCCGCTGGCTTGGGGGCGAAAAATGGTGAATTTAACAAAGTCTTCATCGACAGCTTCCAGCGCATCATCGTGCGCAACGAGGAAGTGAAAACCGTGCTAGCACAACAAGGCCAAACGCTTGCTGATGTGATGAAGGAAGCCAATGCAAAATGCTGGGCACCGGATGCCAGTAGCGGCACAGCGCCTTGCCCCGTTCAGTAACCACTTCAATTGAAATGACGACTCGTCCCCTTGCCCGCATGGGGACGAGAACGCAGCTTTGTCATGAATAAAAATGATCGCATCCCCTATGTGCTGATCGCACCCAGCGCGATCTTCCTCATCGCGCTATTCGTCTGGCCGTTAGCTGAGACGGCGATTCTTGCTTTCAAAGGCGCGGATGGAGGTTTTAGCATGCGGCATGTGAACAAAATGCTGAATGACAATAACTTCGCCGCTGCCTTAAAAAACACAATGATCATCGTGGCAATCATTGTGCCGATTCAAATTTGCATTTCTTTGGCGATGGCCATGATGTTGCAAAAAATAGAGAGAGGGCGTATGACCTATCTCTACATTTGGACGATTCCACTTGGAGTGAGCGATCTAGCGGCGGGTATTGCTTGGCTGGCTATTTTTACAGATCGCGGATACTTCAACACCTTGCTCAATGACGTAGGGCTGGTGGATGGGCCCGTCACATGGTTAAGCTATCAAAACCCAGTGGCACTATTTGCCTGCGTGATCATCGCTGAAATTTGGCGTGCGACATCCATCGTGTTGGTGATCTTGGTCTCGGGTGTACAGCTCATACCTAAGGAATATGCAGAAGCAGCAGAGGTATTTGGTGCATCGCCTTGGAAGCGCTTTTGGTATGTGACATTGCCCTTACTCAAACCATCACTGCAATCGGCGCTAATCTTACGCACAGTACTAGCATTTGAAGTGTTCGCCGTGGTGTACGCTCTGGCTGGAAGAGACTTACCGGTGCTAGTGGGTGAGGCCTATAACTGGCAAGGCGCGTACCAAAACACCAATGTTGCTTCGGCCTATGCGTTGTTTATCCTAGCGATCTCTATCGCGGCTACACTGGTGTATTTGGTGGCTCTGCGCACCAAGCGCGAGACTTTATCTTGAGGTGTGCACCATGAAGACAAACGTCCGCCTGATTTACATCTTTGCTACTATTCTTGCGATTTGCTGGCTGATACCGATCTACCTCATCACCATTAGCGCATTTTCTCCCAAAGACGCGGCCACGGCTTGGCCGAAAAGCCTGTTTCCCAGCACGCTAACACTTGATACCATGCGCTACTTCTTTGGTGCATCCGGCATCTGGGGCGCAGTAGGCAATAGCTTAGCAGTAGCAGCGATCACGATGGCCTTGTCGCTTGCATTGGGGGCTCCAGCAGGTTATGCACTCGCACGATTTGATTTTACAGGTCAGAACATGTATCGCTTGCTGGTAGTGATGACACGCGCATTTCCGTTGGCAATTCTTGCACTGCCATTGGTGACTCGTTTTATCAATGTCGGCTTGTATGACACATGGCTAGGCGTAGCACTGGTGCATACTGCTTTGGCGCTGCCGTTTTCTATTTTGGTATCCAGCAGCCTTTTCATGGGCATTCCGCGCGAACTAGAAGAGGCCGCTTGGACATTGGGCTGCACCAAGATACAAGCCTTCATGAAAATCGTGATGCCAATTGCTATGCCCGGTATGGCCGCCACGATGATTTTTAGCTTTGTAATTTCTTGGAACGAGGTGTTTGCAGCCAGCGTGATGACAGTGAATAACCGTACGCTTACTGCCGCGCTTTTCTCTAGTTTGCAAGAAAGTCCAATGTATTTCAAGTTCGCTGGCGGCTTCTTTTTGATCCTGCCGTCACTCATTTTCATCTTCGTCGTGCGCAAGTATTTGTTCTCGATGTGGGGTATTTCTAGCCGCTGAAGTCTTAAACATGTCAGAAATTCAAATCACTGCCGTTCGTAAAGAGTTTAAAGGCCATCAGGCTTTGAAATCAATTAACCTAGATGTGAAAGACCAAGAGTTTTGCGTTTTGCTCGGACCTTCTGGCTGCGGTAAGACGACGCTGATGCGCATCATTGCCGGCTTAGAAACCGAGACCAGTGGCGACGTGATGATTGGTGGCAAGCGGATGAACGGCCTGCCACCACGCGAGCGCAATATTGCGATGGTATTTCAGAACTACGCTGTTTTCCCACATATGACGATTGCGCAAAATATCGGCTTTGGCCTGAAGATGAAGCATGTGCCTGAAACGCAGATGAACAAACAGGTGCATGAAGCCGCAGAACTGATGCACATTGAGCATTTGCTGGCGCGCTATGCTGGTCAGCTCTCTGGCGGACAGCGCCAGAGGGTCGCGGTGGCGAGAGCCTTAGCGGTACGACCTGATGTGTTGCTCATGGATGAGCCGCTGTCGAATTTAGATGCGCTGCTGCGCCTAGAGATGCGCAGTGAACTCAAGGGTTTGCTTCGCGATCTCGAGACGACGACCATCTACGTTACCCATGACCAAACTGAAGCTATGAGTTTGGCAGATCGCATCGCTGTAATGCATGGCGGCGAGATCGTGCAGTACGATACACCGCCGAAAGTCTATACAGATCCTGCAAGCAGTTTTGTGGGCGGATTCATTGGCAATCCGCCAATGAATTTCATCTCGAATATTCAAACGCAGCATGCTTTGGGCTTAATCTCGCCAGATGCGCATGCCAAAATTTTGGGCGTTCGACCAGAGGATTTAGAGCTTGCTAGTGAAGGTTTGGAACTCAACGCCAAAGTGGTGGAAATGCTCGGCGCTTCCCAGCAAATCAACTCAAGAGTCGGGGACGAACTGATCCGTGTAAGTGTGGCGGCCAATCCCATCATCGCGCCTGGCAGCAGCATTCGCGTGCGTGCCCGTGCTGCGCAAGCCCGCTGGTATGACGCGCAAGGAAAGTTGGTGGCCGTATGAATTTGTCAACAATATCCACAGAACACAGTGCACAGGAACTCACCGCACTGGCCAAACAAACCTTGCTCGCCAATGATCGTGGCGGTTATACGATTCCGACAAAAGGCCTGTATCCTTTTCAGTGGAATTGGGATGCGGGTGTCACAGCGCTAGGCTGGATGACTATTGATCAGCAGCGTGCATGGGATGAGTTTCACAGTCTGCTGCGCGGCCAGTGGCAAAGCGGTGCACAAGAGGGATTGATCCCGCACATCATTTTCCATCAGTCTTCCGACAGCTATTTCCCAGGTCCCGATGAATGGGGTTGCCAAGCAGATGGCGCGGTGCGTCAAGTGCCCACCACCAGCATCTGCCAACCGCCCTTGCATGCCACGATGATCCGTGCCATGCTACAGATGGACGCTGATCCAGCGATCACTGCAAAAAATCTCAAGCCCATTGTGCAAAGTTTGGTCAAGCACCATCGCTGGTGGTATCGTTGCCGCGATCCGTTTGACACAGGACTGGTGTTCAGTAGCCACCCTTGGGAATCGGGCATGGACAATTCGCCTGCTTGGGATGCCCCGCTCAAAAATGTCCCTCGTACTACACGCGCCTACACCCGCAAGGACCTCGGTCATGTAGATGGTTCCATGCGTCCTACACACGAATTTTATGATCGCGTGGTGTATTTGATGGATTTCAACCGCGAGGTTGGCTTTGACCCGATGCGTATTGCCAAAGAGTCACCTTATCGTGTCAATGACATTTGTATCATCAGCATTTTGAACCGCGCCAGCCTAAGCTTGGCAGGTTTGTGTGATCAGCTTGGTATGACAAATGACGCTACATTTTTAAGATCGCGCTGCGCAATGACAGCATTGGCTATTGGCCAATTATGGTCAGAAAAACTCGGCCAATACGTATCCCGTGATGCAATCACAGAGCAATTACTGGAAGCGCCCACGCATGCCGGCTTCCTCACTTGGTACGGTCGCTTGGTTGAGCCCATGCGCGATGCGCTACAGCAAGCTACTTTGCAAGATTGGTTGAGCGAAACCCCTTACGCTTTGCCATCGACGCGCTCAACCTGCCCCGGTTTTGAACCCGCCCGCTATTGGCGCGGTCCGATTTGGCAGCACTTGACTACGCTGATCGCCGAAGGCTTGGATCGCTGTGGTCATATTGAATTGGGGGTACGTTTGCACAAGGCCATCATGGCATTGTTTGCGAAAAGTGGTTTCTATGAGTACTACCACCCTCTCACTGGAGCGGGATTAGGCGGGAGGAGTTTTTCTTGGACCGCGGCAACATACCTTTTTTGGAATCAGCTGCAAACGCAGAACAAGCACTTCCAAGATTTGCGACGCGTATAGGTGCGCACTTGTAACCGCACGATCGGCGAGTTGGCGTTTATTGTGCGCAAAAGCACTGATTTTTTTGTTACGCCCGCAGTAGCAGCGTGAAGATTACTGCTGCGCTTGAGCTACTGTGGTGGCACAGAAAGAGTTTGCCAATCCCTGCGTCCGCAGCGTGCGCAGCATGACACACAAAGCCTAAGGCTGCGATAATATGCAATTCTTTGATTTTTACCGAGTACCCCCATGAGCGATACCCAAGCCCGCATCGACCAACTGGTCAAATCCAATGACGTTGTGCTTTTTATGAAAGGCAATGCCAGCTTCCCCCAGTGCGGCTTTTCTGGCCGCGCCATCCAAATCCTCAAAGCCTGCGGCGTAGACACCAAGGGCATTCAAACCGTGAATGTGCTGGAAGACCCCGAGGTGCGCAACGGCATCAAAGAATACAGCAACTGGCCCACCATTCCCCAGCTCTACGTCAAAGGCGAATTCGTGGGCGGCTCTGACATCATGATGGAGATGTATGAAAACGGGGAATTGCAGCAGGTGCTGGGCGCATAAGCTAGCGCTTCTTATCGGGTGCAGACAGGACGCGACCAGACTGCATCGACACCACGGCTTTCATCATGCCCTTGAGTTCAGCCAAATCGCGCTGCTGGTCAAGCAAGATGCGCTGCATTTGGTCGATCACTTTGTCTTGTTGAATCAAGCGTTCTTTCACGGTATTGATGCCCGTGAGTCGGTCTAGTACATCGGCCACTAGGCTCATACGCTTGCCGCCTTGATTTTTTCGATTTCTGCAAAGAACTTGACGGCGCGCTTTTGTCCTGCGTCAAGCATGGTCACCATTTCCTTGATATCTTTCTCGGCTTGTTTAGTAGCAATGTCCAAAAGCTTGAGGTCATCCACCGTCACGCCCGCCACATAAGCGTCAATCGCATCACGAATCGCCTCAGAGGGTTTGCGGCCAATTTCTTTGGCGCGGGCAATTAGCGATTTTTTTTGAACCGGGTCTAAATAAACTTGGGTAAGAGCGAGAGCCATTGTGCAACTCCATGGAATGTCGATAGATACATAATATATATCAAAATTAACAACCTTGCAAATTTGCAGGCGCTTACTCTCTAAACTCCCACTGCTTCTTAGCCGCAAACACCGCGTTAGGGTATTCAGCCTTGCCTCGGCTGCCGTTGTAGCGGCCTAGCGCCATGAACATGTCGCCGCGTTCACGGTCTAGGTAATGGCGCAAAATCACGCAGCCAAAGCGGATATTGGTTTGCATGTGAAAGAGTTTGCTGGCATCGCCGTCGCCAATCACGCGCATCCAAAAGGGCATGATTTGCATGTAGCCGCGTGCGCCAACGCGGCTTAGCGCAAACTTGCGAAAATTGCTCTCTACCGTGATCAGCCCTAGCACCAAGGTGGTGTCTAGCCCCGCTCGGCGGCTTTCGTACCAGACGGTTTGCAAAAACTCTTTGCGGGTTTGAAAATCGCTGATTTTCTTGGCCAGGCGTTGGCTCATTGCGCCCAGCCAGCGCAGGTAAACCAGCCGAGACTCGGTGTTGTTAAACTCCGGAATCGGTGGCGCGGCGCTGGTAACTGCGGAGCTCAAGGCGCTGCGCACCGAGTCGATCAGCGGCTCTTCAATTTGCGCACCAGCCTTTGCTTGCTCACTAAATAATAGCGTACTAAGACCATATGGCAGTGACGTCAGGCAAATTTTCTTTAAAAAATGCCTTTTATGGTCCAAATGAGAAGCTGGAAGCACCATCATGCGCAGATACAGTACCAAAGCGCGCGTGGGCGCATGGCGGGGAGCGCCCATGCGCAGCTCATCACGCAGGCCATTTAACCGGCTACCGGCACATTCACTTTGCGCAGCACATACGCAAAGCTGTCGACCACGGCCAGCTTGGTAGCCTCGGAGTCGCGGCGGTGCTGGTATTCGATGATGCCTTCTTTGAGCCCACGGTCGCCAATCGTGACGCGGTGGGGCACGCCAATGAGCTCCCAGTCGGCAAACATCGCGCCCGGGCGCTCGCCACGGTCATCAAGGATCACGTCTACGCCGTTGTCTGAGAGCTGCTTGTACAGCTTGTCGGCAGCGGCTTGCACATCAGGAAAGCGGTCAGGGTTGAGCGGGCAAATCACCACGGTGAACGGCGCAATCGCGTCTGGCCAAATAATGCCTTTGGCATCGTGGTTTTGCTCAATGGCGGCAGCGGGCAAGCGCGTGATGCCAATGCCGTAGCAGCCCATCTCGAAATGCTTGGGTTTGCCGTCCACGTCTAAAAACGTGGCATTCATGGCTTTGCTGTATTTGGTGCCCAAATAGAACACATGGCCCACTTCAATGCCGCGCTCAATGCTCAAAAGCCCTTGGCCGTCGGGCGATGCGTCGCCTTCCACCACATTGCGGATGTCTGCCACTAAGTCTGGCTCGGGCAGGTCACGCCCCCAGTTCACACCCGTGGTGTGAAAATCTTCTTCGTTTGCGCCACAAATCCAGTCGCTCATGGCGGCCACGTCGCGGTCGGCCACTATTTTGAGTGGCAGCTTGGTCTGCAAAGGGCCCAGATAGCCTGGCTTGCAGCCAAAATGCGCCTCAATTTCAGGCACGGTAGCAAAGCGAAAGCCCACATCCAGCCCCGTTACTTTGCCCGCTTTCACTTCGTTAAGCGAATGGTCGCCACGCACGAGCAGCAGCCAAACTTGGCTCTTGACGATTTCGCCTTTCTCATTCAACGTGTCGGTGGCCAGCACCAATGATTTCACGGTTTTTTGTAGCGGCACATTCAGCAACGCCGCCACGTCTTCGCAGGTGCTTTTGCCCGGCGTGGCGGTTTTAGTCATGGCTTGTGTAGCCGCGCCGCGTGGCGCTGGCGCGGCGGCGCTGGCTTTTTCCATGTTAGCGGCGTAACTGCTTTGGGGGCAAAACACAATGGCGTCCTCGCCTGTGGCGGCAATCACCTGAAACTCTTCACTGGCATCGCCGCCAATCGCGCCGCTGTCAGCCGCCACGGCGCGGTAGGTCAGGCCAAAGCGGTCAAAAATTTTGCGGTACGCAGTCGCCATCACTTGGTAGCTGGCCTTGGCCGACGCCTCGTCGCGGTCAAAGCTGTAGGCATCTTTCATGGTGAACTCGCGCCCACGCATCAGGCCAAAGCGCGGGCGGCGCTCGTCGCGGAATTTGGTTTGAATTTGGTAGATGTTTTTGGGCAACTGCTTGTAGCTTTTGAAATCTTGGCGGGCCATGTCGGTCACCACCTCTTCGCTGGTGGGCTGCACAATAAAGTCGCGGCCATGGCGGTCTTTGATGCGCAAGAGCTCAGGGCCCATTTTGTCAAAACGCCCCGTTTCTTGCCACAGCTCAGCGGGCTGCACCACGGGCATGGTGCATTCAATGGCGCCTGCGCGGTTCATCTCCTCGCGCACAATCGCCTCCACTTTGCGGATCACCCGCAGCCCCATGGGCATGTAGGTATAAATGCCTGCGCCAAGTTTTTTAATCAGGCCGGCGCGGGTCATCAATTGGTGGCTAGCGATTTCAGCGTCAGCTGGGGCTTCTTTGAGGGTGGCGATGTGGAATTGCGAGGCTTTCATGGCAGGGCTTGGGTTACGGTAAAGGGTGGACGGTGCGCCATCACTATATAGGGATATACGAGTAAAAAAGCAATAAATCTGGGCTGAGGCACTAGGCGCAATGGCATGCGCCGTGCATAATGGCCTCAATTTACAAATTTGGAGTTGATTATGCTCGACCGGGACGGCTTTAGGCCGAACGTCGGCATCATCTTGCTCAACCAGAAAAATCAGGTGTTTTGGGGGAAGCGGATTCGCACCCATTCCTGGCAGTTTCCGCAGGGCGGCATTGATCGGGGGGAAACCCCCGAACAGGCCATGTTTCGCGAGTTGCACGAAGAGGTCGGCCTGCAGCCTGCCCACGTGCACATCGTGGCACGCACCCGCGACTGGTTGCGCTATGAGGTGCCTGACCGATTCATACGGCGCGAAGCGCGCGGCCATTACAAAGGCCAAAAGCAAATATGGTATTTGCTCCAATTGGTTGGCCACGACTGGGATTTGAACTTGCGCGCCACCGACCACCCCGAGTTTGATGCTTGGCGCTGGAACGATTACTGGGTGCCCTTGGACATGGTGGTGGAATTTAAGCGCGGCGTGTACGAACTGGCTTTAACAGAGTTGTCGCGTTTTTTACCGCGTTTTGATGGGCGCTACGAGTCGCGCTATGAAAACCGGGGACATGCTTTTGCCAGACCCATTCACCATGCCCATGATTTTCAGCCCAACCGAGGTGGTTTTGAGATGGAGTTGCCACCGGGCGCGAGCTTTGACCCAGACCCGCAGCACGGACTTAACCAGTTGGCAGACCCGGAGCCAGAATCAGAGCCGACTGAAGACTGTGTTTCAGAAGTTAGCAACCATGCCCCCGATTAAAACGTGTCTGGCCTTGCTGGGCTGGCTTGCGCTATGGCCGCTAGCCCAAGCGCAGCTGGCAGCGGCTGACCCAGACTGGCAGGAGTCTACAGCGCCTGCTGCGCCCAAATTTGAGGTCAAGCGCCTCATAGGGTTTGAGGTCAATGTGAATTCCACCATGCGCTGGGGGGTTGACCCCGACACGCTGGTGATCACCCCTGACGGCATCGTGCGCTATGTGGTGGTGGCGCAGTCGCCCACCGGAGCGCTCAATGCCATGTATGAAGGGGTTCGCTGCGCCACCGGTGAATACAAAACCTATGCACGCTTTAACCGCGACAGCGGCTGGAATCCCGTGGGCAACCCCGAATGGAAGTCAATGGCCGAGATTCAGCCCTCACGGCACACCCTGTCGTTGGCTAAGCAAGGGCTTTGCACAGGCAGCGCACCCGCTGGTTCGGTGCGCGAGATGGTTCGGGAGTTAAAGGCGCGTTAGCAATGGCAGGCAATGAACCCCCTCGCACATGACCCCCACCTTGGCTCACGTCTGCGGATTGCGACATGGAACATCCACAAAGGGGTGCGCGGAATAGGGCCAGCCCGCACACTAGAAATTCACGACATGGTGCATGCCGTGGAGGGTTTTGAAGCCGACATCATTTGCCTGCAAGAGGTGCGTGGCCATAACCACAAAGAGCAGGCGCATTTTGAGCGCTGGCCCGATGCACCGCAAGCGCAATACCTAGCCCCTGACGGCTACACCGCCATTTACCGCAGCAATGCCCGCACGCGCCATGGTGAGCACGGCAACGCATTGCTCTCGCGCTGGCCCGTGGTGTCGGTGCAGCACGAGGACATGAGCGACCACCGTTTGGAGCAGCGCGGCTTGTTGCATGTGGTGGTGCAAGCGCACGGCACCGATGTGCATGTCATTGTGGTGCATCTGGGTTTGATTGCAGGCAGCCGCCTGCGCCAGCTCGCGCAGCTTGCAGAATTCATCCAGCGCGAAGTGCCAAGCGCCTGCCCACTCTTTGTTGCAGGCGACTTCAATTGTGGCGATGTCGCCGTCAAATGGTCATATGATGCTATGAAAATTGAAGCAAACACCGCTGCCACAAAAACCAACACATTTCCTGCGCGCCTGCCACTGGTGGCCTTTGACCATGTGTTTGGTCGCGGTGCACGGCGTTTGGGGCATCTCGTGCCACGGGGCCGGATTTGGTCGCGCATGTCCGACCATTTGCCGCTCATTGTGGACTTTGAATTGCCGTAAAGCACATGCTGCACCTGATATCGCACAACCAGATTGACTTGTTGCAAGGCAGTACGGAGTTGTTTCCTGCCTTGGTGGCAGCGCTGGACGCCGCCACGCAGAGCGTGCAAATGGAGACGTATATTTTTGATTTCACCCAGTCCGGGGCCGATATTGGTGCTGCGCTGGTGCGTGCGGCGCAGCGCGGGCTTGATGTGCGGCTGGTGGTAGACGGCGCTGGCACACCCGAGGTTAGTGCGGACTGGCGCGAGCGCTGGGATGCCGCGGGCGTGCAATGGCGGGTATTTTCTCCCTTGGGGCACATGGGGTTTTTAATTCCCAGTCGGTGGCGGCGGCTGCACCGCAAGCTGGTGGTGGTGGACGCAGGGCTTGCTACGCAACTGGCGTTTTGCGGTGGAATCAATGTGTTGGATGACTATTTTGACCCCAACCACGGCATTCTGGATGCCCCACGCTTTGATTTTGCAGTGCGCATACGGGGTGCAGTGGTGCAACAAGTGACGCAGGCGCTCAATGATGTGTGGCAGCGGCTGGAGTTTGCCCACCAGTTGTCGATAGGCCAATGGCGCGGAGCCGCCAGCGCAGCCAAACGCGAGGTACAACTGCGGGCGCGGGGTGCGGGCGCTTGGCTGGGGTTACCCAGTTCGCGTCAAACGCAAGCGGCTGCGGCATTGGCTTTGCAAACAAACGCCAAGCTACAGGCGGTGCATGGGCCGGTGCATCTCGCACGCGCTGGCATGCTCACACGCGACAATTTGCGCAATCGCCGCCAGATTGAACGTGCTTATTTGCATGCCATCGGCCACGCACAGCAGGACGTGACCATTGCCAATGCCTATTTTTTGCCAGGCCGCAAAATGCGTGTGGCACTCATTGCAGCGGCCAAGCGGGGGGTGCGCGTGCGCCTGCTGTTGCAAGGGCGCTACGAATACTTCATGCAATACCATGCTGCCCGCCCTGTCTACGCCTCACTTTTGGCGGCCAAAGTGGAAATTTATGAGTATTCGCCGAGTTTTTTACACGCCAAGGTGGCCGTGGTGGATGCGCAACTCAAGCATGCCTGGGCCACGGTGGGGTCGTCAAATCTCGACCCTTTGAGCCTGCTTTTGGCTCGCGAAGCCAATGTGGTGGTCTATGACAGCGTTTTTGCCACCGAATTGCGGACAAGGCTTGATGATGCCATGCGCAGCGATGGCATCCGACTCGACCCCGCCGCCTACGCCAACCGCCCATGGGGGCAGCGCTTGCGCGACCGCGTCGCTTTTGCCATTTTGCGGGCTGCATTGTGGCTGACTGGCAAACGCTATTAAAATAATAGCTACATATGACCCTATCACCATGACATGGTGCAAAAAAAGCCTAAAAACCCTGAAATAATGGAATTTTGGCAGTCTGGTACGATCCAACATGCTTATGAAAACCACTTCTACCCCATCAAGCCAAGATTCGGAGCAGGGCACACCAGTCTCCGTCAAAATCCGCGAACGCATTGCCGCGTCTAAAAAACGCTTCAATGCCAACGACAATATTGCCGAATTCATCGAACCCGGCGAGCTGGCCGCGCTGCTGGATGAAGTCGAAATCAAAATGCAAGGCGTGTTGGAAAGCTTGGTGATTGACACCGAAACCGACCACAACACCAACAACACCGCCCGCCGCGTGGCCAAGATGTACCTCAACGAGGTATTCAAAGGCCGCTACGTGCCAGCGCCCGCTATCACTGAGTTTCCCAATGCTGAGCACCTCAACGAGCTGATGATCGTGGGTCCCATTACCGTGCGCAGCGCTTGCAGCCACCATTTTTGCCCCGTGATTGGCAAAATTTGGATCGGCGTAATGCCCAACGAGCACACCAATGTGATCGGACTGTCCAAATACGCGCGTTTGGCCGAATGGGTGATGGGCAGGCCACAAATCCAAGAAGAAGCGGTGGTGCAGTTGGCCGATTTGATTCAGCAAAAAACCCAGCCTGACGGTTTGGCCATTGTTATGGAAGCCAGCCATTACTGCATGGGCTGGCGCGGTGTGAAGGATATGGACAGCAAGATGATCAACTCCGTCATGCGCGGCAGTTTTCTGAAAAACACCAACCTTCGCCGCGAATTTTTGGCCTTGATTCCGCGCCAAAACAGCGGTGCACAATAAATTTTGACCAGGTAACTCCCATGTTAGTACGCCTTTTGTATGTCAGCCGTCTGGCCGACACCTCCAAGCCTGAAGTGATTGACGGTATCTTGGCCGATTCACGCAAACACAATCCTGCCCAAGGGATTACGGGTATTTTGTGCTACGGCGCAGGCATTTTTTTGCAAGCCATTGAAGGCGGGCGCGATGCGGTCAGCCAGTTATACAACCACATTTGCAAAGACGTGCGCCACAAAGACGTGGTGCTGCTGCATTTTGAAGAAATCACCGAACGCCGTTTTGGTGGCTGGACTATGGGGCGGGTTGATTTGGCCAAGCTCAACACCACCATCGTGCTCAAGTATTCAGAGCGCCCCGAGCTTGACCCCTATGGTGTGAGCGGACAAATGTCACTGGCTTTGCTAGAGGAGCTGATGGCCACCGCCTCTATCATTGGCCGCGCCTAGTGGGTATTGTGTCTGTGTTGGGCGCACGCTGCTGCGCCCTTGGTTTTTTTAAAGTCTAAATTCTTGTGCCTCTGACTGCCTTGCTGCTGGTCTTGGTGGGTGCGCTCATCCACGCCGGATGGAACATCGTTGCCAAAAAAGCCGGCGGTGATGCGCGGTTTACTTTTTTTAGTGGTGTCCTCATGTTGGTGGTGTGGTCGCCACTGTGCATTTGGCTGGGCTGGAGTGTGGTGCCCACATGGGGTTGGCGCGAATGGTCGCTGATGGCGGTCAGTGGTTTTGTGCATTGGCTGTACTTTGTTTGCCTGCTCACGGGCTACCGCAAAAGTGACTTGACGGTGGTCTACCCCATGGCGCGTGGCAGTGGGCCGCTTTTGTCGTCGGGCGTTGCCGTGGTGGTGTTTGGCGAACAGCTTTCTGCTTTGGGGGCTATGGGCATTGCTGGCGTGGTAGTGGGTGTTTTTTTGATAGCAGGAGGGCCAGCGCTGTGGAACGCTGCGCATGATCCGGCTAAAAAAGAGCGCGTCATGGCGGGGGTGTTCTGGGGCTTACTTACTGGTGCTTTGATTGCTTGTTACACCGTGTTGGACGCTTGGGCGGTGAAAGTGGTGGTCATATCCCCCATCTTGTTTGACTACTGGTGCAATATTTTGCGTCTGCCCTATGCGGCCGTGCCCGTGCTGCGCGATATTCCAGAAGCGCGACGGCTCTGGCGCTTGCAATGGAAGCATGCCTTGGTGCTGGCGGTGTTTAGCCCCATTGCCTATGTGTGCGTCTTGTATGCGGTGTTAATTGCGCCGGTGAGCCATGTCGCCCCCTCGCGCGAGGTCAGTATGCTGTTTGCCGCACTGATTGGCGGACATTTGTTGGGTGAGGGTGATCGCATATTGCGTGCGCTGGGGGCGGCCTGCATTGCGGTGGGCGTGATGGCCTTGGCCTTGGGTTGAAAGAGGTGTTTACGTGAATGTATGCGTTGTTGGTTGTGATTTTTCTAGCAGCCCCAGCCAACGAAAACCGATTGTTTTTGCCATCGGCCAAGCGTCAAAAGGACGTGTAGTGCTATCGCAATTAGAGCGATTGCCTAGTTTGGATGGTTTTTCTAGTTGGCTCAAACAGCCTGCGGACTGGATCGGTGCATTCGATTTGCCTTTTGGGCTGCCGCGTGAGTTGGTTGAGACGCTGGGCTGGCCTACCGATTGGGAAGACTGCATGCGGCATTACGCTGCGCTGTCCCGCGAACAAATCCGCACCCTTTTCAAAGCCTTTTGCAATGCACGGCCTGTAGGGGGTAAATTTGCCCACCGTGCTTCCGATTTGCCCGCAGGCAGCAGCCCCAGCATGCAATGGGTCAACCCGCCGGTGGCCTACATGTTGCACGCAGGTGTGCCCCGTTTGCTCGACGCTGGTGTGCACCTGCCGCGCTTGCACGGCGGCAGCGCAGCCGATACAGGCCAGCACGGCCAGCCACGCCGCGTCGCATTAGAAGGATACCCCGGCCTGTTGGCCCGTGAAATCCTGCGCAACCGCAGTTACAAATCCGACGATAAGGCCAAGCAAACCCCCGAACGCCTGATTGCCCGCAAAGACTTGATCACCGCCCTTGAAAATGGCCAAACCCGCTTGCAACTGCGCCTAAAACTCAGCAACGCCCAACGCGAAACCCTGATTGACGATGCCAGCGGCGACAGCCTAGATGCTGCGCTGTGCATGCTGCAAGCCGCTTGGGCGCAAGCACGCTTTGAGGCGGGTGATAGGCATTACGGCCTGCCAGAGTGTGACCCGCTGGAGGGGTGGATTGTGTCGGCTTGAGTGGTTTGCGTCACATACGTCAAATATTGTTTATGAATGCTTAACAATCGCACGGCACAGCTTCGAATCCTACAGGCGGTACTACATCAGTAAATAATTCTTGCATAGAGTGGCTAATTACTGTATAAATCAACATATTTAAAGTTTGTAAGTACATCAATACGGATTCCCTATGAGAACACCACGCATTTTTTCGTTTTTTTCAGGAGCAGGATTTCTAGATCTTGGTTTTGAGAGGAATGGATTTGACGTTGCTTTAGTCAATGAAATATTTGAGCCGTTTGTCGATGCATACCGATATTCTCGGCAAAAGATGAACATTGCAGAGCCCAGGCTTGGCTACATCATTGAGGGAATTGATAGTCTGTGTACAACACAAGGCATAGCATTGCTTCAGGAAATGGCGGCGAAAGAGCGGCTAAGTGGTGCGCCACTTGGTTTTATTGGCGGGCCTCCGTGCCCAGATTTTTCGGTTGCTGGTAAAAATAAAGGGAGTGTTGGAAGCAACGGGCGTTTATCGCGTTCATATGTAGAGCTCATATGTGCCGTCAAGCCTGATTTTTTCATGTTTGAAAATGTCAAAGGATTATGGCGAACAGCCAGGCATCGCACTTTTTTTGAGGAATTAAAAAGTCAATTGGTAGAAGCGGGATATGTGATTACTAATCGGCTCATTAACTCGATTGAATACGCTGCTCCACAAGACAGAGATCGTATTATTTTGTTTGGAGTGTTATCGTCATCTTTAAAAAACCCTGCCATGCAGAGCCCGCAACTAGATGCTGCATTTCAATGGGAAAAAGAACTGACTTATCCGAACCGAAGCGCATTCCAAAATTTCGAATGGCCAGGTATGGACGTGCAAGTAAGCGCTGATCGCAAGCCACTTAGTGTTGGGCCAGAAGAGTTAACGATTGCACATTGGTTTCGGCGTAACGATGTCGAAAATCATGTGAACGCGCACGATGCATTCACACCACGAGCGGGTTTGTCTAAATTTATGTCGGTAGTCGAGGGGGATGTCAGTAAAAAATCATACAAACGATTGCATCGCAACAGGTATTCACCTACAGCAGCCTATGGTAACAACGAGGTGCATATTCATCCCACCCAGGCGCGGAGAATCAGTGTGGCTGAAGCACTGGCAATACAGTCGCTGCCAAAAGAGTTTTGTTTGCCACCCACGATGACATTAACAAATAAATTCAAAACCATTGGCAACGGCGTCCCCTATCTGGCTGCCAGTGGTTTAGCCAAGACTATCGCGCAATTTATCAAGGAGCATGTACGTGAGACTGACAGCCGAGAACCTAGTAAAAGCCATATCCAAATTGCCAAAACAAAGGTGGTACGAGTACATCAGCGATCGATCTGGGACGAAAGTACGCGTAACCAACGTCAAGCTGCCTGAAGGCCCAATAACGATTGAGCGCTATGACCCAACCAAGAGTCAAAAAGCCAGCGATGCCAAAGCTGTCTCTATCTCGACTGCCATGTTGTGGAGAGTAGCCAACAGCCTAGCCAGTGGAGAGCCCATTAATTTTGATCGACTTTTAGGCGCAAGCTACAACACACGTTCTGCATTAGAGGCGCTGTTAGCGCACACCACAGAGTTTTATTGGTGTATGCCGGGTCGTATTGAGTTGGTCAACTCGACCAGTAAAGTAAAGCGAGGGCATAAGCACATAGTTTGGTTGCCAGATCAACCGCATGCCATAGGCAAACTCCAAGAGCATAAAACCGATGTCATTATTTCAGAGCTGCCATCGACCAGCGTAGTCTATGAGGGCTTAAGCTTGGGTAAGCCAGAGTTGCGCGGTATGGATTTGGAAATTGCGCGCAGACATTTACAGGTGCAGGTAGCACTTATTATGCTTGGGCGACAGCTTGGATTTCGAACTTGGATTGCGCGTAACGATAAAGGGTTGAAATACGGGGATAAACGAATTGGTGAACTCGATGGCGTAGTGCTAAGACTAGATGATGAGCTACTTCTTCAGTCCTATAGCGAGGCAAGGCAAGCGGCGTTACAAATTGATTGCATTTGGTTTCGTAACAGCCACTTCATGCCCGCTGTGATTGAAGTGGAGCACAGTACCGGCGTTACCAGCGGTCTAACCAGAATGAAAAACCTGCAAAGTCACATGCCCCATATTACGACGCGCTGGGTGATTGCTGCCCCAGACGAAGACCGTGATAAAGTCATGCGAGAGGCCAACAGGCCCGACTTTAAGAGCCTCAACACACAGTTTTTTCCATACTCGGCTGTCGATGAGCTTTTCAGCCTAGTTCAAAGGCGAAAATTATCAAAACAGTCCATTAACGACCAATTTCTAGATTGCTTTTTTGAGTCTTGTGTTTCATCCGATTCAGATGGTGCGCAACCTGTCCGACGCATTCATTAGTGCTAACAGTAACTGCTTTCCTCACATCTCCACCTCCACATCCGGTATTCGGTTAAATGCAATACGCATGGGCGCGTGGTGCAATGCGCCGTGGGCGGTGGCGAAATACAGGGCGTTTTTTCCTTGCACTTTGTTGATGGCGTCTACCGCTGCGTGCAGGCGGGCACGGTCGCCTAGCGGCAGGGGCTGGCTGGCCAGTTTGGACAAACCGCGCACAGCGGCGGGCGGTGCTGGCGCGGCATCAAATAACGAGGGTGTGTGCATGGCCACGGGCACTAAGCCGTGCAACACCATGCCCACCGCTTTGGGCTGCGCCAACAGCGCCAAGCCATCGCGCCAAAACGCATCGAGTACATGCAAAAAAAAGGCGGTATCTTGCGTTTCGCCAAAGCGCGTGTCGCGGTGGCCGTTGGCCGATGTGCGAAAGCGGTGGTCGCAGCGCAGGCTAACGCTCATGGCAGTGGCGTAAAAACCCTGTTTGCGCAGGCGCATGGCGGCTTTTTGCGTCAAACGGTTGAGCACAGCAAACGCATCACCGGGGTTGCGCATGGCCGGCGGCAGCACATGGGAGTGGCCCAAGCTGCGGGCCACAGTCTCGCGCGGGGCATACCATTGGCCGCGAATTTTGTCGTACATTTCATCGCCCAGCACACTGCCCCAAGCGGTGTGAAGAACCTCGCGTGGCGCTTTGTACAATGCTTCTATGCTATGGATACCGAAGTAATTTAGCCGCGCCAACATGCTTTTTCCAATGCCGTTGATGTCTTGCAGCTTGAGGTGGAACAGGCCGTGTGGAATATCGGCCTGCTCGATGATGGTCAAGCCATTGGGCTTTTGCATATTGGAGGCCAGCTTGCCCAAAAGCGTATTGGGCGCAATGCCGATGCTGGTGTGCAACTGGTCGCCTACGGTGGATAAAATTTCTTTTTTTGTGGCGTGCGCCAGTGCAATCGCAGTCTCGCGCACACGCCAGCGCCCTGTGAGCTCGCATTCCATCTCGTCAATGCTCATGACTTGGCGCACCGGCACGATGCGGTCCACAGCGGCAATGGCTTTGTGGTGAAACTCCACATACACCGCATGCCGCGCCTCCACAAACACGATTTCTGGGCACAAAACCCGGGCCTCGCGCACGCTGGTGCCTGTTTTGACCCCAAAGCGCTTGGCCTCTACGCTGGCGGCAATGCAGCTGGTGGTCTCGGCCATGATGGGCAATATGCCAACAGGCCTGCCGCGCAGCTTGGGGGTGACTTGCTGCTCTACTGAGGCAAAATAGGAATTAAAGTCGATGAAAAAAGTTCGCAGCATAGAAATATCGCTCCATAATACTGTTCATAAAAACAGTATTATGGAGCGATATGGGCTACTTTGAAATAAATACTTGTTGTGAGACTATTTATAGCCCTAAGCGCGCCAAATCGCCGCGCCCCTGCCGCACCACGTCTACCGCATCGGACGACAGATCCACCACCGTGGTGGGCGCACTGGCGCAGGCCCCCGCATCAATCACGCCTGCCACGTCGTGTTCAAAGCGCTGGCGAATCTCTTGTGGGTCGTTGAGCGGCTCGGTCTCGCCGGGTGCAATCAGGGTGGTTGCCAACAACGGCGCACCGTGCAGGCTGAGTAGTTCTTGCAGGGTGTTGTGCTCGGGCACGCGCAGGCCAATGGTCAGGCGCTTGGGGTGGCTTAGGCGGCGTGGCACTTCTTTGGTGGCCAATAAAATGAAGGTAAAAGGCCCTGGCGTGCCCATTTTTATCAGGCGAAACTGCTGGTTGTCGACGCGGGCGTAGCTAGAGAGCTCTTTCAAGTCACGGCACAGCAGGGTCAGGTGGTGTTTGTCGTCTACCCCTCGGATGCGGCGCAGTGCGTCGGCGGCGGCTTTGTCGTCCAAGTGGCAGACCAGCGCATAGCTTGAGTCGGTGGGCACAGCCAAAATACCGCCGCGCCCCAGCAGGGCGACGGCTTGCTTGAGCAAGCGCGGCTGCGGATTGTCGGGGTGAACGCTAAAAATTTGTGCCATGCACCGCTAGCATACGCTCAGATGGAGGTTTTTTTTGCTGCCTGTGCATCTGCGCTGGCTTCGCGCATGGTCAGCCAAGCGCAGCCCACGCCGCAGGCCGCAATGGTGGCCATGCCAATTTGCGACCAAACGTCGGGAAAATAGCCAAACACCAAGAAACCGCCCAATGTGCCAAAACCAATTTGCGCATATAAAAACGGCGTGACGGTGGCGGTGCTGGCTTTTGAAAACGCCATGATCAACAAAAAATGCCCCACCGTGGAGGCAATCGACATCAGCAAGAGGTAGCCCCACAGGCTATGGGGGCTGAGTGTTTGCCACACAAAGGGCAGCACCAGCGTTGCCAAGGCCAGTGCAACCAAGCCAGTGTAGAGGTGCACCACCAGCGGCTCTTCGGTGGTGGTGAGGCTGCTGGTAATCAGCTGAAAAGCCACGCCAAATGCCACGACACCCAAGGGCAGCAAGAGCGTGGGCTCAAAGCTGTGCGCCCCCGGCCGCACAATGACCAGCGTGCCTATGAAGGAGGCCACAATCAACAGCCAACGCGGCAGCGACACCCGCTCTTTGAACACCAGCGTGGCAAACACGGTAACCACCAGCGGCGAGATCATCACCATCGCGGTGAATTCAGAGACTGGCACATAGCGCAAGCTCAAGTAAGCCATGCCCGCAGAGCCCACCAATGCCAAACCGCGCAGCAAATGCAGAGGCAAACGCCGTGTGCGCATAGCCTGCCAGCCGCGCTTGGGCAACACAATGGCGGCAGTGGCAATCGACTGCATGAGAAAGCGCATCCAAAGCGCCATGAACAGCGGCACACTGGCGCTGACAAATTGCCCTGTGGTGTCTAAAATTGAAAAACACGCGGTAGCGCACAGCGCAAAAACAATCCCCTGCGCAGAAGGCCTCATGCGTATTGGATGCGCTCTTGCAGGAGCTCCCAGACGGTGGTGAGCGAGCCGCTTAAGAAGGGCAGTGTGCCCAAATCGGTGTGGCTCTCGGTGGGGCTGTGAAAATCGCTGCCGCGCGAGGCGGCCAAGCCCAGTTCAAGGGCGGTGGCGGTGTATTTGACAAATTCGGCGGCGGTGTGGCTGCCCGTGATGACCTCAGTGGCGCGGCCGCCATGGGCTTTGAACTCGGTAAACAGCGCGTATTCTTCGTTGGGGGTGAACTTGTAACGCCCTGGGTGCGCAATGACTGCCTCGCCCCCTGCATCGGTGATCCAGTGCACGGCATCGCGCAGGCTGGCCCAGCGGTGGGGCACATAGCCGGGATTGCCTTCGGTGAGGTATTTGCGAAAAACCTCATGAGTTTCGTGGCAAACGCCCGATTCGACCAAGAAACGTGCAAAGTGGGTGCGGGAGATGAGTTCTGGATTGCCCACAAATTTCAGGGCACCTTCATAGGCATTGTGAATGCCCACTTTGGCCAGCCCGTCACTCATTTCCATAGCACGCTCGCGCCGCCCACCGCGCGTGGCGGCCAGTCCGGCCTGCATAGAGCTGCTGTCCGCATCAAAGCCCAAACCCACAATGTGCACGGTTTCGCCCGCAAAACTCACCGATATTTCAGTGCCTGTGAGGTAATGCATGCCATGGGCTTTGGCCGCCGCCGCTGCACGGTGTTGGCCACCAATCTCGTCGTGGTCAGTGAGCGCCCACAGTTGCACTCCATTGTTAGCCGCGCGTTGCGCCAACTCTTCAGGCTGCAATGTGCCGTCAGACACCACGCTGTGGCAGTGCAGGTCGGCATTCAAGATGTTTTTGGTGTTCACTGTTTGTATTTTAACGGGCTTTGGTTTTTTGGGCTTTTCTTGGTGTGCTCCTCGCGCCTATGCCGCGTTTGGGCTATCTCTGTTTTGCGGCGCCCGAGCGGCGTTTTGGCTCTCCCGCCGCTCCCTCATGGCGGGCATACCGCAAAACAGAGATAGCCCAAACGCGGCATAGGCGCGAGGAGCACACCAAGAAAAGCCCAAAAAACCAAAGCCCGTTAAAATACAAACAGTGAACACC
>JANOYR010000140.1:0-12832 GCA_031428975.1 Polaromonas sp. | reverse complement strand
GCTTTTTGGTATATCGCCGCCTTCATCATCCTTTTCATGGGTGTCACCGCCTCCGTACCCGCGCATTTGGTGGCCATGCTGGGCGAATCGGGTATCAGCAGTGCGCAGGCGATTGGCTTTGCCGCAGCCATTGGCGCGGTGCAGGTGCTAGGCCGCGTACTGATGTTTTTCTTTGAAAGCCGCTTTAACGTGCACACCTCCAACCGCGTGATTCCGTGTCTCATACCGATTGGCCTGCTAGCGCTGCTGGCTGCCTCGTGGGATGGCGCATTGGCGAGTGCGGGTACTAGCGCGTGGCTGGTACTGCTCTTTGTAGCCGCCTACGGCATGGGCAATGGCATGCTCACTATAGTGAAAGGCACTGCAATTGCCCAGTATGTCAACCGCAACGCTGTGGGTCGCCTCAACGGCCTGATAGCCCTGCCCACAGCAATGGCGCGGTCTGCGGGCGCTCTGATTTTGGCCGCGCTGTGGAGCCCGGCGGGGGGCTACACGCTGGGCTTGGCCTGGATGGTGGCGGCTTGTGTGGTGGCGGTGATGGCTTTGGTGATGGCGCAGCGCGAGGCGCGAGTTTAGGCTTCATATATTGGCCTAGTGGGCGTTTTGCTGGTGCGTGAACTGGTCTTTTTCCTGTTGGGGGATTGTGTGCGCACACCAAGGGCTTGGGGGGGCGCGTGCAGTGGGTGACCTGATTTTTGCTCCGCTCTATTTCGCTCTGGGCTGCGATTTGCTCGGCCTGTGGACTGCGCGAGAAAGTCGCTTGGTTATGCGGCTGCTTTTTGTACATCGCGAAAACCGCTGCGAAAAATCAGGTCACCCACTGCACGCTTGGGATGCTTGGTTTGAGCGCTTATCTCTGGCCAGCGTTTGTAATTGCCTGCGCCTCTGCGGCCACGCATGCGCTGTGCCATCTCCCAAACAATCAGGGCGCTGGGCTTGTTTTATTGTGCAGATGGAGGATAAGGAGCGGGCTCTGTCTGAGGGCTTCAGCCCGAGTTAGGCCGCTCCCCTCCATTTGCGCAATAAAACAAGCTCCCCGCGCAGCGGGCCAGCGATCCGTTTGGGAGATGGCACAGCGCATGCTTGGCCGCAAAGGAGACCAAGCCAGACCCCGCGAAGCTACAAAAAGCTGCACCCCAAGCACTACACTAGCTACTAAAGCCCGCAACAGATACATGAGCCTCCTCAAATCCGCCTCCGTAGTCTCCGTCTTCACGCTCCTGTCACGCGTGACAGGCCTTGTGCGCGAGCTCTTGATGGCCTCGGCCTTTGGGGCCAGTGCCATGACCGACGCTTTTAACGTCGCCTTCAGAATTCCCAACCTGCTGCGCCGCCTCTTTGGCGAAGGCGCATTTAGCCAAGCGTTTGTGCCCGTATTAGCCGCCCACCGCGCCCAAAATGGCGAAACCTCAACCAAACAGCTGGTCGACCACGTCGCCACAATTTTAAGCTGGGCGTTAGTGCTTACTACCATCATTGGAATAGCTGCAGCGCCACTTCTGGTTTGGGCTATGGCCAGCGGTTTACAACAAAATCCGCGTGGGTTTGATGCCGCAGTGCTCATGACGCGCTTTATGTTTCCCTACATCGCCTTCATGTCGCTGGTAGCCATGGCCTCGGGTGTGCTCAACACCTACAAGAAATTCGCCATCCCAGCGGCCACCCCCGTGCTGCTCAATGTCTGCATGATCGCTGCTGCATGGCTGCTTGCGCCTTGGTTCAAACAACAAGGCATCGAGCCCATTTACGCCATGGCGGTGGGTGTGATGGCGGGTGGCTTGCTGCAATTGCTCATCCAAATACCTGCCTTGCTACAACTGGGTTTATTCCCAAAGTTTGGCATCAAAATAGCTGATGTCACAGCAGCGTGGTCAAACCCTGCTACTAAAAATGTAGTAACGCTGATGCTACCAGCGCTCATTGGCGTGAGTGTGGCGCAATTGTCGATGTTGATCAATACACAAATTGCCTCCCACATGGCGGTTGGCAGCGTCAGCTGGATCACCTATGCCGACCGCTTGATGGAGTTCCCCACCGCCATGCTGGGTGTGGCTCTGGGCGTGGTGCTCATGCCCCAACTGGCCGCCGCCAAAGCCGCTGGCGACGCTGCCAAATACTCCAATATGCTCGACTGGGGGCTGCGTCTGGTGGTGTTGCTGAGCCTGCCTTGCGCGGTAGCCTTGGTGACTTTTGCCAAGCCATTGGTCACCGTTTTGTACCATTACGGTGCATTTTCTGATACCGATGTGCAGCAAGTGAGTTTGGCCTTAATGGGCTATGGCGCAGGACTGGTGGGCATTGTCGCTATAAAAATACTAGCGCCTGGCTATTACGCCAAGCAAGATGTGAAAACCCCTGTGCTGATTGCCATTGCCGTGCTGGTTATCACGCAAATCCTCAATTACTTTCTGGTGCCCCACCTGCGCCACGCCGCGCTTACCCTGTCGATTGGCATTGGCGCTTTAATCAATGCATTGTGGCTGCTGGCAGGTTTGCTGCGCAGTAAAACGTACACCCCCCGCGACGCTTGGTCACTTTTTGCCCTGCAAGTAGTGGCTGCTAGCGCTGTTTTGGCAGTGTTTTTAATGTGGGCCAACACAGCCGTCCCTTGGGTCTCTTTAAAAACCGACGTTTTTACGAAAATACTGCTTATTCTCGCCGTATTAGCGTCTTCTGCCGCTATATACTTTGTAGCGCTTTGGGCGGCTGGGGTAAAACTGCGTGGGCTATTAAAGCCTTGAACGAAAGCCTAGTATGCAACTCCCCTACGACACCCCCACACCGCTTGAGTTTTTTGCCAGCCTGGTCGCTTCTGACGCGCATTTTCCGCTACTTGAGTCCGCAGCGAGCCTAGCGCAAGACGAATACCCCGAATTGGATGTGCAGCAAGTGCTAGGCGATGTCGACCAGCTATTGGCGCGGCTGAAGCGGCGCTTGCCAGCAGACGCATCGGCACTACAAAAATTGCGTACATTGGGACAATTTTTCTTCCTCGATTTGGGATTTGCGGGCAATGTGAACGACTACAGCAACCCTGACAACAGCTACCTCAACGCGGTGCTTAAAACGCGGCGCGGCATCCCGATTAGCCTTGCGGTGCTGTGGTTGGAGCTGGCCCAAGGCGTAGGACTTCATGCACGCGGTGTCAGCTTTCCAGGACACTTCATGGTGAAGGTGAATTTACCCAAGGGACAGGTGGTCATTGACCCATTTACAGGAAAATCGCTCAGCCGAGAAGATTTGAGCGAGCTGCTAGAGCCCTACAAAAGGCGCAGCGGTTTGGTCGATGAATTCGATATTCCGCTGGGCTTGTATTTGCAAGCCGCCACACCGCGCGAGACTATTGGACGCATGCTGCGCAACCTCAAAGAAATTCACCGCGCACAAGAAGATTGGCCGCAAATGGTCATGGTGTGCAGCCGCTTGATTGTGTTGCAACCGACGGGCTGGTCAGACTACCGCGACCGTGGGCTGGCTTATGCTGAACAAGATTTGGTGGCGCTGGCTGTACCAGACCTAGAGGTGTATTTGTCCAAAGCCGACGAGGCGCTAGATTTGGACGCAATTGCCGAGCGCGTGGCGGAACTGCGGCGTGCCTTGAGCTGAGCTGATCTTGCGCAAATGCAGGAGGCTATTGGGGTATTAACGCTGAAAAATATCGAGAAGCGCGAGACTAAATGCCGCTTTGTAGGGTTTAAGCCGCTTGCAAATACCTTGGCACTGCACCGCCTAAGCGTGCGCCGCCAGCCAGCGACTCTTGCGCGGGCATGAGGCTGTTATGGCGGCCAAGGCCTATGCCCGATGCCTGCTCGGTGCGTGCCGGCGTTGGCAGCACTGCGCTTTTAGGCAAAGGCTGCGCACCTGAGGCAATGGCTTGGCTGGGGCGTTGCATGGCAGCTGCGCTTTGTACGCTGGGCAGCCAGTCGACAATGGTTTGCAGTTGCGCCAAATCTTCAGCCGCTTGGGCTACAGGCAGGTCAAACAAAGTCATGCCCGCTTCAATGGTGCGCACATAGCGCTGTGTTTGGCGCAAAACGCCCAGAAAATCTAAGCCATTGTGCTGCGCCCAATCACGCAACATGGCCTGCGCCTGCGTGCGGGCATCCACCCGCATGCCCACTGCCGCTACTTTGCAGCGCCCAGAACTGATACGCGGCATGGCCTTGAGCTCGGCAAAGCAGGCAGCGGCGGAGTCGCGGTCAAAAATGGAGTTGCACACTGGAATCACAATGGCATCACACGACATCACCACCCGTGCCAGCTCAAAGCCATGAATGCCGCCGGGGGTGTCGAGCACCACATGGGTAATGCCCTTGGGCACACGCAGCACATGGCCTTGGTCAAGCGCCCAAGGCGCAATACTGGGCAAACTGGGGGGGCGTAGCTTGAGCCACGCACGGGTAGACTGCTGGCGGTCCACATCGCCAATCATCACCGCATGCCCCGCATGCGCCCAATGCGCTGCAATATGGGTAGCAAGCGTGCTCTTTCCGCTGCCGCCTTTGCGGTTAATGACTGCGACTACTGGCATACGTACATCATGAAAGCCACACCAATCTACAAAACCGCTAGTTTCCTAGAAAATTTAGCCAATGTCTACGCCAAACCGTCTTATTTAGCTATTTATTTTGTAGTAAGGCCCGCTCTTGTTGTTTAGCGGGCAACAAATTTTAGAAAACTAATTCTTTGGTATTCGATCGTTGTATGTTGCGCATTTAGCCAACCACCACCGGCGCACCCTCCTCGCGCGCTGCAATCATGCCAATGGTGTAGACCTGCTCGCCCAACGCTTGCAAGGTGGCAGCGCAAGCGGCTGCACTGGCTGCGTTAACCACCACCACCATGCCAATCCCGTTGTTGAAGGTGCGGTTCATCTCAAAGTCGCTAATGCCTGCGGTACTTTGCAGCCACGCAAACAGCTCGGTTTGCGGCCAGCTGCCTTTGGTCAAATGCGCGGCCATGCCATCGGGCAGCACACGGGGGATATTCTCTAGCAAACCACCTCCGGTGATATGGGCCAGCGCCTTGATGCCCTCCAAGCCATCGGCACTCAGGGGGTGAGCATCGAGCGCCGCCAACACATTTTTCACATACAAGCGGGTGGGTGCCATCAAGGCTTGTTGAAAGGGCTGGCCGTCTAGTGCGGTGGGCGTGTTGCCAGCGGCCTCGGAGCGCTCAATGCATTTGCGCACCAAGCTAAAACCATTGCTGTGCACGCCGCTGCTGGCCAAGCCCAACACCACATCGCCCGCAGCAATGCTGCGTCCCGTCAAAATCTTGGCCTTTTCTACTGCGCCCACGGCAAAGCCTGCTAAATCGTATTCGCCCGCAGGGTACATGCCCGGCATTTCCGCCGTTTCGCCGCCAATCAGTGCGCAGCCAGACAGCTCGCAGCCCTTGGCAATACCGCCAATCACCGCCGCCGCCGTGTCAATGTCGAGCTTGCCGCAGGCAAAATAGTCCAAGAAAAACAAGGGTTCTGCGCCCTGCACCAGCACATCATTCACGCTCATGGCCACCAAATCAATGCCCACGGTGTCGTGCATTTGCCACTCAAAAGCCAGCTTAAGTTTGGTGCCTACTCCATCGGTGCCGCTGACCAAGACCGGTTCTTTGAATTTTTTGGATACTTCAAATAAGGCGCCAAAACCGCCGATTCCTGCCAAAACACCCTCGCGCATGGTCTTTTTGGCCAATGGCTTGATGCGTTCAATCAGCGCGTCGCCCGCGTCAATATCGACTCCCGCCGCTTTGTAGGACAAGGGGAAGTTGGCGGAAATAGGGGTATTGCTCATAAATAAATAGCTAGATGTGACGTTTTGGCGGTGACATTGGCCAAAAAACCTGTGAAAAATCGGCTCTTAGCTGGCGCAGGCCGTAAAATAGACCTAATTTTAAGCCCTAGGCCGTCTCGGCTTTGTATGCAGTTTACTTCCGCCCAAAAAACCACCGCCGCTTGGATCGCTATTGCCGCTGTGGCAGCCCTTGTAGTGGCCAAGCTTGGGCCTGTGCTCACGCCTTTTATTGTGGCATCGGTGCTGGCTTATGCCCTCACACCTTTGGTCAATCGGTTTGACAAAGATGCCAATAAGGCTTTGCCGTGGCGCTTACGTTTGCCGCGTTTGGTGGCTGTGGTGTGTGTCGAATTGGTATTTATAGCCTTGGTTTTAGGCATTGCACTGCTAATTGTGCCTATTTTGGCCAAAGAAATCCCCCTGCTGCGCGAGCAATTGCCGGCCTTGGCCGAGCAAGCCAATGCGTGGCTTGCGCCACTGCTCAAGCAGTTTGGTATCAAGTTTTCTTTAGACGCTGGCAGCATCAAAACCTTTGTGCTCAAGTACCTCAGTGCCAATGTAGAAGACGGTTTTGCCTCGGTGCTGGCTTCGCTCAAGCTGGGTGGCTCCATTGCGCTGACCGTGATTGGCAATGCTATTTTGATTCCGGTGGCGCTTTTTTACCTGTTGATGGACTGGGAGCGCTTGGTATCCAGCGCCAAAGACTTGGTGCCCCAACGCCTGCGTGGGTCTTTTAACCAGTTCACTGACGAGGCTGACTCGGTGCTCGGCCAGTATTTTCGGGGTCAGCTTTTGGTGATGCTGATCATGGCGACTTTTTATACGCTGGGATTGATGGCTTTTGGGCTTGATCTGGCGCTGCCCATTGGCGTGTTCACGGGCTTGGCCATGTTCATTCCCTATGTGGGTTTTGGCATTGGCTTGATTTTGGCCTTGCTCGCTGGCATTTTGCAATTTGCATCGGCCAAAGTGCTGGTCATGGTGGCCGTGGTGTACGGCACGGGGCAGGTCATCGAGGGTTTTTACCTCACGCCACGGCTGGTGGGCGAGCGCATCGGCTTGCATCCGCTGGCCGTTATTTTTGCGCTGCTGGCCTTTGGACAGATGCTGGGCTTTGTAGGCGTGCTGATCGCATTGCCAGCCAGTGCCGTGCTTTTGGTGGCCATTCGCAGGTTGCGCCACGTTTACCTCAACTCCAACCTGTACAAAGCTTAAGCCCCTGACATGCAGCAAATTGCACTCGACATGGGCTTAGCGCCAGCGGCCAGCCTTGACAATTTTTTGGCCGGCCCCAACGCCGCCGTGCTGGAGCATCTGCGCTTGTGGGCGCACAACCCCCTGCGTTCGCCACTGCCCACTTACCTGTGGGGTGCAAACGCCAGCGGCAAAACACATTTGCTCAAATCAGTCGGCGAGATGCTGCGCGATCAGGGTGCCAGCGTAGGCTGGCTTGATGCATCGGTAGCCGAGCCACCCGAGTTTGACGCGCGCTGGGCCTGCGTGGTGATGGATGATGTCCATTTATACAGCCCCAGCCAAGCGCAGGCCGCATTCAATTGGTTCATTAATGCGCAAACCCACCAGCGCTGGGTGCTGGCCAGTGGTGCGCTGCCACCCGCAGACTTGGGTTTGCGCGAAGACCTGCGTTCGCGCCTTGGCTGGGGGCATGTATTTGCCTTGCATGTGCTCTCTGAGACCGAGCGCCGCGCTGTTCTGCGCCAAGAAGCCGATGCACGCGGCGTGTTTTTAAGCGACGACGTGATGGACTTTATGCTCAAGCGCTTTAGCCGCGATCTGGGCTCGCTGATGCAACTGTTGGTGCAACTAGACGGCTATGCGCTGGCCACCAAGCGCGCAATCACGATCCCCTTGGTCAAAAACATGCTGGAAACCCTTTGAACACCAGAGATCGCCCATGAAACTCGCACTGTTTGACCTAGACCACACCCTGTTACCCATTGACAGCGACCACACTTGGGGCGACTACACGGTCTCCATTGGCTGGCGAGATCCTGTGGTGTTCAAGCGTGCCAACGACGCTTTTTACGAACAATACAAAGCTGGCACACTCAACCCTGACGAATACCTGCACTTTGCCACCGCGGCCATTGTGGAGCAAGGCGCTTCAAAATCAATAGCAGCACATGACGATTTCATGGTGACATTGGTCGAAAAGTCTATCAAACAATCAGCGCTCAAGCTGCTGCAAAGCCACCGCGATGCAGGGGACACCTTGGTCTTGGTAACGGCGACCAACGAATTCGTCACGCGCCCCATTGCCAGGCGGCTGGGCATAGACCATTTGATTGCGGTAGAGCTACAAAAAGATACCAGCGGCTGGTACACCGGTGCGCCCAAGGGCGTGTTATCGTTCGGTTTGGGCAAGGTCACCAGAGTCGACCAGTGGCTCGCCCAGCAAGGCAAGGCGTGGACAGATGTGCAAAGCAGCGTGTTCTACAGCGACAGCATTAACGATTTGCCCCTTTTAGAGCGCGTCCACCGCCCTGTGGCCACCAACCCTGATGCGCGCTTGCGTGCTATTGCCACCGAACGCGGCTGGCCTATTTTGGAATTATTTGCGTGATTAAAACCTTCATCAACCAACTGCTGGGCACCGACAAAAAAAGCAAATTCGGCAAGCGTGTCGAAGTGCAAGCCACTGAACACGGCATCGACCCCAAGTTGGTCGACCACCGCGCTTTTGAGGTGGTGCAAACATTGCAACAAGCGGGATTTGCGGCCTACATCGTAGGCGGCGCGGTGCGCGACCTGCTGGTGGGCCTGCGCCCCAAAGACTTTGACGTGGCCACCGATGCCACACCCGAGCAGGTTAAAGGGCTGTTCAGACGCGCCTTCATCATTGGGCGGCGTTTTCGTATTGTGCATGTGGTGTTTGGGCGCGGGCGGCAAGACCGCGGCCTGTCCGAGGTCATCGAGGTATCGACTTTTCGTGCCTACCTAGAAAGTGCCGACGCAGAGCAGGTCAGCGGTAACGAAAAAACCAGCCGCAATGCACTGGCGGGCATGACCCACGCCGTGGATGCAAGCGGCCGTGTACTGCGCGACAACGTCTGGGGCCCGCAAGACGAAGACGCAGCGCGGCGCGATTTCACCATCAATGCCATGTACTACGACCCGATCTCGCAGGTGGTGGTCGACTACCACAAGGGTTTGGCGGACAGCAAAAAACTAAGCCTCAAGCTCATTGGCGACCCCGCCACGCGCTACCGCGAAGACCCTGTACGCATCATCCGTGCTGTGCGTTTCAGTGCCAAGTTAGCCAAGCTGGGCTTCAAACTCGACAGCAAAACCTCCAAACCCATGGTCACCTGCGCGCCGCTACTTGCCGATGTGCCGCAAAGCCGCTTGTTTGATGAAATGCTCAAACTTTTGCAAACGGGCCATGCCATTGCCAGTGTGGCCCAGCTGCGTTTGTTAGGCCTTGAACGCGGCATTTACCCTCTGCTTGACGTGGTGGTAGAGCGGGCTGACCAGCCGTTTATTGCCGCAGCTTTGGCAGACACTGACCGCCGTGTGGGCGAAGGCAAACCGGTTGCGCCCAGCTTTTTGTTGGCCTGCGTGCTCTGGGCCGATGTCAAAACCGGCTGGGACGCGCTACTGGCGCGTGGCGGACATCCGTTTCCCGCCCTCATGGACGCGATTGACGAGGTGTTCAACACCCGTATTGGCGATATTTCAGGCCGTGGCAAGCTTGCGGCAGACATGCGCGAGATTTGGGCCATGCAGCCCCGATTTGACAAGCGTGTGGGTTCTACGCCCTTCACTTTGGTCGAACACGAGCGTTTTCGGGCGGGTTTTGACTTTTTGCGCCTGCGCGCCGACATCGGCGAAGTCGACCAGTTGACAGCCGATTGGTGGCAAGAATTCAGTATGGCCGACGATGCCACGCGCGAAGACTTGGTGTTTCAAGTCAAAGAGCAGCAACGCAGCCAACAGCGCCAAGCGCCCAAAGAAGGTGCTGTGCGCCGTGCGCCGCGTGCTGCGCCAGCACCGCTGCAAGACGACTCGCGCCCACACGACCCCAACATAGCCGCACTAGACGCAGGCGCCCGCTTGCGATCAGCAGAAAACGAGCCAGGAAACTTCAGCAGTGATGCCCCTAAACGCCGCCGCCGCAGAAGCCGAGGACCACGCCCTAGCGGCGGCGAAACCAACTAAGCAGCACCACCAACGCTATCGAAATACAAGGCTTGCAGCCCAAGCGCTCTACCAGTCCATGCTGCGCGATCCTGTCACTGCCTATATTGCCCTAGGCGCAAATTTGGGCGATGCTGCCACTACCCTGCGCCAAGCTACCACCCATATCGCCCAGCTGGCCAACACGCAGATGGTCAGGAGTTCTCACTTTTACAACACTGCCCCGATCGACAGCAGTGGCCCGGATTACACCAATGCAGTAATCGAAGTAAAAACAGCCCTCTGCGCCCTTGATTTGCTCAAGCAGCTACAAATTTTAGAGCATCGAGCGGGCCGCCAAAGACCGTTTCCCAATGCCCCGCGCACTTTAGATTTGGATATATTGCTCTACGGCAGCGCCAGCATGGACAGCCCCACCCTCACCCTACCCCATCCGCGCATGTGGCAGCGTGCGTTTGTGCTTATTCCGCTGCATGAAATCGCTGCACATTTGGTCAATCCGCAGCAATTGGCTGCAGTATCCACGCAAACGCTCCAGAAGATTTCCTAGGTCGCGCCACTTCTGCCTATCCTGACAAAAAAAGTCAGCGTAGACAGCTACACTCCTATTGTCGCAAATCTGTCATTTTTGCGCAGCGCACATTTTTGCACTGCTTTTCACCACTGATTGTTCGGAGCTCCCATGTTTTTTGGCAAACTTCTACCCCGCGAAGGCAACTTTTTTGAGTTGTTTAACCAACACGCCGACCGCATTGTGGAGGCCGCACAGGCCTTCTCCAAATTGGTGCTCAACTACAGCGATGCCCACTTGCGTGAGCAATACAACCGCGATGTCGACAACGCCGAACGCGCAGCCGACCGCATCACGCACGATGTGAACAAAATGCTGCACAAAACCTTCATCACGCCTATCGACCGTGACCAAATCCACAAGCTCATCAACACCATGGACGACGTGGCCGATTTGATCCAAGACAGCGCCGAAACCATGGCACTGTACGACGTGAAGTTCATGACGGAGGATATCAAACGCCTGACCGACATCAGTGTGAAATGCTGCGAGCGTTTGGCCGCTGCTGTCAAATTGATCGCAACCGTTAGCGACCCTGCGACGGCTGAAGCTGCATTGAAAACCTGCGAAGAAATCGACAAGCTCGAATCCGATGCCGATCGGGTGATGCGCTCCGCCATGAGCAAACTTTTTCGCGAAGAGCCCGATGTACGCGAGGTGATCAAACTCAAAGCCATTTACGAACTGCTTGAAACGATTACAGACAAGTGTGAAGACGTGGCCAATTTAATTGAAGGTGTGGTGCTTGAGAACTCCTGATTTCGTTGCCCTTCTCCTCCTTTTATAGCGAACAAATAAGATGGATAACGCCCAAACGGCCCTCTGGGTCATCTTCATGCTGGTATTTTTAGCACTGGCTTTTGACTATATGAACGGCTTTCACGATGCCGCCAATTCAATTGCCACCATTGTCTCCACAGGCGTGCTGCGGCCAGGGCAGGCGGTGGTGTTTGCTGCTTTCTTTAATTTTGTGGCCTATTTTGTTTTTCACTTGAGTGTGGCCGCCACAATTGGCAAAGGCATCGTCTCGCCCGGCGTGGTGGACACCCACGTTGTGTTTGGGGCACTCATTGGTGCCATTAGCTGGAATATCATCACATGGTATTACGGCATCCCTAGCAGCAGCTCGCATGCGCTCATTGGAGGCATTGTGGGTGCCGTCATCGCCAAATCTGGTGCCAGTTCTTTGATCAGTGCCGGCATCTTCAAGATTTTGGCCTTTATTTTTGTTGCGCCTTTGTTGGGCTTTTTGTTGGGTTCACTCATGATGGTGGGGGTGGCTTGGGTTTGCAGGCGCGCCACACCATCTGCCACCGACCGCTGGTTTCGCCGCCTACAGTTGGTCTCGGCTGCGGCCTACAGCTTGGGCCACGGCGGCAACGATGCCCAAAAAACCGCTGGCATTATTTGGTTGCTACTGATTGCGGCCACTACCGCTGGCGTGCAAAACTTGCCCACTTGGATGATGGCCACCAAAGACCATTTGCCCATTTGGGTCGTGATCACTTGCTACATCACGATTGGTGCGGGCACCATGTTTGGCGGCTGGCGTATCGTCAAAACCATGGGGCAAAAAATCACAAAACTCAAACCTGTAGGCGGTTTTTGCGCTGAGACCGGGGGTGCTGTTACTTTGTTTTTGGCCACCAGCATGGGCATTCCCGTGTCCACCACACACACCATCACGGGGGCGATTGTGGGTGTAGGCTCTACCCAACGTGCCAGTGCCGTGCGCTGGGGCGTAGCTGGGAACATCGTTTGGGCGTGGATTTTAACAATCCCTGCCTCGGCTTTTGTAGCCGCTATCGCGTATTGGATCAGTTTGCAAATATTTTAGGCGCGGGCATTCTAAAATATCGGCATGTACAACATCGTTTTGGTCGAGCCCGAGATCCCCCCCAACACCGGCAATATTATCCGCCTGAGTGCCAATACGGGTTGCGCCCTGCACCTGATTGAGCCACTGGGTTTTAATTTTGACGACCGCCACATGCGCCGTGCCGGTTTGGACTACCACGAATACGCCCGCTTGCAGCGCCATGCCAACTGGGAGGGCTTTTTGCAAACTTGCACACCCAAGCGCGAGCGCATGTTTGCCATGACCACAAAAGGCAGCCATTCGCTGTACCAAGTGGCGTTTTTACCAGGCGACTGGTTGGTATTTGGCGCCGAAACGCGTGGTTTATCCGAGGCTGTTCGTGAACAATTCCCGCTTTTACAAAGAATCAAGATCCCCATGCGTGAAGGGCAACGCAGCCTGAATTTGTCCAATGCTGTCGCGGTGGCCGTGTTTGAAGCATGGCGGCAG
>JANOYR010000139.1:0-9882 GCA_031428975.1 Polaromonas sp. | reverse complement strand
GCGGGTGGGCGAGCAGACGGGGGAGTTGGCGTAGCCCTGCGTGAACTGAATGCCGTTGGCGGCCAGCTGGTCTAACACAGGCGAGACTTTGCCAAATGTGGCATCTCGGCCGCCGTAGCATCCCAAGTCCGCAAAGCCAAGGTCGTCTGCGACGATGAAGATGATATTGGGGCGTTGCATAGTGGGTGGGATTTTCAAAAATTACTCAACTTTCATGCCCGTTGTTTTGACAGTTTTTGCGTAGCGGGCAGACAAATCGGCCAGGCGCTTGGTGGCTGCAGCATCGGTAAGGCCCTCGTAGGCCATGTCCAGTGCGGCCATGCGCTCGCGCAAGGCGGGCTGCGCCAACACATCGAGCACCGCTTTTTTCATGCCCGCCATCAGCGGCTCTGGCGTGTCGCCGGGCACCATCATGATGGTGAGCACTTCGTTTTCGAGTTCTGCATAGCCCAATTCCTTCACGGTGGGGATGTCGGGCAGTGCTTTGCTGCGCTGGCGGCTGGTCATGGCAATGGGCACGATTTTGCCGCTTTTTACATGCGGCAACATGCCCGATACCGACAAAATACCACCATCCACCTCGCCCGCCACCAAGGCTAATACGGCGGGCGAATTGCCACGGTAGGGCACATGCGTGATTTTGAGGTTGCCCGCTTGCGAAAACAAAGCCACGCCCAGATGCCCGGGGCTGCCCGCCCCGCCAGAGCTGAAATTCACCCCGCCTGACTTACCCTGGGCAATCAGCTCACCCATCGAGCGAATGCCTTTGGCGGCAGACGTGCCAAGCAGCAAGCCATTGGAAGCGATGACCACCAAGGGCTTGAGGTCCCCTTTTTTAGTGCCCATCTTGAACGCCATACTGGAAAAAATATGGGGATTGACCGTAAAGGCGGTGTCAATGCCCGCAAACAGCGTTGCACCGTCGCCCGCTGCTTTGGCCGCTTCAGCTGCACCAATATTGCCGCCAGCGCCTGGCTTGTTGTCCACAATCACGCTGTGCCCGCTGCTGGTTTGCAGTTTTTTGGCAATCGCCCGGGCCAAAATATCCGACGGGCCACCCGCAGGAAAATTGTTGACAATTCTGACGGGCTTAGTAGGCCAAGTTGCAGCTTGGTGCGTGCTTGGATGGGCGCTTTGCGCTGCAGCGGTCAGGCTGACAAAAAGGCCTAAACCCGCCAGATAGGTTTGAAAAATCCGCATGCAATCCCCAGTTTTTTAGTCTAACAAAACGCCAGTGGCCCTGATGGGCTTTTCCCAGCGGGCTAGGTCTGCTTTTTGGATGGCTGCCAATTCCAAAGAAGTCGAGCCCACTGGCTCGTTACCCAAGTTGATGAGCTGGTCGCGCACTTCAGGGCTTTGCACGGCTTTTCTGACTGCGCCTTCGAGCTTTGCCAGTGTTTGCGGCGACAAACCTGCCGGGCCGTAGATGGCAAACCAACCGGTAGCGGCCATGTCAATGCCTTGTTCTTTCAGCGTGGGCACGTCAGGAATTTGGGTATCGCGCTTGCTGCCAGTCACAGCAATAATTTTTACTTTGCCGTCTTTGTGGAACGGCACAGACTCCAAAACCACGTCAATTTTGTAGCCAATATGGCCACCCAGCAAGGCAGTATTCGTCGGTGCACCGCCTTGAAACGGCACTGCCGACAAGCTCACGCCAGCGGCTTGCTCCAGCAACACCCCTAAAAAATGCGGAAACGAGCCCGTGCCCGGTATGCCATAGGTGGCCGAAGCGGGGTCAGACTTGACCTTGGCCATCATGTCTTTGATGTTTTTGACATTGCTGGCAGGACCTGAGACGATGCCAAATTGGAAATTCGAAACCAAAGAGATGGGGGTGAAATCTTTGACCGCGTCGTAACCCAAGTTTTTATAGGTATGCGGAAAAAGCACCATAGGCCCCATGGGCAAGAAAATCAAGGTTTGGCCGTCGGGCGGGGAGTTTTTAACCGCTTGAAGCGCAATTCTGCCCGCTGCGCCAGGCTTGTTGTCGATGGTGACCGAGCTAAAGTCGTCCTTCATAGCGCCCGCCACTTTGCGCACAATGGTGTCAGCCGAGCCACCGGGAGAAAAGCCCACCAATATCTTCAGTGGCGGCTTGGCCTGCGCCATGGCAGAGGGCAGCAAAGCCAGCAGGCTAAGGCCCAGCACAGTGCGTCGCGCAGAAGTCTTGAGCGATGCCGCGACGGTCTTTTGAATAGAAAAGTTGTGCATGTTTGTCTCCAGATGAGTAGGTAGTTGCACTGTAAGGCGTGCGCAATTAGTTGACATAATCAATTACCTCTAGGTATTACCCTAGCTCGCCATTTAAAAATGACACATCCTGCGCCCTCCAGTTTGTCCAATCCGCAGTCGATTGACGATTTATTGCTGTACCGCCTCACCCGCCTGCTGTCGACGGGCAGCACCTCGGTGATTCGCCTTTTTGAGGGGCAGCTGGGCATCACGCGGCGTGAATGGCGCGTGATGGCATCGTTGCGGCCGGGGGTGTCGTTGTCGTCGTCGGCGTTGGCCGTGCATGCCCAGCTTGACCGTGCCCGCACCTCCCGTGCCGTCACCAGTTTGGTAGCCAAAGGCCTGATCGACCGCCAGACCGTTCCAAGCGACCAACGCAAAACCACGCTCACGCTGACCACCAAAGGCTGCAATTTGTACGCGTCCGCCTTTCCGGTGGTGGCCAAATTGAACCAACGCCTGATGCTGGGGTTGAGCGAAGCCGCCTTGTTGGCTTTAGATGCCGCTATCGTGCATATCCAAGCCGCCGCTGAAATACTGCTAAACGAGGCGGGTCAGGCCAAAGCGAACCGAAGGCGCAGCGGTAAGAAGTGAGCGCGGGCAGGCCGCAAGTAGAGCCAGCGCTTGGCGTGACCCGCTAGGCGCATTTAAGTCCCTAGAATTGAGTCAAAGCATCACCCACCACCCATAACTACCAACAAAAAGCCATGCAACTGACCTCCCCCATCTCCGCATCCGTTGTGTACCTTGCGCCTTCGGGCACGGTGTTTCGTGAGGGGGCTGTGCTGGCTATTGTGGAGGCCATGAAGATGGAGCACGAGCTGCGCTCGGATTGCGAGGGCGTGGTGGGGGAGCTGCATGCGGCGCTGGGTGAGGTGGTGGAAGATGGACAAACGCTCCTGATTTATGAGCGAACTATGACCATAGTACAGCGACATATGGCAGAAAAACCTCAAAATGAAGGGGCTCCTACCGATTGCCGCGAGGATTTGCAAAAAGTCATGGCCCGCCATGCCCACACGCTGGACGCGGCTCGGCCTGAGCCAATCGCCAAACGCCACGCACTGGGCATGCGCAGCGCCCGAGAAAACGTGGCGGCGCTGGTGGATGCGGGCAGTTTTGTGGAATACGGCGCACTGGCCGTGGCCGCGCAGGCCACGCGGCGTAGCATGGACGACTTGGTGGCCAACACGCCCGCCGACGGCATGGTCACCGGCATTGGCAGCGTGGGCGGCGCACGCTGCGTGGTCATGGCCTATGACGCGACCGTGCTGGCGGGCACGCAGGGCATGCGCAACCACCAAAAAACCGACCGCATGCTGGGCATCGCTTTGGCTGAGAAATTGCCAGTCGTGCTGTTTGCCGAAGGCGGCGGCGGCCGACCGGGTGATGTGGACATGCCGATTGTGGCGGGGCTGCATGTGGCCACTTTTGCCAGCTTTGCGCGGCTGAACGGCCAAGTGCCCGTCGTGGGCATAGCGGCTGGCCGCTGTTTTGCGGGCAATGCCGCGCTTTTGGGCTGCTGCGACGTGGTGATTGCCACCCGCGCCAGCAATATAGGCATGGGCGGTCCGGCCATGGTGGAAGGCGGCGGCCTTGGTGTTTTCAAGCCCGAGCAGATAGGCCCGAGCAGCGTGCAGCATGCCAATGGCGTGGTTGACGTGTTGGTGGACGACGAAGTGCAGGCGGTGGCTGCGGCGCGGCAGTATTTGAGATTTTTTACCCAACCAGTGCAAGTCTTGCGTGAAGAAGCTGCGCAAACTACCGAGCAAGACCATACCCTGCGCAACATCGTCCCCGAAAACCGCCGCCGCAGCTACGACAGCCGCGCCGCCATGGCCGCGCTGGCGGATGCCGAGTCGGTATTAGAACTGCGCACTGGTTTTGGCGCAGGTATTCACACCGCGCTGGCGCGTGTTGCCGGCCGTGCAGTGGGTATCATGGCCAATAACCCGCTGCATTTGGGCGGCGCCATTGACGCAGACGCAGCCGACAAAGCCGCCCGCTTCATGCAGCTGTGCAACGCCCACGGCCTGCCCATGGTCAGCCTGATCGACACCCCCGGCTTCATGGTGGGGCCTGATGCGGAGGCCGCCGCCCAGGTGCGCCATGTGAGCCGCATGTTCATCGCCGCTGCCCACCTGCGCGTGCCCCTGTTGGCGGTGGTGCTGCGCAAAGCCTATGGCCTAGGCGCTATGGCCATGGCCGCAGGCAGTCTGCACGCCCCGCAGTTCAGCATTGCTTGGCCCAGCGCAGAGTTTGGGGCTATGGGGCTAGAAGGCGCAGTCAAGTTAGGCTACAAAAAAGAGCTAGCCGCCCAACCCACCGATGCCGCCAAAGAAGCCTTGTACGAAGAGTTGCTAGCCAAACAATACGCAGCAGGCAGTGCTATCAACATGGCCCAAACCCTAGAAATAGACGCGGTAATCGACCCCATTGACACCCGCCGCTGGATCAGCCAAGCCCTGCGTAATGCGCCAGTTTTGGGGTGCGTGGGGTTGCGGATTGATACGTGGTGAGTTGTGTCGTGAAGGCGGCACATTTAACTCAAAAATACGAGCAGCCGCGCCACCAATGGAATCAGCACCGAAGCCAACAGCACTTGTATGGCCAGCGCCAAGCCCGCATAGGCGCCTGCATCGGCGTTGACCTGCATGGCGCGTGCTGCGCCAATGCCGTGCGACGCTGTGCCGTAGGCAAATCCGCGGCGCATCCAGCCGCTGTTGTCTTTGCCAATGCCCAGCGCGTCAAAAATATATTTGCCACTGATAGCCCCCACCATGCCTGTGAGCACGGCAAACACGGCGGCCAATGCCGGAATGCCTCCAATTTGCTGCGCTACACCCATGGCCACGGGGGCCGTCACCGATTTTGGCAGTATCGACAGCAAAACATCGCTTGGCAAGCCCAGCGCTCGCCCCATGACATAGGCTGACAGCACCGCAGCACTACCGCCCAAAACGGCAGCCAACAATAGCTTGCGCCACTGCCTCGCCAGCGCGTCTTTGCGCTGCCACAGCGGCCAAGCCAGCGCCACCACAGCCGGGCCAAGCAACACGTGGATAAACTGCGCACCCGCAAAATAAACGGGATAAGGCACATCCGAGGCCAACAATACAGCCGCTATGCACAGCACTGACCACAACACTGGGTTAGCCCAAGGCGCTTGGCCAAGCGCCACATACAAAGATTGCGCCAGCACATAAACCACCACAGTCGCAGTCAAGCCAAATAAAGGCCCCGAAGTCAGGTAAACCCAAAGCTCCACCACGTCTAACATAGCGTTTGCGTCCTCAATTGCTGGCGGGGGCGGCGCATGGTCAGTCTTTTAGTCCACGCAGGGCCAAGGCAGTGACCGCCAAGCCTAGCCATGTGGACACCACCAAAATCAACGCGATGCGCAAGCCATATTGGCCCACAACGCCCAGATGGGTGATCACGCCAACACCAACTGGCACAAATAATAGTGACAAATGGCTCAGCAAAAACTCTGCACAGCTAGCCACACTCTCGCGCACGCTAGGCCAGCGCAACGCCAATAGCAGTAGTGCCATGCCCACCACGGGGCCGGGCATGGGCAAGCCAGTCACCCGCACCAGTAGCTCGCCAGCGGTTTGCAATGCCAACAGCCAAGCAAAGCCTTTGAGGCCTTGGGCAGAGCTGTTTGCGTTGAGTGCCATGGCTAGCGCCTATTGAATACGTAGCTTAAAACCGAGGCAAATCCGCATGCTTAAGCACGCCCCCACGCACCAGCTCGCGCCCATATTCGGCGCAGCGCTGCAAGGTGGGAATCACTTTGCCAGGGTTTAAAAGCCCTTTGGCATCAAAGGCGCGTTTAATGGCGAACATGTGTTCGTTTTCTGCTGCGCTGAACTGCACACACATGCTGTTGAGTTTTTCTACGCCCACGCCGTGCTCGCCTGTCACCGTGCCGCCCATGGCCACGCTGGTTTCTAGTATGTCAGCGCCAAACAGCTCGCAGCGGTGCAGCTGGTCGGCATCATTCGCATCAAACAAAATCAAGGGGTGCAAATTGCCGTCGCCAGCGTGGAACACATTGGCGCACTTGAGCTGGTATTTTTTCTCCATCTCGGCAATGGCTAGCAAAATATCGGCCAAGCGCTTGCGCGGAATGGTGCTGTCCATGCACATGTAGTCGGGGCTGATGCGGCCGCTGGCGGGGAAGGCATTTTTGCGGCCACTCCAAAAGCGCAGGCGCTCGGCCTCGTCTTGGCTCACTGCAATAGCGGTAGCACCACAGCGGCGCAGCACCTCACTCATACGGCCTATTTCTTCTTCTACCTCTTCGGGCGTGCCGTCGGATTCACACAGCAAAATCGCCTCGGCCGTGAGGTCGTAGCCCGCGTGCACAAAGTCTTCTACAGCCGCTGTCATGGGCTTGTCCATCATCTCTAGGCCTGCGGGAATGATGCCCGCCGCTATCACGCTGGCTACCGCATCGCCCGCTTTGCGCAGGTCGTCAAAGCTGGCCATGATGCAACGCGCCAATTGTGACTTAGGAATCAGCTTGACGGTGACTTCGGTGGTAATGGCCAACATGCCCTCGGAGCCAATCACCACGCCCAGCAGGTCTAGGCCGGGCGCGTCTAAAGCGTCACCGCCAAAGACAATTTCTTCGCCTTCAATGGTAAAACCCTTGACTTTGAGGATGTTGTGAATCGTCAGCCCGTATTTAAGGCAGTGCACCCCGCCAGAATTTTCGGCCACATTGCCGCCAATGGTGCAGGCAATTTGGCTGCTGGGGTCAGGCGCGTAATACAGGCCATAGGGCGCTGCCGCTTCGCTGATGGCCAAATTGCGCACGCCGCATTGCACCAGCGCCGTGCGGCTGTATTTGTCTACCTTTAATATTTTGTTGAACTTGGCCAGCGACAGCGTCACCCCCAGCTTGTGCGGCATGGCTCCGCCCGACAGCCCCGTGCCCGCCCCGCGTGCCACCACCGGCACGCCTAGGCGGTGGCAGGCCTGCAACACCGCGCGCACCTGTTCGCTGGTTTCGGGCAACACCACACACAGCGGCCGCTGGCGGTAGGCGGTGAGGCCATCGCATTCATAAGGCGTGGTGTCTTCGCCGTGCCACAAAATGGCGTGCGCAGGCAAAACCGCCTGCAAGGCAGGCAAGATGCGGGCTAATTGCTCGGTTTTGGCGAATAGTTCGGGTGAAACGGCGGCGTTCATACAAAAACTCTCAAGATATGCAATAGATTGACTGTAGGCGATTTCGCGCAGGCGGGGGCTGAGATATTTTCACAGCATGCATGCAATCCATGCCGCATGTTGCACATAATACTTAAATACACATAAATTGTAAAAATATTCAAAAATGAGTGATTTGGCACAAAAAATATACCACCTGCGCACAGCCATGTGGGTTGTAGCGGCCTGTTGTGCGGTCAACACAGGCTATGCCCAAAACCACCAAGGCCCCAGCAAAATGCAGCGCTGCCAAGCCGAGCTGGCAGGCGTTGAGGGCAACGACCGCAAAATACAGCTGCGCCAATGCTTGGTCAACCGCACCGAAGGCGAGCGCTTGGCCACCCGCGACTGCGCCAAGCAACTGCGCGAACTGCCGCCCAACCCCGCCGCAGACAAAGCCCTGATGCACAAAAAATGCGTAGCAACGGCGCTGAATGTGGCGCATGCACAATTGCCCAAGCGGGCCGTGGTGGCTGCCGCAGAATCGGCCAAACCTGCAGCAACTGAGCCTGCTGCGCTAGGGGCAAAAGCACCTTGAAAGCGCCGTAATTTCTCGGGTGCGGTGTCTGTCAAATTAGGTATCCACTACAAGGATCGTTTGAGTAAACTGGCATCCACTCAAAAGCGGACACCTCATTAGTTAATGAAAGAAGCCATGCAGTTCTACAAAAAGCAAAAGAGCCAGGACTCGTATTGCAAATCACCCATGCACAAACCCACCCGAGCGCAATAGCGCCATCGCCCAAGCCCACGCCAGCGGCGGCTACAGTCTCAAATAAATAGGCCAATGTCATCGTCATATGGTCATTGTGCGCTCATTAATTAATAGTGCATAGAATACTTTAGGGCAAACCCAAGCATCAATCCAAAACACCATCTAATGGGGCTTGCAGCAGCCCAATCACTTGTATTAGGATTGGCGGCGGGTTTGAATTGACAATTTCACAATTGGAAGGACAGGGATGTACCTTCTATGGATAAAAGTGCAAATGTCAGCGTAAAAACGTCATAATATGCTACATATTTAGTAGTAAATACAGTACAAACCGCAGCTGATTTGGTATCAAAACCCAAGTGCGAGCATAGCCCGAGCCGCGTATGGGCGCTTCCGTCCGACCGATTTGCGGTATGCCCGCCATGAGGGAGCGGCGGGAGCGCCCATACGCGGCTCGGGCGCGTCAGACGAAGCAGCTTCAAAAGCTAAAACAAGATATCAAACCAGCCAATGCTTGGCATAGCATGCGCACATTCAAGCCGCCACACTGGCGCGCAGCCACTGCACAAAAGCCGACACTTCCCAGCGGTCGAGCGCCCCTGTGCGCCAACACAGGTAATGCGCATGCGGACTGGGCGCTTCGGTGGCAAAAAGCCGCACCAGTGCGCCGCTGTCTAGCCAAGGCTGGCCCAATTTGAGGCGTACCAGCGCCACGCCCAGCCCCAGCGCGGCGGCGTCGCACATCAGGCCTATGTCGTTAAAGCTGGAGCCGTCGGCGGGTTCGGGCCAATCGAGCTGGTGGGCGGCAAACCAAGTGCGCCAAGGTTCGAGCGGGCTTTTTAGGAGTTTGGCTTTTTCTAAGTCTTGCGCAGACTCAAAGGGCCCAAATTCGCGCACATAGCCCGGTGACGCCATGGGCGTGACCATGTCTTTGAACAAGCAAATATGCTCTACATCGGCATAGCGGCCTGTGCCAAACCGAATCGTCAAGTCGGCATCTTCGGCCACCACGTCTAAGAGCGGAATGCTCACTTGCAGGGTCAGGTCGATCTCGGGGTAGGCATCGGCAAAGCTTTTCAGGCGCGGCATCAAAATAGATCGGGCAAAGGTGGGCGTGACCGCCACCCGCAGCTTAGCCTTGCCCTGCGGCGCGTCTTTGGTGGGAAAGCGCTGCAGCGCGGCCAGCCCCTCGCGCACTTGGGCCAAATACTCGCTGCCCTCGGTGGTTAACGAAAAATCCGCCCGCCCAAACAAGCGCAGCCCCACCATGTCTTCGAGCTGCCGAATCCGGTGGCTAATGGCGCTGGGCGTGACGCACTGCTCTTGCGCCGCCTGCGTCACACTGCGCAGCCGCGCAAGGGCTTCAAAGCTTAGAAGGCACTGTATGGGGGGGATGCGGGAAGTCATGGCGTATTGTGGGCATAAAAGCAGCTGTTTTGTATGCAATGGCGTAAGTTAGGTGTAGCATTGGCATACTGCGACTTTGTATTCCACGTTTTATGCTCTTCATAAAACGCCAATATCGCCGTCAAATGGTCATATATAGCTATTAAAAATATAGTAATTAATTTGTAGGAGTTTGCCATGGCTTTTAACGATTTTTCGATGGACAATTTTTGGTTGCCCTACACGCCTAACCGCCATTTTCGTGTGGATCCCAGGGTTTTCGTGGCGGCCAAGGACATGCATTTCACCACCCACGATGGCCGCCAGGT
>JANOYR010000138.1:0-6997 GCA_031428975.1 Polaromonas sp. | reverse complement strand
TCGCTGACTAGTTCGGCGAAGGTGTAGACGAAGTTGCGCAGGTAGGCGCTGCGTTTGAAGGCCACACGCGCTACATTGGCCCCAAAAAGGTGGCCAGCGGGTTTGACCACCAATTCACCCGGGCCGTCGCCATTGGTATTGCCTTGCGTACCGATGGGCACTTGGCCCAGCTCACCCACCGCCATCTCCGCCACAATGCCTACCCCCAGCCCAGTGCGTACATAGGTTTTGATCACATCGGAGTCAATGGCCTCCAGTGCGATGCGTGGGCTGAGTTTTTTAGCAGCAAAAGCTGCGTCGATTTTGGTGCGCCCAGTAAACGAAGGGTGGTAAGTAATGATGGGCTCTTGCGCCAAATCAGCCAGCGTAACCTGCGCTACTTGGGCCAGTTTGTGGTCTGCGGGCATCACCAGCACATGCTGCCATTCATAGCAAGGCAGGGTTACCAAGTCTGGATAGTCCGCTAGCGATTCGGTCGCTATGCCAATCTCGGCCACCTCGTCCATCAGCATTTTGGCTACTTGGTCGGGCGAGCCTTGGTGCAGGCTAATATTCACTTTTGGAAAAGACTCGCGCAGCCTGCCAATGGGCTTGGGCAGCACGTAGCGCGCCTGCGTGTGGGTGGTGGCAATGCTTAAAGTGCCGCTGTCTTGCAGGCTGTATTGTTCGCCAATGCGTTTCAAATTGCCCACTTCGCGCAAGATCAGCTCAATGCTTTTGATCACATGCACGCCCGGCTCGGTGATGCGTTTAAGCCGCTTGCCATGCCGCGCAAAAATCTCCACGCCTAGCTCTTCTTCAAGCTCAATAATGGCCTTAGAGACCCCCGGCTGTGAGGTATGCAGCGCTTTGGCTGCCTCGGTCAGGTTCAGCCCGCGGCGCGAGGCTTCTTGAACAAATTTAAATTGGTGCAGGTTCATATCAAAAATCAACTATCAATTTAATTCATTATGCCTTTGATATGCGCATTGTGCCCCATTGAATCGCGCAATTGCACGCAAATGCTGCTGCTTACACCGTGTTTTCAAGCGCCATGTCTGCCAGCAAATGCGTCACCCGTTCATCGCTGCCTGCGGTGGCCATGAGTTCAAAAGTAACGGCCGGATGCTGCAAACGCAAATCTGCCACCAGCAGCGGCAAGTCTTCTCGGGCGTGCTTTCCTATCCCTAAAAATAAAGGAAATAAGCGCAATGTCGCATTATGGCTGTCACATTGCGCTATTAATTGTGCAGCAGCTGTAGGTAAATCGGGTTCGCACAACTCAAGGTAGGCGCAGGCCACTGGCGTGCCAGGCGACTGCGCCCGAATCCGCTGCGCCACCGCTTCTATCGGCAAGCGCCACAAAGGGTCGCGTGAGCCGTGGGCAAAAAGTAGGATTCCGTCGATTTTTTTGGTCATTTTTTCTCCAATCTCCCGCTCACCTGCGCAGCACCAGCCAGCCAAAGGCCCCCAGTGCCCCCCCGCTGTACAGCAGCCCCGGAATAGCCGCCGCCAGCCAAGGCTCCCAGTTGTTGAGGTTTCCGATAAAGCCGAACACGTTGTTGAGCAAAAAGAAGCTGATGCCCACCATCACCCCGATAAACACATAGGTGGACACCGAGCCCGAGCGAAAGTGCAGGTAGGCAAAGGGCAGGGCCAGCACCATCATCACCAAGCAGCTTAAAGGGTAGAAAATTTTGCGCCAAAATTCAATCTCGTAGCGCTGGGCTGACTGGCCATTGGCATCCAAATGGCGAATGTATTGCCACAAGTCAATGGTCGCCATGCGCTCTGGTTTGAGGAGCGCTACCGACACCATTTCTGCCGATATTTCAGTAGGCCAGCGGTAGGTGTCGAGTTGTGTGCGTTCAATTTTTTGCACCGCATCAGGTTTAGATTTGTCAATGAGTGCGGCAAATTCGCTGCGGTTGGCATGGCTAAGCTGCCATGCGTCATCGACACCAAATACGCCAGATTCTGCCTGTGTGGTCGACAAAATACGGCCGCTGCTGTCGAATTCATAAATGCGGATGCCCCGCATCTCGGAGTTAGCATCCAACGCGGCCACATTGACTGAAAAGTTGCTGTAGCGCTGCTTTTCTTTGAGCCAAGCGCCGGTGCTGCCCAAGGTAATCTCGCCCAAATAGCGCGAGCGCAGCAGCTGGGCTGTGCGGTCGGCGTGGGGGGCTACATAGTCGCCAATGGCAAACGTGATGACGGTAAACCCTAGGCCAAGTGCCAGTAGGTTTTTGAGGCTGCGCCAAGGCCCGAGCCCACTGGTGCGCAAAATCGTGTACTCAGAGCTTTGCGCAAACCGCGCCATTACCATAATGGTGCCAATCAACACCGAAATCGGCAGCACTTCATACATATGGTTGGGCGCACGCAGCAGCACATAGACCAGCGCATGGCTGATTTGGTATTTGACCTCGCGCACCCCTTTGCCGATGGACTGCATTTCGTCCACCATGTCAAAAAACATGAACAGCAGCAAAAATCCTAGCCCCACAAACAAGACGGAGCTGATGGTCTCGCGGTGAATCAACCTGCGGATGGTTTTCATGGCGGGTCTCCAGGGCGGGCGGCCTTTGTGGCGGCTTTTGTGGTGGATATGGCGGCTGATTTGCCCAGCACACGGCGCATATTCCAAACACCCCAAATCGGCACGTTGTTGTGTTTCACCCCGAGCCACAGTAGCGCCAACACAAAAACACTACCGTGCAGCATCAGCAAAAATCCGGCAAAACTGGCCTTTTGCGAGCCAATCCAGCCGTAGCCCAAATTGAGCATGTTGTAGTACACCACGAAAGCCAAAAGCGCCATGGCCAAACTCATGCTGCGTGCCGCGCGGGGGTTAAACGCCGAAACAGACAGTGCGATCAGCACCAAATTAAAGGCCGCAATGGCCAGCCCCAAACGCCAAGCCAGCTCCCCCAATTGCACCGGCGCACCAATGCGCCACAACAGCCACGAGCCCAGATTGCGCACCGGGCGTGCGTCCAACGCCTCGGTGACGGCATTGCCCATGCTGGTGCCGTATTCTTCAAACTGGCTGATTTTGAGGTCTTTGCCATCGGCGTTTTTTTCAATGCGCTGGCCATTTTTTAGGATTAAAAAGCGCTCGCCATTTTGCATTTGCACCACGCCGCTGCGCGCTGATGTCATCGATTCTTTGCCTTGGTCTTTGGAGGATATGAAAACGTTGCTACCGGTTTGCGCATCAGGGCTGTCTTTGTCAATGAAAAACACCCGAGATCCTGAGGCGTTTTCTTGGAATTGTCCCGGTGCCACGCGCTCTAAGTCGCCACGGCGCTCGTAGCGGTCTTTGAGGGCGTAGGTTTGTTGGTTAGACCAAGGCCACACCACCAAGGCCAGCGCACCAATGATGAGCACAATAGGCCAGGCAAACTGCAGCAGCGGCGACACAAAGGCCGACAAGCCGCGCCCGCTGGCAAACCAAATCACCATCTCGCTGTCGCGGTACATGCGCGAGAGGGTGGACACCACGCCAATAAACAGGCTCAGCGTCAAAATAGTGGGCATGTGCCCCATCACCGAATAGGCCATCACCAGCATCACGTCTTGCGGATTAAAGACCCCAAACGATGCCTGCGACAAGGCGCGAATCAACATCATCGTGGTGATAATCGTCACCAAGACGACCAAGGTGGCCCCGAAACTGCGCCCCAGCTCTTTGCGGACAGTGGAATGGAATAACATCGTGGATTGAACAATTGCTTAATTTACCCCCCGATTATGAACTTTGAACCCAAGGCTTTCACTGCCGCCCAGCTTACAGCCCTTAAAACCGATGTTTTGGTCGTAGTAGTGCCCGATGCGGATGCAGACAGCAGCGCAGTAGCGGGAACTGACGCAATCAGCCGCTTGGCCAGCAGCGCCATCAAAGCCAAAGACTTCGATACCAAAGCTGGCACGCTGCTGCAGTCATACCAGTGTGCAGGCGTGGCCGCCACGCGCTTGGTGCTGGTGGGTGCTGGCAAAGCCAGCCCTGCCGACCTCCAAAAAGCCAGCTTAGCGGGCATGGCGGTAGCCAAAAGCGCCAAAGCCAAGAGTGCAGTGCTCAGTTTGGCGGCTATCGGCTCGCTCAGTGGCGCAGGCTTGGCCGCAGCGGTGCAGGCCTGCGCCGACGCAACCTATGCTTACACCAGCTCTAAATCTAAGCCTTTAGATAGAAATTTGACCAATGTCACCGTCGGGCTGTCATATATTGCTATTAAAAATGCAGCAATCAAAACCAGCTTTGCACATACAGTGGCGGCGGTGCAGGGGGTTGAATTTGCTAAAGAATGGGCCAATCGTCCGGGTAATTACGCCACCCCCACCAAGCTGGGCGAGGCCGCGCAGTCGATTGCCAAGCCCGTAGGCGGCAAAAAATCGTGTGTGGCCTGCGAGGTGCTCGGCCCCAAAGAGGTGGCCGCCTTGGGCATGGGTTCTTTCATGGCGGTGGCGCAAGGTTCGAGCGAGCCGCTGCGTTTTATTGTTTTGCGTTACAACGGCGCGGCCAAAACAGCTGCGCCCACGGTGCTGGTGGGCAAAGGCATTACGTTTGACACGGGCGGCATTTCTATCAAACCCGCGCCCGACATGGACGAAATGAAGTTTGACATGGGCGGCGCGGCCAGCGTTTTGGGCGTATTCAAGGCCTTGTCGGTCATGCCAGCCGCAGTGCGCCCCGCCATCAACCTGATTGGCCTGATCCCCAGTTGCGAGAATATGCCCGACGGCAAAGCCGTTAAACCAGGCGATGTGGTCACCAGCATGAGCGGCCAAACCATTGAAATCCTCAACACCGATGCAGAAGGCCGCTTGGTCTTGTGCGACGCGCTGACCTACGCCGAGCGCTTCAAGCCCGCCGCAGTCATTGACATTGCCACGCTCACGGGCGCCTGCGTGATTGCGCTGGGCGCCGTGCGCAGCGGGCTTTTTAGCAGCAACGACGCGCTGGCTGCGGCGCTTTTTGCCGCCGGGGAAGAGTCGCTGGACAAATGCTGGCTGCTGCCGCTGGACGAAGAATACGCCGAGGGCCTCAAGAGCAATTTTGCCGATGTAGCCAACGTGGCGGGCAGGGCGGGCGGGTCGATTACTGCTGCCAAGTTTTTACAGCGCTTTGCAGCCAAATTCCCTTGGGCGCATCTGGACATTGCGGGCACCGCTTGGAAAAGCGGGGCCAGCAAAGGCGCCACCGGTCGCCCCGTAAAGTTATTGCTTAATTTCCTCAATGTCACCGTTAAAACGTCATAGTTTGCTATGTAATTGGTAGTATGACAGAAGTTTCTTTTCACTTCAACGCGCCCGACAAGCTGCAATACGTTTGCCGCTTGCTGCGCAAATCCAGCGCCGCAGGCAAGCGCGTGGCGGTGATTGCGCCGCCGGCGCTGTTGGCGCAAATTGATGCATTGCTGTGGACTTTCAGTGCCGTTGATTTTGTCTCGCACATGCGGGTGCACGCCATGGATGGTGACGACAAAGACGGCAGTGGCAGTGGCAATAGCGTGCAGCAGCGCAAAGCCAGTCTGTGCAGCGCACTGCTGTGCGAGCGCGCCGAGCTGTCTGTGCACCATGAAGTGTTGGTCAATTTAGGCCATGAAATCGCCCTCGGATTTGAGCGCTTTGACCGCGTCATTGAGATCGTCAGTGTGCAGGAGTCCGACCGGCTGGCCGCCCGCAGCCGCTGGAAGCACTACGCAGACCGCGGCTACCCCATCCTCAAGCACGACTTAGCCGCTACCGCTTGAGCCCAATTCGCCGCGCAACTTATTTGCACACCCTATGCCAGACGCCCCCAAAATCCCCCCCAAATTCGTGCCCACGCTCACCGAAATCGTGCATTTGCCCCAAGCAGCCGCCACGCCACATCTTGCGGCTGATTCACTCAGCGACAGCACCGAGCTCACGCTGCGGCTTTTGCAAAGGGTCGACGTGCTGCTAGAGCGGCGCATCCGCACGGCGGTAAGCAGCGCAGTAGCAGCGCACACGGCTGCGCTCATCGACGAGCTGCGCCCCATCATCGAGCAGGCGGTGCAAGAGGCAGTCAGCGATGCATTAAGCCAAGAGGCCACTGGGCAAGCGCCGCAGTGGTAGTCCAACCCAGTAGTCCAATCCGTAAGAACCAAGTCAGCATAAGCGGCAAAAGCCCATCCGCTGATCGTCTTATACAGTCCGTTGACAGAAATTGATCGCTAAAACCTAGGAGCTTCCCTAGGTAGCTGGCGCGAAATTTGCGTTATCGTATGCTCCGTTGGGTAAATAATCTACTCTCAACTTTTGTAACTTGTATTTAACATTCCTTTTTAGGGGTTTTTATGAAATTGAAATTAATCGCTCTGGCCGCAACCATGGTTGCCGGTGCTGCTTCTGCACAAGACATGATGGTCGTCAAGATCGGTCACGTTGCACCCGTGTCGGGCGCACAAGCTGCTTACGGCAAAGACAATGAAAACGGCGCACGCATGGCCGTGGAAGACCTGAACACGCAAAACGTGGTCATTGGCGGCAAGAAAATCAAGTTTGAGTTGGTGGCTGAAGACGACGCAGCCGATCCAAAACAAGGCGCAGCAGCCGCACAAAAACTGTGTGACGCTAAAGTCAACGGCGTAGCAGGTCACCTCAACTCTGGCACCACCATTCCAGCGTCCAAAATCTACAACGATTGCGGTATTCCCCACATCACCCCGTCGGCTACCAACCCCAACCTGACCAAGCCTGGCTACAAAACCACCTTCCGCTTGCTGGCTAACGACAACGCACTGGGCGCTGGTTTGGCTTTCTACGCAGCTGATGGCCTCAAACTCAAAACCGTGGCCGTGATTGACGACCGCACCGCATACGGTCAAGGCGTGGCTGAAGTGTTCAAAACCGTGGCCAAGCAAAAAGGCATGACCATTGTGGACGAGCAGTTCACCACCGACAAGGCTGTGGACTTCATGGCGATTTTGACCGCTGTGAAAGCCAAGAACCCAGACGCTGTGTTCTTTGGCGGCATGGATCCACAAGCTGG
>JANOYR010000137.1:0-4852 GCA_031428975.1 Polaromonas sp. | reverse complement strand
GCGGGTAACCTGTCTGCCGCCCAGCATGGTTTCTACTGCGCGGGCCACTGCCTCCACACTCACGCCCATGTCGGCAGCCCGCTCGCGGTCTACCTCCATTTTGATTTCGGGTTTGTTCAGGCGCAAATCGGTGTCCACCTGTATAAAACCGGGGTTTTTGGCCAATTCGTCTTGAAAATTGCGCACCACTTGGCTCAAATTTTGGTAGCTGTCTGAGGTCACAATCACATAATTGATGGGGCGCTCTCTGAAGCCCTGCCCCAGCGACGGCGGCGTGATGGCAAAAGCCGTGACCCCCGGCAAACCTGCAATGCGGCCGCCCATCTCGCGGGCGATTTCGGTGGTTTTTTTGGTGCGCTGCTCCCACGGCACGGCGCGGTAAAACACATTGCCCTGCGCCACCGTAGGGTTGCCCGTCACGGTGAAAATGCGGTCGAATTCTTTGTATTGCATGCCCATGCGCTCAATGGCTTGGGCGTATTTGGCGGTGTATTCCATGGTCGCCCCGTCAGGGCCGTTGATCACGGTCAAAATCACGCCACGGTCTTCAATAGGAGCCAGCTCGCGTTTGATGTCTTTGAGCAACGCCCAAGTGCCCACTCCAGAGCCCAACATGATCAGCACAATGAGCCAACGCGCCTTAAGCGACCAGCCCAGCAGCTTGCTGTAGCCGCGCGTGAGGGCCTGCAAGCCACGCTCAATCCAGCGGTCAAAAAACCACGGATTCGGGTTGTGCTTGAGCAGCTTAGAACACATCATGGGCGACAGCGTGAGCGCCACAAAGCCCGACACCACCACCGCCCCTGCCAGCGCCAGCGCAAACTCGGTAAACAAGCGCCCCGTGCGCCCGGGCGCAAAGGCCAGCGGTGCATACACCGCGGCCAGCGTCAGCGTCATGGCCACCACGGCAAAACCAATTTCTTTGGCCCCGATAATGGCGGCATCTAAGGGCGCTTTGCCCTCCTCAATATGCCGGTAGATATTCTCAAGCACCACAATCGCATCGTCCACCACCAGCCCGATCGCCAGCACCAGCGCTAAAAGCGTGAGCGTATTGATGGTAAAACCAAACAAGGCCATTAAAGCAAAAGTGCCAATCAGCGACACCGGAATGGTAATCAGCGGAATAATCGATGCCCGAATGGTGCGCAAAAACACAAAAATCACCAAAGCCACCAAAACCACGGCCTCAAGTATGGTGCTAAACACCGCCTTGATAGAGCGATCAATGAAGACAGAATTGTCGTTGGACACCTCAATTTCTGTGCCAGCGGGCATGTTTTCTTTGATTTTAGGAATCATGGCGCGTACTGCAGCCGACAGCTCCAGCGGGTTGGCTGTGGCATTGCGGATCACGCCAAGGGTGATCGCGTCTTTGCCATTGAGGCGGGTGGCGGTGCGCTCTGATGCGGGGCCTTGGCGCACCTGCGCCACGTCGCCAATGCGAATCGGTTGGCCGTTGACGTTTTTAATTTGAATTTGCGCAAACTCAGCGGGGCGCTGCAAATCGGTGGCACTGGTCACATTGAATTCGCGTTGTTTGCTCTCGATGCGGCCAGCGGGCACGTCAATATTAGAGCGGCGCAGGGCATCTTCTACGTCTTGGGTGGTGAGCTTGTAGGCGGCCAGCTTGTCGGGGTCTAGCCAAATGCGCATCGAGTATTTGCGTTCCCCAAATACGCGCACATCGGCCGCGCCCGGCGCAGTTTGCAGCATAGGCTTGGCCAAGCGGTTGGCAAGGTCTGACATTTGCAGCACATTGAGCGTGTCGGAGCTAAACGACAGCCAAATCACGGGGAAAGCATCGGCCTCTACTTTGGCTATCACCGGCTCGTCAATGCCGGTGGGCAAGCGCAGGCGCACGCGGCTGACTTTGTCGCGCACATCGGCAGCGGCGCTGTCGGCATCACGCGTCAAAATAAAGCGCACGGTGATTTGGCTTTGTTCTTGGCGGCTGATGGACGTGATGACATCCACGCCCTCAATGCCTGCCAACGAATCTTCCAACACCTTGGTCACCTGCGCCTCCACCACTTCGCTAGAAGCGCCCAAATACCGCGTTTCTACGGTCACCGTCGGTTCGTCGATTTTGGGGTATTCGCGCACCGAGAGTTTGGTGAACGACACATAGCCAATCAACAAGATCAGCAGTGAAATCACCGTGGCAAAGACGGGGCGGCGGATCGATATTTCTGGTAGCTGCATGCTGCGCTCCCTGGGGGTTTAGTCAACAAATAAGCGGTATGGCGAAAAATACGGGTTCAGCGTGCGGCACTGGCAGCAGGCATTGGCAACGGCGGTGCGCTAGCTCCAGCAGCACTTGGTGCAACTGGCGAAGCGCCTGTAGCTGCTGCGCCAGCGCCCGCTCCTGCCCCACCACCACCCGCGCCACCTGGCCTGCCCAGCTCCACAATCCGCACAGGCGTGTTGTCGCGCTGCAGCCGCTGCTGGCCCGCCACCACCACGGTGTCACCCTCGGCCACGCCGTCTGTCAACTCCACGCGGCCTTGGCGGCGCAGCCCCACTTTGACCTCGGTGCGCAGCGACACCAAGCGCTTGCCATCGACAAACACAGGCGCTTGCGCAGCAGGCGCTGCCCCAGCCCCACCAGCAGCAACAGGCGCAGAGGCCGCCGCCGCAGCTGCTGCAACTTTGGCTTTTTCTGCCAGCGCCTTAGCCTCATCCTCAGTCTGCGTCACAACTTTGATCACAAATTGCCGCCCCGCTTGGGGCACGATGGCTTCTTCGGGCACCGTGAGTGATTTGTCGTTGATCTTAAACACGGCATTCACACGGGCGAACATGCCCGGGCGCAATGGCCCGCCACCTGCACCAGCTGCACCCGCACCCGCAGCACTGGCAGCCCCACGGCCTCCCGCTGCCGTGCGTGCAGCCAAGCTAAATGGTGCACACGAAAGCAGCACAGGGTCAGTCACCGCAGGCCGTGCAACAGGTGCCGCAGCCAATGCGGGTGCAGCAGGCCTAGGGGCTGGCCTTGCTGGCGGCTTGGCCACCATGGCAGGTTTGGCCGCTGCCGCGCCACCAGCACCCACCCCAGGCGCACCGCCGCTAGCTCCACCGCCAGGCCCCCCAGCGCCCGCAGGCCGCTGCATCGGCTCACCCGCCGTATTAGGCAACACCGCCCGCACCGAAATCGAGCGTGCATTGGCATCAATTTGCGGGTCAATCGCCTCAATTTTGGCCTTAAAAGCCCGCCCCGGCATGGCATCAAGCTGCAAATCCACCACTTGGTCTTTACGCAGCTTGCCCTGAAAACGCTCAGGCAGCTTAAAGTCCACATACATTGCGCCAAGGTCTTCAATATTGACCAAATCAGCGCCATCTTTCACATAATCGCCAATGTTGACCGTGCGGATACCCACCGTGCCGTCAAAAGGCGCAATCACCCGCATGCGTTCTAGCCGCGCACAAGACAGCGCCAGCTGCGCCTCGACCACCGATACATTGGCCGTGCTTTCGTCCACCACGCGTTGGGCAATAAAGCTTTGCGCCACCAGCTCTTGGTTGCGCTTGAGGTTAGCGCGGGCAATTTGCACCTGCGCGTCCGACTGGCGCACCTCGGCGCGTTGCAACACATCGTCTAGCTGCACCACCACGTCGCCCTTGCGAATGCGGCCACCGTCGGTAAAACCCAGCGTAATAATGCGGCCCGACACCTCGGGCCGCATCATGACATTTTGGCGGCTGCGCAATGTGCCAATTGACTGCGCATCGTCTTGCAATTTGGTCACTTCTACTTTGGCCACCTCTACGCCCGCCGGACCGCCAGGCCCGCCCGCTGGCCGCGCCGCTGATGCCCCTGCAGCCGGAGCGCCCAGCGTGCCCGAGGCTTGCGAACCCGTGATTTCGGTAGGCCCTTTGGGTTTGTTTTGGTACCAATATGCAGCGCCAGACGCAGCGGCAATGCCCGCTACCGCGATAACCGAATAAATTGCCTTAGATGCCATGTGAAGAGTCTCGAATTTGTGGGTGCTTAGGATGCTAACTTTAACAGGCGCAGTGCGTGCGGCAATGCCCACTTGCCCCTAAACGCCACAGATTTTCACCATGTGAATGCATCCATTGCGCCTTTACCGCAGATTTACAAAGCGCCCAAAAGTTCAGGGCACGCCGCGGTTGGCCAGCCCATCGGCCCGCTCATTGCCCGGGTCGCCCGCATGCCCCTTGACCCAGCGCCACTCTATTTTGTGCCCCCCGTGGGCCACCAAATCATCAAGCCGTATCCACAAATCCACGTTTTTTACAGGCTGCTTGGCCGCTGTTTTCCAGCCCTTGGCCTTCCAGCCCTTGACCCATTCGGTGATGCCTTGCAACACATATTTGCTGTCGACATACATCACCACTTGGCAAGGCCGCTTGAGCGCAGTCAGCCCCTCAATCACCGCCATCATCTCCATGCGGTTGTTGGTGGTGAGCTTTTCGCCGCCAAACAGTTCCTTGCTGGTGTCCCCCGATTTAAGGTAAACCCCCCAGCCGCCCGGCCCAGGATTGCCTTTGCAAGCCCCGTCGGTATACATTTCTACTAGATTCATGGTGTCGTTGGTCATTGGGCTGCTTGGTTGTTGATCGGCTGCGCGATTTTAGACGGGCAAGCTTTGCTCTTTAAGCATTTTTTGCAATGCATTCACGCGGGTTCTTGCGCACGTTCAAACGCCGCATAGGCTTTGCCGCCGCTCCCTCATGGCGGGCATACCGCAAATCGGGTCGGACGGCAAAACCTATGCGGCGTTTGAACTTGTAGTTTTCTGAAGGCTAAGGCTGCAAATGGCTACTTTTTTTGATTGGCCAAAACATGCGCCACAATGGCATTTGCATGGCCGTGCCCCATGGC